>CATLHC010000035.1 GCA_949948775.1 uncultured Oscillospiraceae bacterium
CAGGTGGCCGTGTTCGACACCGCCTTCCACCAGACCATGCCCCCCGTGGCCTACACCTACGCCCTGCCCTATGAGTACTACGAGCAGGACAAGGTGCGCCGCTACGGCTTCCACGGCACCAGCCACCGCTACGTCACCCAGCGGGCCGCCGACATGCTGGGCAAGCCCATCGAGTCACTGAAGCTCATCTCCTGCCACCTGGGCAACGGCTCGTCCATCGCCGCAGTGTCCGGCGGCAAGAGCGTGGACACCTCCATGGGCTTCACCCCCTTGGCGGGCCTGCCCATGGGCACCCGGTCCGGCGACATCGACGCGGGCATCATGGAGTACCTGATGAACAAGCACGGCATGGACATCAAGGAGATGCTCAACGTGCTCAACAAAAAGTCCGGCGTGCAGGGCGTATCCGGCGTGTCCTCCGACTTCCGCGACCTGGGCTCCGCCGCCGAAGCCGGCAACCAGCGCGCCGCCCTGGCTCTGGACATGTTCAGCTACGGCGTGAAGAAGTACATCGGGGCTTACGCCGCCGCCATGGGCGGGGTGGATGCCGTTATCTTCACCGCCGGCGTGGGTGAGAACGACGCCCAGCAGCGCATGGCCATCGCCTCCGGGCTGGAGTTCATGGGGGTCAAGATGGACCCGGACGCCAACAACATCCGTGGCAAGGAGGCCATCATCTCCGCCATCGACTCCAAGGTGAAGGTGCTGCTCATCCCCACCAACGAGGAGCTGATGATCGCGCTGGATACGGCGGAGCTGGCGTAAAGCCCTGCCTTCGGCGACTTCCTTTTTTCTTTGAAAAGAAAAAAGGAAGCAAAAAAGAAACTTTTAGACCATCTCTATGTTAATCTGGTTATATTTATGGCCGGGCGGAAACCTTTCAGTTTCTGCCCGGCCACATCAGCGAATACATGTTTTTTAGGTCTTTTTTCTTTTCAGAAAACAAACGGTCTTATGGGTTTTTGGCCCGCCAAGCGAGGTAACCCTCCAAAATGAGGCTGGCCGCCACCGCGTCCACGTTCTTTTTGTGGGCCTTCATCTTTTTCCCCGTGGCGTGGAGAATTTGATGGGCCTCAATCGTCGTGCGCCGCTCGTCCCACAGGCGGACCGGCTTTCCGGTCTTCTCCTCCAGCAGCTCAGCAAAGGAGCGGTACAGCTCCGCCCTAGCCCCCTCCGTGCCGTCCATGTTCCGGGGGAAGCCCATCACCAGTTCGTCCGCCTGGCGCTCTTGGGCCAGCTTGGCGATTTCTTCCGCCACCCGCTCCGGCTGGCGGGACTGGATGACCGTGGTGTAGCCCGCCAGCATCCCCGCGGCGTCGGACACCGCCACCCCTGTGCGGGCGTCGCCGTAGTCAATGGCCATCACGCGCATCGTATCCTCCCCTTTCTTCCTGCGCGGACACATTATAAATGAAAAAACAGTGCTTGACAAGCCCCTCCCAGTGTGATATACTGCCATCACCTGTGAGCAGGGCTTTCTTTTTGTGCGTATTTTTACGGGATACCCACAAAAACCCTGACCCTCCCCGGAGGACCGCAGGGAGGCAATTATGCCGACCCCCGTAGCTTTGAATGGGTGTGTTATGCCCGTTTCAGGCGCCGGAGTCGGCAAAGGCTTCCGGCGCTTTTTTGCTGGACGCCAAATTCAAAAGGAGGTGCCGAGAATGGCGAAAGCCGGGAACCGTGTGAAGGTCGTCCTGCGCTGCTCCGAGTGCAAGCAGCGCAACTACAACACCAAGAAGAACAAGCGCAATACCACCGAGCGCCTGGAGCTCAACAAGTACTGCCCCTTCTGCAGAAAGCACACTCTGCACACCGAAACCAAGTAATGAGCGCCGCTCACTAAGGAAAGAAGGGTTAAAGTAAATGTCTGAACAGGAAAAGCGGGACAACGCGCCGCAGGAGTCCGTAAGCTCCGAGAAAAAGGCCAAGGCTCCCAAGGAGAAGAAGAAGGAGAAAAAGCCCAACCGTTTCCTGCGCTGGCTGAAGGACCTGAAGGGTGAGCTGAAAAAGGTCACCTGGCCCTCCGCTAAGGACGTGGTGAAGAACGTGGGCGTCGTCATCCTGTGCGTCCTGATCGTGGGCGTCTTCATCTGGGTGTTCGACTTCCTGGCCCGCGCCGTGATCGAGGCCCTGCTCAGCCTCTTCGGTTAAGGCGAGCCATGGCTGAGGAACTGAAATGGTATGTGGCCCACACCTACTCCGGCTACGAGAACACGGTGGCCATGTCTATCGAGCAGGCTGTGGAGAACCGCAATATGCACGACCTCATTGCCGAGGTATCCATCCCCCTGGAAACGGTCACCGAGATCACCGACAACGGCCCCAAAACCTTGGAGCGCAAGGTCTTCCCCGGCTACGTGCTGGTGAAGATGATCATGACCGACGAGACCTGGCACCTGGTGCGAAACATCCGGGGCGTCACGGGCTTTGTGGGCGCGGCCAACAAGGCCATCCCCCTCACCGATGAGGAGATCGCCGCCCTGGGCGTGGAGAAGCGCGAGGTCGTTGTGGGCTACGCCGTGGGCGACAGTGTGAAGATCACCGACGGCGCGCTGGCCTCCTTTATCGGTACGGTGGAGGAGCTGGACACCGACCGGGGCAAGGTCAAGGTCGTGGTGTCCATGTTTGGCCGGGAGACTCCCGTCGAATTGGAGCTGGACCAGGTCGAAACCATCTGACAAACAAGAGGCGGGTGAGACCCGCCCGTGGGAGGAACTCTAAATGGGGTCCCCACGAAAGCGTTTTTCAGCTTTCGTGGGGAGAGGAGCCGCAGCAAAATGAGCGAACTTTCGCCGCAAGGCGGAAGCGAGGGATATGACGCTTGCGGCGATGAGTTTCGTCACCACCACATTTCATGTAGGAGGTGCTGTTTCAAATGGCACAGAAAATCACTGGATATGTAAAACTGCAGATCCCCGCCGGCCAGGCAACTCCGGCCCCCCCTGTGGGCCCCGCCCTGGGCCAGCACGGCGTGAACATCGCCGCCTTCACCAAGGAGTTCAACGAGCGCACCAAGAAGGACATGGGCCTGATCATCCCCGTGGTCATCACCGTGTACGCCGACCGCTCCTTCACCTTTGTCACAAAGACTCCTCCCGCCGCCGTGCTCATCAAGAAGGCGTGCAACATCGAGTCCGGCTCCGGCGTGCCCAACAAGACCAAGGTAGCCACCCTGTCCAAGGCCGACTGCCAGAAGATCGCCGAGACCAAGATGCCCGACCTGAACGCCGCCAGCCTGGAGGCCGCTATGAGCATGATCGCCGGCACCGCCCGCTCCATGGGCGTGACGGTGGAAGAGTAAGGGAAAGGAGGAAGCACAATGGCTAAGAAAGGCAAAAAGTATGTGGACAGCGCCAAGCTCATCGACCGCGCCGCCCAGTATGACGTGAACGAGGCCATGGAGCTGGTCATCAAGACCGCCACCGCCAAGTTCGACGAGACCGTGGAGCTGCACGTGAAGCTGGGTGTGGACTCCCGCCACGCCGACCAGCAGGTCCGCGGCGCCATCGTCCTCCCCCACGGCACCGGCAAGACCGCCCGTGTGCTGGTGTTCGCCAAGGGCGACAAGGCCGACGAGGCCCGTGCCGCCGGCGCCGACTTTGTGGGCGACATGGACATGGTGGAAAAGATCCAGAAGGAGAACTGGTTCGACTTCGACGTGGTCGTGGCCACTCCTGACATGATGGGCGTTGTGGGCCGTCTGGGTAAGATCCTGGGCCCCAAGGGCCTGATGCCCTCCCCCAAGGCCGGCACCGTCACCCCCAACGTGACCCAGGCCGTCAGCGAGATCAAAGCCGGTAAGGTGGAGTACCGTCTGGACAAGACCAACATCATCCACTGCCCCATCGGCAAGGTGTCCTTTGGTTCCGAGAAGCTGAGCGACAACTTGAACGCCCTCATGGGCGCCATTGTCAAGGCAAAGCCCGCCGCCGCCAAGGGCCAGTACGTCAAGAGCTGCGTCGCTGCCTCCACCATGGGCCCCGGCGTGAAGCTGAATACCGGCAAGTTCGCATAATCTACAACATAAAGAAAAGCCGCCGGCGGGTGCCGGCGGCTTTTTGTGTCTGTTCTTAGGATTCGGTCTCATCTGATTTTATAGGACTCCAATTTGGACAAGTCTCTTCTGTACGCCGCCTTTTCAGCATGGGAAAAACGCAATGACCATAGCGGATAGAAACATAGTTGTTTTCACTCATGCAGATATAGTGCAGACGAAAATGCTGGCAATTTCCACAGACTTCTTCCGGATGCGTCTCATAACCTTTCATATGCATCACCCACTAAGATTTGATGTCTTATTTTACCAGATCAGCGGAATGTAATGTTTCGCAATAGGGAAATATTATGTAAGACCGTGAAAAACTAAACTTTTTTCGATTTTCCCTTGACAAATCCAGGTTACGGCGATATAATACTAAAAGTGTTCAAAGACAGCAGGTGCGAAAGCGTAAGTCCTGCCGAGAATGCAGCCAATACGTTCCGTTTGCGCTGTTTTCGTGTGGACACGAAGGCGGCGTTTTTCTTTTGAAAAACACCTGCCGCTACAAATTACCCGGAGGTGAATTCAAACAATGCCTAACGCAAAGGTTCTCAGTGAGAAGCAGGCCATCGTGGCCGCTCTGGTGGAAGACCTGAAGGCCGCCAATTCCGGCGTCCTGGTGGACTACAAGGGCATCACCGTGGCCGAGGACACCGCCCTGCGCCATGAGCTGCGTGAGAATGGCGTGGAGTACGCCGTGGTGAAGAACACCCTGCTGCGCCGCGCTCTGGACGACGTGGATCTGGGCGAGCTGGACGGGGTGCTGAGCGGCACCACTTCCATGGCCATCTCCAAAGAAGACCCCATCGCCCCCATGCGAATCGTCAACAAGTACGCCAAGCAAATGGGCGACCGCTTCAACATCAAGGCCGGCTTTATGGACGGCAAGGTGCTCCCCTTGGACGACGTGTACGCCCTGGCCGAGCTGCCCTCCAAGGACGCCCTGCTGGGTCAGGTCCTGGGCATGATGCTGGCCCCCATCACCAGCCTGGCCATCGTCATCAAGGCCATCGCCGAAAAGAACGGCGAGCCCGCTGCCGAGGAGGCCCCTGCCGCCGAGTGAGCGGCACACATACTTTAACATTTGAAAATTAGGAGGAATATCATCATGGCTAGCGAGAAAATCACTGCTCTGATTGAAGAAGTCAAGGCCCTTACTGTCCTGGAGCTGAACGACCTGGTCAAGGCTCTGGAGGAGGAGTTCGGCGTTTCCGCCGCCGCCATGGCCGCCCCCGCCGCCGGCCCCGCCGCCGCCGCTGTGGAGGAGAAGACCGAGTTCGACGTGGTGCTGGCCGGCTTCGACGCCGCTTCCAAGATCAAGGTCATCAAGGCCGTGCGCGAGATCACCGGCCTGGGTCTGGCCGAGGCCAAAGCCGCTGTCGAGGGCGCTCCCAAGACTCTGAAGGAGGCCGTGGGCAAGGACGAGGCCGAGGAGCTGAAGAAGAAGCTGGAAGAGGCCGGCGGCAAGGTGGAGCTGAAGTAATCCGCGCCCCTGCTGTCCCCGCCCCCGCCAAATCGTCCCAATCCTGCTCCCAATTTTGTCCTTGCGGAGCAGCGTTGAGATAGGTTTTTGAGCAAAAACGAAGAGTCCAGAGTGATTCATTTGAGTCACCCTGGGCTCTTTTTTGTTTTCATTTTTAACTAAGTGCGTCATTTTTTGCCTGATATTCCTGACCCCAGGCCCACATAGCGTCTAAAATCGGTTTCAAACTGCGGCCAAGCTCTGTCAATGTGTATTCTACATGGGGCGGTACCTCCGCAAAGACGGTGCGGATCAAAAGCCCGCTTTCCTCCATCTGCCGCAGCTGCGTCGTCAGCACCTTTTGCGTCACATTGCCGATGGATTTTTTCAATTCTCCAAATCGCTTGGTTCCAGGCAGCAGATCCCGCAGGATCAACACTTTCCACTTGTCCCCAATTAAGGTAAGGGTTGTTTCCACCGGGCAGGCAGGCAATTCCCTTGTGGGCTTTGCGACAATTTTTTGGATATCCTCCATCCCGATACCTCCTAACAACGCATCAGTTTCTAAAAGGAGCTATAGCACATATTGTATCTACTATATAAATATTCCGTACAGCCCCATTATAACGGCGCGATGAGGAAATTGCAAGTAATTCCTCAAATCACTATGCCCTGAGGGTATTGAGGCCGCCCCGGATATACTGGAGCCAATTCCGCCGCAGGGCCGTATCAATAAGATTCGACCCATAGTTTCCTGCTGGTAACTATACCACAATATTGTGCCTACTTCACAGCGCGAAAAAACACTGATACAATTAGGTCAGCAAAAGGGGAGTCCCCTAAAAAATGAATTTCATTTGGAGGTAAATACCATGGAAAAGGTCGTAGCGTTTCTGAAAGAGAATCCCGTCCAGTATCTGGCCACGGTAGGCCGCGATGGCAAGGCCAAATGCCGCCCGTTTATGTTTGTCGGCGAGCTGAACGGCAAGCTCTGGTTCTGCACCAACAACACCAAGGACGTTTACAAGGATATGCAGGCCAACCCTGAAATCGAGGTTTCCGTATCCAGCCCCACCTACGCCTGGATTCGCCTGCACGGCGCCGCTGTCTTCGAGAACGATATGGCCGCCAAGGAGATGGCCATTGCCAATCCCATCGTCAAGAGCCAGTACGGCGAGGCCGCCAACCCCATCTTCGAGGTGTTCTACATCAAGGATGCCCACGGCATCATCGCAGACTTCTCCGGCGAGCCTCCCTACGAGTTCTAAATTGCGGGAGCACCAAAATCATAATACGACCGTAATCTTCAGGGCGGGGTGAGATTCCCCACCGGCGGTATAGTCCGGATGAACGAAGATGCAAAAAGCTCTGGAGCAATACGCCTCCAGAGCTTTGCCTCTCTCCCTCAAATCAAAGGGAAAATTGCCGCATGAGAACCAAGACCGCCAATGTAAAAACCATTGCACTTATTGGAATGCCACTGTACTGTGCCTACTTTACGGCCTGACGGGTATGACATACTATGAACGGCAAAGATGATCGCAGGAGGCTTGTCTTATGACCGCAAAAGAAATTCTGAACATATTACAGCGAGATATTCATTCCACGGTGTTTGCCACAGTTGATGAAAAAGGGCTCCCCCAAACCTGTGTAATTGATGTGATGCTCACCGATGAGAACGGTCTGTATTTTCTGACCGCGCAAGGAAAATCTTTTTATGATCGTTTGACCAGGCAGCTCTTTGTGGCCGTCTCCGGCATGAAGGGCAGCGGCACGCTCTCAACCATCGCCATTTCTGTGCGTGGGGCGGTCAGAAGCATCGGCAAGGAGCGGTTGAACGAGATTTTTGAGCAGAACCCCTACATGGCGGATATCTATCCCACAGAGAAAAGCCGCAGTGCGCTGGAGGTCTTTCAGCTCTACAAAGGGGAAGGTGAGTATTTTGACCTCTCCCAGCTTCCGCCCTGCCGGCAGAGCTTTTCCTTCGGCGGTGAAACCATCCACGAAACCGGCTACCGGATCAACACGGAAAAGTGCATTGCCTGTCAGGGCTGCCAAAGCGTCTGCCCCCAGCACTGCATCAGCAAAACCATCCCCCGCGAAATTGACCGCAGTCACTGCATCCATTGTGGGAATTGCTTCCGCATTTGCCCTGTAAAAGCAGTGGAAAAGCTGAACTGAGAGGACACACTATGGATCGTATTGAGCAAATCCGATATCTGAATCGTATTCTCCTGGAGGAAATGCCGGAGTATCATTCTCTGGCCGTCCAGATTTCTCAGGATGAAATTGCCCAACGGCGGCTTCTCCGCAGTCTGATGAACGTCCGGCCGCCCATGCCGTTGCGGCGTGATTTTGTAACTGTGCAGGATGAACTGCTGTCCGCCGAACGGGAGGAAAAAGGGGTGGTCGAGGTTTCGGCCTTGCCTGTCACCGCCAATCCACGGATCGCGGTATGGCAAGGGGACATCACCCGTCTGAACGCGGATGCCGTCGTGGATGCGGACAACAGCGCTTTGCTGGGCTGCTTCTGTCCCTGTCATGGCTGCATCGACAACGCCATCCATTCAGCGGCGGGCCTCCAGCTCCGGGACGAGTGCAATATGATTATGTCGGCCCAGGGCCACGCGGAACCAACCGGGCGGGCGAAGCTGACAAGGGCCTACAATTTACCCGCCCGGTATATTCTCCACACCGTTGGCCCGATTATCTATGACGGAGTAACGCAGAAGGATCGGGAAGACCTGGCCTCCTGCTATCGCTCCTGCCTAAAACTGGCAGCAGAATACAACCTGTCCAGCGTGGCATTCTGCTGCATTTCCACCGGGGAATTTCACTTTCCCAATCAGGACGCCGCCGAAATCGCTGTGAAAACTGTGTCTGAGTTTCTCCGGCAGGATACTTCCATCAGAAAGGTGATTTTCAATGTTTTCAAAGATATTGACGCAAAAATTTACCGAAACTTATGCGGAGAAAATCCAACGGCTGAAGCAGGTGATTGAGGCGGTTGACGCCGTTGTGATCGGCGCGGGTTCCGGCCTGTCCACTTCGGCGGGTCTGACCTACACCGGCAAACGGTTTGAAACGCATTTCAGGGACTTCATGGAAAAATACGGGATTCAGGATATGTACTCCGGGGGCTTTTATCCGTTTCAGGCACCGGAAGAATACTGGGCCTGGTGGAGCCGCCACATTTATTGGAATCGCTATGTGAACGCGCCGAAACCGGTGTATGATCATCTGCTGGAACTGGTAAAAGACAAAGACTACTTTGTTTTGACCACCAATGTGGATCACCAGTTTCAAAAGGCGGGTTTTGATAAAAGGCGGCTGTTTTACACCCAGGGCGACTATGGCCTGTGGCAGTGTTCGCAAGCCTGCCATCAGGAGACCTATGATAACGAGGCTGCGGTACTCCAGATGATAAAGGAACAACGGGATATGAAGGTGCCTACCGGGCTGATTCCCCGTTGTCCTGTCTGCGGCAAACCAATGGCCATGAACCTGCGATGTGATGATACCTTCGTGCAGGATAGGGGATGGCACGCCGCTGCGGAACGATATGAGGACTTCCTGCGCCGTCATCAGGGACTGCGGGTATTATTCCTAGAGCTCGGTGTTGGCGGAAATACACCTGTTATTATCAAATACCCATTCTGGAAATTCACCCTCGAAAATCCCGAGGCCTTTTATGTCTGCGTCAATTGGGGCGAGGCCTTCGTGCCGCGCGAGATTGCCAAGCGCACCCTATGTTTGGACGCAGATATTGGAGCTGCATTACAAGACGTTTTACAATTTGGGATTGCCACATGAACAGATGCTTCGTGGAATGATTCAAATTGTGAATAACGGCGGTTTGCTGCTTCCTCACCGCCGGACAAACCGAATCTGGCAGATATCGTCTCCCCGTGCAATGGTAGCGGGCAAATCCAGTTCACAGCCAAAGCTCTCCGCAATACCCCGATCGCCGCACATGGCGTGGTCGCACAGCAGCCGGATTTCCTCATCCGAACAGCCCTGCTTCTGCCATGCCTTCACCAGAGGACAATAGTGGAAGTCGATATCCAGATGGTCATCGTCACAGCGCTTGATGTCCATCTCAAACACCCACTGGGCAAACTTGGAGAACAGAGTCTTTTTCAAGCCCTTCAGGGACGGCCCGCCACCTGCCTTTTTCCGCAGCATTCCGCCCTGATACAGCCCACACCGACGGATGGCGGCAGGAGCGTAGTCCTCCGGCTTCAGCCCCTTTTTGGCGGCCTCGTCGCACAGCAGATACATCCACAGCGCCCGGTGTTCCAGCTGTTCCCGAATAGCCATGATCAGTGGATTTTTAATTTTTGGCTCGTTTTTGACCTGACTCATAGGTTTTCTCCCCCTCTATGTATCATTGCGCAGAAAATCGGTACAAAAGGTGATGGCGACGCATGGGCGATCCCGCTTTTAGGATCAAGGGAACCAAGGTGCAGGATGGACGTTCTTTTCATAGTCTTCTCTTCTGCGCGGGTTTCTTTCATTCTACCAGAAGAACGCTGAAACAACAAATCCTTTTTTCGCTTCCCCTTCAGGCAGGAAGATACCGGATATGCGCAACACTTGACCGGCACGTCCTATCCAGCATGCTTTCCACCCAAGGTGCGGCAATCGGAAACGTGGCTTTTCAAGGGGGATGGCGCAATCACTGACATATCCATGCAGCGTCCAAAAGATGATTGCTAAAGTTTGCGGTCCCCCGGTGGGCGCGACCGGCATCAGCGGAGGTTCCAAGCGTTGACAGCCAGCGGCCGAATCCGATAACGGATGAGGCGTACAGCAGGCTGGATCAAGCCTGACGATGGCCGTGTCCGTCTCTCTGTGACGAAGAACGTCTATCTGCGGGGTTGTTTCAGGATCCGACGGAGAATTCTATTGCATCATGGCGAACCGGCGCAGCGGATACATCGAGGCCGCCGCCCCAAATTCCCGCACTCAAAAATTTTCGCGAAAAAACGGTTGACAACTGCCCTTCGTTATGGTATCATCATTCTCGTGCTAAAGAGCAGCACAACAATTTACCAATGCGCGAGTGGTGGAATTGGTAGACTCGCTGGCTTCAGGTGCCAGTGCCCGCAAGGGCGTGCGGGTTCGACTCCCGCCTCGCGCACCAATTTGAACGGCCCTACCCAATCTGAACGAATTGCTGTCAGTTGTTCGGATTGGGTAGGGCCGTTTTGTGCCTGTAGCTCTTGTGCTCCAAGAACTGCAGGTTTTTTCGACTTCGGATGTCATATGTCACCGTCTAAAGGCAAACAGTACAAAATCGGAGCGCAAAACGTGTAAATGGTGGAATCCGAACCCCTGCTGACGTCACTTGCGTCGGTCCTATGCCTTGAAATACATCACTTTTCCTCTGCCTGGCATGACATTTGGTTTCTCAATATGTTTTTGAACTATCGACTTCTAGTTCAATTTTTCTATTTTAGAGAAACGGTTCTTCAAAATGTTGTCAAATCGGCTCTTTTGTTGTATCATTACATTGTTATCTGTCCATCAAGAGGATTTGACAAGGGAACAACAATATGAAAACCTCCAGACTAAAGATTCGAAAGGACAAAAAGCGACCAGAATAAATTGGGCAAGGTAAAAGATATTTCGCAAGTGTCTCCACCGTCAAAGGGCGGTTAAATAAAAAGAGATGGAGCGATCAATATGTCACTATTCGGGCTTTCTGAGAAAAAGGAGATCGAACGCTTAAAGGCTCAATTGTCTCCAGACCAATTGAAACTAGAGCGTCTGAAAGAAGATGTGCAGAAAACGGCGGCCCAACTCCTTCTGCTGCAAAAACAGCTCAAGGAAACCAAGGAACAGATCATTGAGACCGATGAGGCCGCTTTGCTCCAGTCGTTCGGAATGTACACACCTCATTACGGCTACGCCACCTCTGATGAATACAAGGAGAAAATTAAAGAGATTCGCGACAAGCAAAAACTAGCAATCAAAAACGGTCGGGCCGTTGTGGGCAATGAAAACTGGACCGTCAATGGAAGCTCTACGAAGGGCAAGAAGATGGTACACGACATGCAAAAGCTCCTTCTGCGCGCCTATAACGCCGAGTGTGATGATGCGATCGAGCATGTCAGGTTTAACAATATTGAGGCATGCACGAAGAAAATCCATGCGTCTGCCGATGCCATTTCCAAACTTGGAACTGTCATGGGTATATACATCACCAACGATTATGTCTATATGAAGATACAGGAGCTTCGTCTTGTTCACGAATACCAGGTCAAGAAGCAGGACGAAAAAGAAGCTGCCCGTGAGTTCCGGCGGCAACAGCGAGAAGAAGCAAAGGCTCAGAAGGAACTAGAAGAGGCTCGGAAAAAGCTCGAAAAGGAACAGACCCATTACGAGAACGCTCTGGCCAAACTAAATGAGCAGACCAAAACCGCCTCCCCCGCAGATCTTGCCGCCTTGGAGGAAAAGCGAAAAGAGCTGTCTGGCAAGCTCTCCGAGATTGAGACAGATATCAAGCAGGTTGATTATCGCACGGCAAATCAGAGAGCTGGATATGTTTATATCATCTCCAATATCGGTGCCTTCGGCGAGGGAGTTTATAAAATAGGAATGACACGGCGGCTTGACCCAATGGAGCGGGTATATGAGCTCGGGGATGCCTCCGTTCCGTTTAACTTTGACGTTCATGCTATGATTTTCACCGAGGATGCACCGGGCCTAGAAGCCGCGCTTCATTCCGCGTTCGCAGACAAAAAGCTCAATTTTATCAACCAACGAAGAGAATTCTTCCGCGTGTCCCTGGATGAAATCAAATCTGTTGTAAAAAAGAATTACGATAAAACGGTGGAATTTGTGGATATACCCCCAGCCGAACAATATCGCGAATCGCTTAAACTGGGCAGTTCCCCTAATTCATAAGCCATCACCCTGTATGTCATGTGAGAAAGAAGCCTCCCTCGTGAACAACAAGGAAGCTGTGTACGAAACTCTTCAATGGCAGCTGCGCTATAAGGAAGTGTCGTGCGACACTTCAGCTATGACTTTACGCGAAGCCACGGAGAAGTATATCCAGAGCAAAGGAGGCATCCTGTCGCCTTCCACCATTCGAGGATATGGCATTATCATGCAAAACCACCTGCAGGGACTCATGCCGGTGCGGCTGAACCGGATCACCACCGCCGCAATGAGCTGATTGAGGATCTCGGCCGCCGGCACAACTACCTGTGGCAGGTAGGCTGGAACGGTCGCAGTGGCGGCTATCTGGTACTTTACCAGGGTGGAACCAAGCGCAGCGAGCATCGGTCCTTCCTTTCCCAACCCCGTATAATGGGCCGTAGTTGTTAGCCGTCAGTCCCTACCGTCCCCAGTGGTTGCATCACTGGGGACGTTTTTTTCCTTTATCCGAACGTAGTAGCAATTTTCAGTTCGGATCATCCTATGAACATATTCGTCCGGGATGGCTTCGGTGAGTCTCCAGCTCCTTCAGGTAGTCAATGGCTACGGTGGCGCACTGTATCTCTGCCTCAAGATCGGCGGTCGGGAGCTGGGTGCCGGTAGGGTCTGCCTTCACAGTGTGGCCGGGGTCAGAGTCGGCTCCGCTTCCGCCTGGGCGAAGGCCTCCGGCACCTTATCCTCACTCACCCGCTGTCACCTCCCTTCCCCGTGGTCCGTGGCCTCCTGGCCGCATCCGGGGCAGAACTCCTGGCGGCAGTCTTCGTCCTAGGGGCCGCGAGTGGCGGGGATGGACGCCAGGAAAGCGCCCAGGGTTTCCGGCGAGGCCGCGAGCTTTTCAAAGTTGGTCATCCTTCTTTCGCTCCTTTCTGCGCTCAAGGCCCTTTGCAGCATCGGCCCGTTTCCCCTACTTCCGCAGGTTGCCTGATATACCGCTTTCCTCCGTTTTGGGTCGCACTTGAGGCGGGAGTTCAGGTCCAGCTCCCCGGTGTTCCTCCGTGAAAGTTCTGCGTAGATGGTACCGAGTACCGGCCCAGACCCGCCTCAATTGACACGGCGCTTTCCCCGTCTGCCCAGCGTTTTACTATCACTTCCCTATCGTTTGAGGTCAGTCCTATAACTTTTTTATCTCCTTTCCCGCTGATAATATGAAAAACTAGGTTTGATAGGTTCAAAAAGCCTTGTCTAACCTAATGATAGGGGGTGCAGGCTTGAACCTTGCAAAAGGGAATTTGATGTGGTAGAATGAAATGCTAAAATGAATGCTTTCCGTTCTGTTCAAAACTGCATATCCTTACAGTCTCAACGGTTTCCAAAGCTTTGTGGCGTAAAATGAAGCGCTGGTTGTTTTTATACCAAATTTTGCACCACTTGAGCGAAAAAATACGCCAGGAAAATGAGAAAACATGAAAAATGCAAGAGCCTCGAAACCGTTGCAGCGCAAGGATTTGAGAAGTTTTGAAAGGAAAGGGGTGGTTGTGTGTACCTAAAGGCACTGGAAATACAGGGCTTCAAGTCATTTCCCGATAAAACGGTCCTGGCCTTCGGCTCAGACATCACGGCGGTGGTGGGACCCAACGGCTCAGGCAAATCCAATATCTCCGACGCCATCCGCTGGGTGATGGGGGAGCAGTCCACCCGCACCCTCCGGGGGGCGAAGATGGAGGACGTGATCTTCAACGGCACGGAAAAACGCAAGGGCCTGGGCTTTGCCGAGGTCACCCTTGTGCTGGACAACACCGAGCGCATTTTCCAGATGGAGGAGACGGAGGTGGCGGTCACCCGCCGGTACTACCGCTCCGGAGAGAGCGAATACTATATCAACCGCCGGGCCTGCCGCCTGAAGGACATCAACGAGCTGTTCATGGACACGGGCCTTGGCCGGGAGGGCTACTCCATCATCGGCCAGGGGCGTATCGACGAGATCCTGTCCGCCAAGAGCGCCGACCGCCGGGAGGTCTTTGAGGAGGCGGCGGGCATCTCCCGCTTCCGCCACCGCAAGGAGGAGGCCGAGCGCAAGCTGGAGCGCACCGAGGAAAACCTGGTGCGCATCAACGACAAGATCGACGAGCTGGAGCTCCAGGTGGAGCCTCTGCGCATACAGGCGGAGAAGACGAAAAAGTATAACATCCTCCGGGATGAGCTGAAGGGGCTGGAGATCTCCGTCTGGCTGGACCAGTTGGAGCGCATCCGGGCCAGCAGCGTGAAGCTGCGCGCGGACCTGGACGCCGCCGTCCGCCAGCGGGACGAGGCCAAGGCCGAGGTGGACAGGCTGTACACTGAAAGCGAGCAGCTGGCTGGCCAAATGCGGGACAAGGACATCCAGGCCGAGGAACTGCGGGGAAAGCAGTCCGGCATGGACGAGCAGGTGCACTCCTGTGAGAACAGCATCGCCCTGCTGAAAAACGATATCAAAAACAACAGCGAGAACGCCCAGCGCATCCGCCAGGAGCTGGAGCAGCAGGAGGGCCGGGCCGGGTCCATCGCCGCCCAGATCGAGGAGCGGAAGGGCCGTCTGGACGAGATCGAGCGGGACATGGCCGCCTGCCAGGAAAAGCTGGACGCCCTGGCTAAGAGCACCCAGGAGGTTTTAGGCTCGGCGGGCAGCCTCAACGATGAGCTGGAGCGCCTTCAGGAGCGGGAGCGGCTGGAGACCGCCTCCGCCGGGGAGGCCAAGGAGCTGCTGTCCGCCCTGGCCGCCGCCGCCCAGGAGCTGTACGACCGGGAGGAAAAACTGAGTCAGGAGCTCCAGGAGCAGGAGGACAAGGTGTCCCAGGCCCGGGAGGCGCTGGATGGCACAAAAAAAGAGCTGGACAAGGTCACTGAGGACCGGGACGCGGCCAAAAACGTGATCAGCGGCTATCAGATGCGCCTCCAGTCCCGGCAGCGGAAGCTGGACCAGGCCCAGGAGAAGCACCGCCGCCTTCAGATGGACGAGAACAACCTCAACTCCCGCATCAAAATGCTCTCCGAGATGGAGAAGCTGTACGAGGGCTACTCCAAGGCGGTGAAGCTGGTGATGGGCGAAGCCGAGCGAAACGGCCTGCGGGGCATCCGCGGCCCGGTGGCCGGGCTGATCCACGTGCCCGACCAGTACGCCGTGGCCATCGAGATCGCCCTGGGCGGCGCCATGCAGAACCTGGTGGTGGAGCGGGACGAGGACGGCAAAAACGCCATCAGCTACCTCAAGCGGAGAGACGCAGGCCGGGCCACCTTCCTGCCCATGAACACCGTCCGCCCCGCCGATTTCCGGGACAAGGCCGTGGAACACGAGGACGGCTTCGTGGGTATGGGCGACGCCATCATCTCCTTTGACCGGCAGTACGCCAACATCTTCTCCAACCTGCTGGGCCGGGTGGTCATCGCCAAGGACATGGACAGGGCCATGGCCATGGCCCGGAAGTTCGGCCACCGGTTCCGCATCGTCACCCTGGACGGCCAAGTGCTCAACGCGGGCGGCTCCATGACCGGCGGCTCGGTGTCCCGGTCGGCGGGCATTCTGTCACGGGCCAACGAGCTGGAACGGCTGAATCGGCAGAAAGACGGCCTGGCCGCCGACCTGAAAACCGCGGCGGAGGAGCTGTCCCGTGCCCAGCGGGAGGTCACCGCCGCCCAGTACGAGCTGGACGCCGCCACAGCCCAGCTGCGCGAGGCGGAGGACGCGGTGCTGAAGTACTCCGAGCGGGCGGACAGCGCCCAGATCCAGCTGGCGGACATCGAGCTGCGCCGCCAGACTCTGGCCGGGGAGCGCCAGCAGGTCCGCCGCCGCATGGAGGAGAATACAGAGAACACCGCTCAGGCCAAGACCCGAATCGAGCAGCTGGAGGGCTCCGCCGCCGCCCTGCGGGCGGAGAGCGAGGCCAAGGCCCAGGGCCGCACCGCCCTGCAGGACAAGGTGGCCCAGCTCAACGAGCAGTCCGCCCAGCACAGCGCCCGCATGGCCGGGCTGGAGGGCGAGCAGTCCGCCCTGCGCCAGAGCATCGGCGAGCTGGAGCGGCTGCGGGACGATCTGAGCGGCGACACCGCCAGCCGCACCGCAATGATCGGCCAGTTTGAGCAGCAAAACGACTACCTGATGCGGCGCATTCAAGAGGAAGAGGAGCGCCTGCAAAAGCTGAAGGCCGCCAGCCAGGAGGGCTCCGCCGCTATCCGGCGTTTGAACGACGAGAAGCTGGCCCTGGAGGGCAGGCGCAACCAGGCCGACCGTCAGGCCAGGGATAAGAACAACGAGCTGATCACCATGGAGCGGGAGGTCTCCTTCCTGGAGCAGAAGGCCGCCGCCACCGCCATTGAGGAGAGCCAGATTCTGGATAAGCTGTGGGAAAACTATGAGCTGTCCCACGAGGCGGCTCGGGCCCAGCGGGTGGAGCTGGAATCCGTCCAGAAGGCCCAGCGGCGCATCGGGGAGCTGAAAAAATCCATCTCCGCCCTGGGCAGCATCAACCCGGACGCGGTGGAGGAGTTCTCCCGCGTCAACGAGCGGTACACCTACTTCACCGGCCAGCGGGACGACGTGGCCAAGGCCAAGAAGGAGCTGCAGGACATCATCGCCCAGATCACCACTGAGATGACCGGGATTTTCCAAGAACAGTTCTCCCTCATCAACGAGGAGTTCCGCAAGTCGTTCACCGAGCTGTTCGGCGGCGGCAAGGCGGAGCTGCTGCTGGACGACCCGGAGGACGTGCTCAACTGCGGCATCGAGATCAAGGCCCAGCCGCCGGGAAAGACCATCCAGCACATGAGTTCCCTGTCCGGCGGGGAGCGGGCGCTGATCGCCATCGCGCTGTACTTCGCCATATTAAAGGTAAGGCCCACCCCCTTCTGCGTCATGGACGAGATCGAGGCGGCGCTGGACGAGTCCAACGTGGTGCGCTACGCCCGGTACATGCGGCGGATGAGCGACAAGACCCAGTTTATCGTCATCACCCACCGCCGGGGCACCATGGAGGAGGCCGACGTGCTCTACGGCGTCACCATGCAGGAGAAGGGCGTCAGCCGGATGCTCACCATCAACCTCAACGATGTGGAGAAGGAATTAAACATTAAATAGAAGGAAGGTTCCTATGGGTTTTTTTGACAAGATCAAGAAGATCGGTATCTTCAACGGCTTTTCCCAGCTGGACGACGACTTTTACGAGGAGCTGGAGGAGTCCCTGGTCATGGCCGACCTGGGGGCGGAGACCACCATGGAGGCGGTGGAGGAGCTGCGCAGCCGCTGCAAGCAGGAAAAAATCAAGGACATCGAGGGCGCGCGGCAGTGCATGCGGGACATTCTGGCCGAGTACCTGTCCATCGGAGACCTGTCGGTGGACATGAGCCGCACCCCCGCCATCGTGCTGTTCATCGGCGTCAACGGGGTGGGCAAGACCACCTCCATCGGCAAGCTGGCCGCGAGGTGGAAGCGGGAGGGCAAAAAGGTGCTGCTGTGCGCCGGGGACACCTTCCGGGCCGCCGCCGCCGAGCAGCTCACCATCTGGTCCGAGCGGGCCGGGGTGGACATCGTCAAGCAGCACGAGGGGGCGGACCCCGCCGCCGTGGTGTACGACGCGCTGTCCGCCTCCCGCGCCAGGAAGAGCGACGTGGTGCTGGTGGACACCGCCGGGCGGCTGCAAAACAAGGCTAACCTGATGAACGAGCTGAACAAGATCAGCCGCATCATCGACCGGGAGTGCCCCGACTCCAGCCGGGAGACCCTGCTGGTGCTGGACGCCACCACGGGACAAAACGGGCTGATCCAGGCCAAGGAGTTCTCCAAGGCGGCGGGCGTCACCGGCATCGTGCTCACCAAACTGGACGGCACCGCCAAGGGCGGTATTGTCATCGCCATCGCCAAGGAGCTGGGCGTGCCGGTGAAGTTCGCCGGGGTGGGCGAGGGCGTGGATGACCTCCAGCCCTTTGACGCCGCCGAGTTCACCCAGGCTCTTTTATGACAATATTTACACTCTGGCAACGATTTCCGCGCCGTGCCGTCGTATAATAGAAAGAATCAAAATGGAGGCGTATCAGGATGAAGCTGGTATTGGCCAGTAAAAATGAGAAAAAATTGAGGGAAATGAACGAAATCCTGTCCGGTATGGGGGTTGAAGTCTGCTCCCAGGCCGACGCGGGCGTGGATGTGGACGTGGAGGAGACGGGGACCACCTTTGAGGAGAACTCCCTGTTGAAATCGAAAGCCGTCATGGAGGCGTCCGGCCTGCCCGCCATCGCGGACGACTCCGGGCTGTGCGTGGACGCGCTGAACGGCGCGCCGGGGGTGTACTCCGCCCGGTACGGCGGCGAGGGGCTGGACGATGCGGGGCGTTACCGCCTGCTGTTGTCCTCCATGCCCGCGGGCCAGCCCCGGACGGCGAAATTTGTGTCCGTCATCACCTGCTGTTTCCCCAACGGGGATGTGCTCACCGCCCGCGGGGAGTGCCCCGGCACCATCGCCTTCGCCCCCATGGGAGAGGGCGGATTTGGCTACGACCCGGTGTTCTTCCTGCCCAAGCTGAAAAAGACCTTCGCCCAGCTCAGCGCCGAGGAGAAGAACGCCATCTCCCACCGGGGGAGGGCGCTGGAGGCGTTCCAGATCAAGCTGGAGGAGTATTTAAAATGAAGAACGGCAGAATATGCCCAAAGTGCGGCAGTAATGATATAATAGAGATACCGGGCGGCTACGAGGGAGGCGCAAACTGGCTGCCGGCGGGCCTGGGCACTGTGCCGATTGACCGCTTCGTGTGCTGCTCCTGCGGTTACTCCGAGGAATGGATCCGGGCGGATAAACTTGAAAAAGTGAAAAGATATTGGACGGAATAAATACTGCCCCATAGAACAGGATGGATGAAAAAATGGATTTGACAAGCAAACAGCGCTCACAGCTGAGAGGGCTGGCCAACGAGCTGGACACCATCGTCCACATCGGCAAGGACGGCATCGGCCCCAACCTGACAAAACAGGCGGAGGACGCCCTGGAGGCCCGGGAACTCATCAAGGGCAGGGTGCTGGAGAACAGCCCCCTGTCCCCCCGGGAGGGTGCGGAGGAGCTGGCGAAAGCCACCCGCAGCCAGGTGGTACAGGTGATCGGCACCAAGTTCGTCTTATACAGAGAGACCCACAGTAAGCCCCGCGACAAGAGAATCAAGCTGGTGAAATAGGACGTTTCCCCCCGCCCCTTCGGGGCGAGGATCAATGCAAGCTGGTAAAATAGGCATCCCCAAAATTATTTGAGAGGGTGGTCTGTGTTGAAAATCGGCATTTACGGCGGCAGCTTCAATCCCCCCCATCTGGGGCATCTGGCGGCGGCCAAGGCAGCGGTGGCCGCCCTGGGCCTGGACAAGCTGGTGTTTATCCCGGCGGGGACGCCCCCCCACAAGGATCTGGCCCCTGGCAGCCCCACCCGTGAGCAGCGGCTGGCCATGACCGCCATCGCCGCCGACCAGCTTTTGACGCCCCAGGTCACCGAGGTGTGGGACACCGAGCTGCACCGGGAGGGCAAGAGCTACACCGCCGACACCCTGGAAGAAGCCGCCCAACGCTGGCCCGGCGACGAGCTATGGCTGCTGATGGGGACGGACATGTTCCTCACCCTCCACCGCTGGGCCGAGCCGGCGAAGATTCTGGCCCTGGCCGGGGTGTGCGCCTTCGGCCGCACCGAAAAGGACGGTGAGGAGGTCTTTGCCCCCCAGCGGGACCATCTCAGCCGCGCCTTCAACGCCAGAGTAGCCACCGTCTCCATCCCCGACCTGGTGGACATTTCTTCCACACGGCTGCGGGATCTGCTGCGTGAGGGAAAGGGACGGGAATTTTTGCCGGAGGCGGTGTACGGTTACATTTTGCGGGAAAAACTATATGGGACCGACACCGACCTCAGCCGCCTGAGCCTGGGGGACCTGCGGTGTGTGTCCTACTCCATGGTGTACGCCAAACGGCTGCCCCACATCAGGGGCTGCGAGGAGGAGGCGGCGAAGCTGGCCAGGCGCTGGGGGGCCGACGAGGAGCGGATGCGCCGGGCGGCCGTCCTCCACGACTGCACCAAGTATTTTACCTATGAGGAACACCTGGAACTGTGCCAGCGCTATGGCATCCCGCTGTCCCCCCTGGAGCGCGCCACCGACAAGCTGCTCCACGCCAAAACCGGCGCGGCCCTGGCCAAGCATATCTTTGGAATGGACGACGGCATCTATAACGCCATCTTCTACCACACCACCGCACGGGCCGGGATGAGCCTGGAGGAAAAGCTGCTGTACCTCGCCGATTACATGGAGCCCTGCCGGGCTTTTCCCGAGGTGGATGAACTGCGCCGTCTGGCCTACACCGATTTGGACGGGGCGGTGGGCATGGGGACGGCCCTGTCCGTCCAGGAGATGGTCCAGCGGGACAAGGAGCTTCACCCCGACACAAAAAACGCCTACGATGAATATTACAGGAAGGGAATCTAAGCATGAGCGACCAGTCCAGAAAACCACAGTACGACGGGCCTGAGCAAGTTGGTCCGGGGAAGCGGCTGGAGAAAAAGACCAAGCCCGCCCTCACCCCCGCCCAGGCCCAGAAGAAAAAAGAGAAGACCGTCATGATCGTCATGATCGTGCTGGCGGTCATCATGGTCATTGCCGCGGCGGCGGTCCTGCTGCACAACCGCTGGGTAAAAAAGCCGACCCTACCCCCGGACGCCACCCAGTCCGGCGCGCCGGCGGCGTCCGGAGACCTTCTGGGCAGCCCGGACCCGGAGGCCACGCTGAACTTCGACGCCATCCAGCCCAAGGTGGGCGGGGCCCGGAAGAGCCAGGAAATCTATACCTTCCTCATCTTTGGCTCCGACGTGGCCTCCGGCCTCACCGACTCCATGATGGTGGCCACCTATGACGTCACCAACCAGAAGGCCACCGTCATGTCCCTGCCCCGGGACACCATCGTCAACAACACCGGCCACCGCATCACGGACAAAAAGCTGAACGCGGTGTACACCCTCTGGGGCGAGGGGGACGACGGCGTCCAGGCCCTGAAAAACGAGGTGTCCGAGCTGGTGGGCTTCATGCCGGACTACTACGTGCGCATCGACTGGGAGCTGGTGGGCGAGATGGTGGACGCCATCGGCGGCGTGTGGTACGACGTGCCCTTCCTCATGGATTATACCGACCCCTTCCAGGACCTGTATATCTACCAGCCGGCGGGCTACCGGCAGATTTTCGGCAGCGACGCCATGGAGATCGTCCGCTGGCGGCACAATAAAAAGGGCGTCCCCGACCCCGGCGACGGCAGCGACCTGTACCGCCTGCAGATGCAGCACAGCTTTTTGAAGGCGGTGCTCAAGCAGACCCTTCAGATTCAAAACGTCACCCGCATCGGACAGCTGGCCGAGCTGTTCGGCAACCGGGTGGACAGCGATCTGTCGGTGGAGAATATCTTCTGGTTCGCCCAGGAGGCCATCATCGGCGGGCTTCAGGTGGACGACGTGAACTTCTGCACCATGCCCATAGCGATGGGCAGCTATTACCAGGCCAGGTATGACGAGACTTATGAATTTGTCTACCCCGTCCAGAGCCAGCTGCTCACCATCATCAACGAGAGCCTCAACCCCTTTGTGGAGCAGGTGACCATCCGGCAGCTGGACCTGATGAGCCAGGCCCCCGACGGCTCCCTGCGCTCCAGCACCGGGCGGCTGGCCGACCCCTCCGTGGGGGTGGTCCAGGTGAAGCCGACTCCCACGCCCGAGCAAAGCGAGCCCCCGGAGAGCGCAGCGCCCGCCGAGAGCGGCCAGCCTCAGGTCAGCCCTCCGGCGGCCTCCGAGCCCATGCCCAGCGGAGCGGTGGATCCCCCGCCCCCGACCACCGCCCCGGTGGCGCCGGACCCCCAGCCCACGCCGGTCCAAGACCGTCCCATCGACTGGGGCGAAACCTCTGACTGATTAGAAAAGGAGAGAATTCCATGCTGAACGAAAAGGAAATGATCGCCATTGCCGTCAAAGCCCTGGACGATAAGAAGGGCAAAGACCTGAAGGTGCTGCGCACCGCCGACCAGACCACCCTGGCGGACTACTTCATCATCTGCAGCGGCAGCTCCAACACCCAGGTGCGGGCGCTGGCCGAGGCGGTGGAGGAGGCCATGTCCAAGGCCGGGGAGGAGCCCCACCACATCGAGGGCCACCGGGGCGGCCAGTGGACGCTGATGGACTACTCCAGCGTGGTGGTCCACATCTTCACCGACGAGGGCCGGGAGTTCTACGCCCTGGAGCGGCTGTGGTCGGACGCCCAGCCGGTGGACGTGTCCGAGTATCTCACGGCTCAGGCCGAGTAAAGGCGGAGAGGCAAGATGGAAAACAACAAAAAAGTGATGGTCTCCGGCATTCAGCCCAGCGGGATGCTCCACCTGGGCAACTACCTGGGCCCCCTGCGCCACTGGCCGGAGATGATCGACGAATTCGACTGCTACTTTTTCTTGGCGGACCTGCACACCATCACTGTCCGCCAGGACCCGGCGGAGCTGCGCTGCCGCACCCTGACCCTGCTGGCTCAATACATCGCCTGCGGACTGGACCCCTCTAAGTGCGTGCTGTTCATCCAGTCCCATGTCCCCGCTCACAGCCAGCTGGCCTGGGTACTAAACTGCTACACCATGTTTGGTGAACTGTCCCGCATGACCCAGTTTAAGGACAAATCCGCCCGAAACGCCGACAACATCAACGCGGGGCTGTTCACCTACCCGGTGCTGATGGCGGCGGACATCCTACTCTACCAGCCGGACTTCGTCCCCGTGGGGGAGGACCAGAAGCAGCACGTGGAGATCTGCCGGGACATCGCCAACCGCTTCAACGGGGTATACGGCGACGTATTCAAGGTGCCCGAGCCCTACATCTCCAAGGTGGGCGCCCGCATCATGAGCCTGTCCGCCCCGGACAGCAAAATGAGCAAATCCCAGCCCGACGGCTGTGTGTTCCTGCTGGAGAAGCCGGAGGATATCACCCGGAAGTTCAAACGGGCGGTCACCGACAGCGATACCGAGCGCTGCGTGCGTTACGCCCCCGCCGAGAAGCCCGGCGTGTCCAACCTCATTCAAATCTACGCCGCCGCCACGGGCAAAAGCTATGAAGACGTGGAGCGGGAGTTCGACGGCAAGGGCTACGGCGCCTTCAAACCCGCCGTGGGCGAGGCCGTGGTGGAGATCCTGCGCCCCATCCGGGAGGAGACCGAGCGGCTGCTGGCGGACAAGGCCTACCTGGAGGGGGTCTACCGGGCCGGAGCGGAACGGGCGGAGTACATCGCCGGCAAGACGCTGCGCAAGGTGTACAAAAAGGTGGGCTTCCTGCCCCGGTGAGCGAGAAAGAGAAACCCTCTGGGGAAAAGGAGCGAAATTTGATTGAACAATCTGAGTAAGATCATGGCGGCTCAGGAAATCTGGTCCGTGCTGCTGGCGCTGGTGCTGGCGGCGCTGGTGGCCTTCGCCTCCACGCCCTTGGTAAAGGCGCTGTCGGTGAAGGTGGGAGCGGTGGACGTGCCCCGCGACGGCCGGCGGATGCACGACCACCCCATCCCCCGCATGGGGGGCCTGGCCATCTTTTTCGGCTTTGTGGCCGCCATGCTTCTGTTCGTCCCCCTGAACGGGGAAAAGCGGGGGATGCTGCTGGGGGCGGTCATCATCGTGGTACTGGGCATGCTGGACGACCGGTTCGCCCTGCCCGCCAAGCCCAAGTTCCTGGTGCAGATCATTGCCGCCCTCATCGCCGTGCTGGCCGGCAACCGCATCGACGTGCTGTCCAACCCCAACATTTTCAGCCCCAACCCGGAGTGGCAGCTGGGCTGGATGGCCTATCCGGTGACGGTGATCTGGATCGTGGCCATCACCAACTCGGTCAACTTCATCGACGGGCTGGACGGGCTGGCCTGCGGCGTGTCCACCATCAGCGCGGCCTCCATGCTGGTCATCGCCCTGCTGGTCAGCGAGCAGGATGTGGCGGTGATGATGGCGGCCCTGGCGGGGGCGTGCATCGGCTTTCTGCCCTATAACTTCAACCCGGCCAAGATCTTCATGGGGGACACCGGCTCCACCTTCCTAGGCTTCATCATGGCCACCGTGTCGGTGGAGGGGATGTTCAAGCAGTACCCCATCATCTCCTTCGTGGTGCCCTTCCTCATGCTGGGCCTGCCCATCTTCGACGAGTGCTTTGCCGTAATCCGGCGGCTGTCCCGGGGGCAGAGTCCCATGGCTCCCGACCGGGGGCATGTCCATCACCGGCTCATTGACATGGGCTTCTCCCAGAAGCAGGCGGTGGGCGTGCTCTACGTCATCTCCGCCATCCTGGGCCTGTCCGCCGTGGTGCTCACCGCGGGCGGCGCGCAGAAGGCCATGGTGTTCCTGCTGGTCATGGCCGCAGCCACAGCCATCGTCTGGCGGGTGTTTTTGACCCGCCCCGGCCGCGAGAAGCCGGAGGAACCGGACCAGTCCGCCGAAACAGAAAAGGGAGGGGATGACCATGGATAAGCTGAAGGTCATGACCATTTTCGGCACCCGCCCGGAGGCCATCAAAATGGCGCCCTTGGTGAAGGAGCTGGAGCGCCGCCCGGAGTTCGACAGCTTTTGCTGCGTCACCGCCCAGCACCGGCAGATGCTGGATACGGTGCTGGATATTTTTCAGATCACCCCGGAGTTTGACCTGGACATTATGGAACAGAGCCAGACCCTGTCCACCATTACCTCCAAGTGCCTGCTGGGGCTGGAGGGAGTGTTCCAGCAGGTGCGGCCCGACCTGGTGCTGGTCCACGGGGACACCTCCACCACCTTCGCCGGGGCGCTGGCGGCCTTTTACCAGCAGATCGCCGTGGGCC
The DNA here is from genome assembly GCA_949948775.1 of uncultured Oscillospiraceae bacterium. Taxonomy (GTDB): domain Bacteria; phylum Bacillota; class Clostridia; order Oscillospirales; family Oscillospiraceae; genus Enterenecus. The sequence continues at coordinate 25,247 of CATLHC010000035.1, forward strand.
ATGTGGAGGCGGGCCTGCGCACGGGGGACAAGTACTCCCCCTTCCCCGAGGAGATGAACCGCTCCATGGTGGGGCGGCTGGCGGACCTGCACTTCTGTCCCACGGAGTCCAACCGGCGCAATCTGGCGGCGGAGGGCATCGCCCGGGGCGTGTTCGTCACCGGCAACACGGTGATCGACGCGCTGGGCACCACGGTGCGCGGCGACTTTAAATTTACTACCGAGGCTCTGAACCAGCTGGACTACCGGGGCAAAAAGGTGATCGTGATCACCTGTCACCGCCGGGAGAACTACGGCGAACCCATGGACCAGATCATGACCGCTCTGCGGCGGCTGGCCCTGGCCTATGAGGATCAGGTGGAGCTGGTCTACCCGGTTCACCTGTCCCCGGTGGTGCAGGAGGCGGCCCACAGCAGGCTGGACGGGCTGGACAATGTCCACCTCATCGACCCGCTGACCGCCGACGAGATGCACAATCTCATCGCCCGCAGCTATATGGTGATGACCGATTCCGGCGGTCTGCAGGAGGAGGCTCCCGCCCTGGGCAAGCCGGTGCTTGTCCTCAGAAGGGAAACGGAGCGGCCCGAGGCGGTAGCGGCGGGAACGGTGCGTATCGCGGGCACCAAGGGGTCGGACATCTTTGCCATGGCGGCGGACCTTATCGACTCGCCCGCGGCCTACGCGGTGATGGCCCATGCCGTCAACCCCTACGGGGACGGCAAAGCCTGCCGCCGCATCGCCGACGGCATTTTGTATCACTTCGGTCGGACGGACCGGATGCCGGAGCCATTCAGGAGCTGAACCATACATTCAGCTGAGAGGGGGTGCGGGTGTGGAGGACAAAAAACGCACGGTGATGGCCATTATCATCATCGCGGTGGTGCTGGCGGCGGTGCTGTACAGCTTTTTCTTCAACCTGTTCAGCCCCACGCCCCACCTGGAGCTGCCCGACCCGGACGCCTCCCAGAGCCTGGACCCGGTGGGCGCCGAGAGCGGTCGACCGGCGGGCGTCGTGGTGGAGGTCACACCTCAGACCGTACAGAGCCTCATCGCCTCCCTGGAGCGGTATGAGAGCTACCGCCGCACGGTGGCGGTGGAATATTTTGGCCCCAGCGGGCAGTCCCTGGGAACGGTCACCGCTCATGTGTGGGCCGACGGCGGCTGGCTGCGCACTGACGCCGCGCTCGGCTCCGGCGCGGTGGAGCACTCCATTGTGGGCGACGGCAAGCTGTGGCTGTGGTACGAGGGCGGGGCGGTGGTGTATTCCGGCCCCGCGGACGTCAAAACCGCCGATCTATCCCAGCGCCTGCCCACCTATGAGGATGTGCTGGCCTTGAACAAAGCGGATATCACCGACGCCGGGTACGAGGAGCGGGACGGCCAGCCCTGCGTCTATGTGGAGGCCAAGTCCCCTCTGGGCGGGACCGAGCGCTTTTGGGTCTCAGAGACCAGCGGCCTGCTGGTGGCGGCCGAGACGGAAAAGGACGGCTCCGTCGTGTATTCCATGAGCGCCCGGGACGTGGTCAGCCCCTTGGATCAGACCGAGGGCATTTTCACCCTTCCCGACGGTACGGCGCTGTACGAACCGGGGGAGTGATCACTCCCCCGGTTTCCCCTTGTCCTTCCCATCGTCCAGCCCCAGCAGGAGCAGCAGGCCCAGGGTGATAACCAGCTCCAAATTGTCCCCGTCCTCCAGATAGAGGAACAGAATGATCAGCACCAGCAAAATGTCCCCGGTGTCGAAGTGTTCCAGGGAGAAGTGCTTCATCACCCCGTCCAGCAGCTGGCCCAGCCCCCGAGTCACCTCCCCTACCAAGTCGTTTTTGGGGCGATTCGGCTCCGGGGGGCGGTATGGGTGATTGGACTGGGGGCCGCTGGGGTGGTACTGGTTCTGGTTCGAGGCGGGGCTGCGGTGAGGCCGGCCCTGATGGTTCTGCACCGGCTGACCGCCCTGGGGCTCCGGCTCCAGGAGAACAAAGCTGTCGTCATCCAGATAGTGGTTATACATGGCCGTCCTCCTTGCGGGCGCGGAACAGGTCCAGCCCCGAGCGGATCAGCCGGGACAGCTTGGCGATCTGGATCGCCTTGTCCAGCTTTGCGTAGCGCTCCTCCCGCACAAAGGGGCGCAGGGCGGCAAGCAGGGCCGTCCGCTTGTCGTCATCGCCGCCGGAGAACTGTCCAATGAGATTGGCAGCAGCGGACAGGGTCCCGACGTCCCGATTGTTCAGCGCGCCCAGCATCCCCTCCAGCCCGCCGCCCAAACCGGCGGAGACCGCCGGAGGGACCGGCGGCGCGGGCGCCTCCCCGGTCTGCACCGGCGCCTCCTGTGTCGGCGGCTGGCCTC
>CATLHC010000036.1 GCA_949948775.1 uncultured Oscillospiraceae bacterium
GCGGTGACGGGCTTGACCTGGCTGTTGCCCTTCAGGTCGTAGATAAAGGCAAAGCAGGCAAAGGGAGTGGTGATGATGAAGCCCAGGATGCCCATCAGCACGCCGTAGATGACCAGCATGAGGTAGCTGCGGGTCACCTTCAGCTTGCCGCCCTTGGGGAAGTAGGGCTTGTCGGGCTTGGGGTCCTTTTTCCAGTCCCTCAGCCCCTTGACGAGCAGCATGGCGGAACTGATAAAGACCACTGCGAAAGCCACGTAGGGCAGCAGCCGGGGACCGGGTTCCAGAAGGTTGGGAGGCTGGGTGGTCTGAACTTGGATGAGCGCAACCCAGATCACAGAGGTAATAAGCCCCACCAGACCAGTGACGGTGTCTCGCTTCATTTTCACATGACATACTCCTCTCTTTTTTCAAAATGCCCCAAGGGGAAGCCCCTTGAGGCATTTTTGATTGGGTTTGGATCAGGGTCCTATCCTTACCCCTGCTTATACAGCCCGATGGCCTTGCCCACCTCCACCAGCTGGTCGTACTCGGCCTGGCGAATGGTCTTGGACTCCTCCAGATCATGCCAGCCGGGAATGTTGCCGATCTTGGCGATGTCGTCCTGGGTCTTCTCATAGATAGCCTTCATGGAGGCGTTCATCTCTTTGACCATAGTCTCGTCCATACCGGCGGGGCCCAGCAGATAGTGATACACGTTGAAATAGCAGTCCTCAAAGCCCTGCTCCTGGAGGGTCTTGTAGTTGTCGGGCAGCGCCTCGGGATAGCCGTCAATGGTCACGCCGTCGGAGGCCACAGTACCGATAACCTTCAGCTTGCCGTCCTTCTCGTAGGCCAGGCCGTTGCCAACGCCCACCACGCCGATGTCGATGAAGCCGCCGGCCAGGTTGGTGAGGCGGTCAGACTCGGAGGCGCACTCCACCTGGTTGAGTTCAATGCCCAGGGTGGAGGTGAGCTGGCCGAACAGGAAGGTGTTGGAGCCGGAGGCGGGCATACCGGCGTTAAGCTTGCCGGGGTTGGCCTTGGCGTAGTCCACAAAACCCTGGAAGTCATCATAGGGAGCGTCCACGGGAACGGCCAGGGCGGAGTAACCGTTGTCCTGCATGCAGGCGATGAGGGTAAAGTCATTCATGGGGTCGGCGGTGGAGTTGCCGGTGATGTACTGGATGTTCAGCGCGCCGGTGGCCAGGGTGAGGGTCAGGCCGTCGGGCTTGGCGTTTTTCACCGTCTCATGGCCGATGGTGTTGGAGTCGTAGTTGGTGACGGTGGTCTTGAGGCCGTACACGTCGGTCAGGGCCTGGGCATAGTAGCGGATGGCCTTGTCGGAGCCGCCGCCGGCCTTGCCGGGCACCACCAGGGTCAGAACCTCATCCTTGACAAAGCCGATGCCGTCGGCCGCGGGCTCGGTGGAGTTGGCGGGGGCGCTGGAATTGGCGGGCTCGGTGGAGTTGGCGGGGGCGGCGCTGTTGCCGCCGGCGCTGTTGCTGCAGGCGGCCAGGCTCAGGGTCAGCGCGGCGGCGGCCAGCAGGGCAGAGATGCTGCGGAACTTTTTCATGTCACAATTCCTCCTTTAAAATGTTGGGAAAGATAAACTTTCCAGGGGCTTTGGTCAAATTAGAGCTGAAAAGTTTCCCCTTTTTTCCTTCCAGCCTTTCTGCGTCTATTATACGGCCTTATTTCGTTGGGAACCATCCTTAAAAAATTATACCCTTCATAACAGGTTGGTTATAGATACGCTCTTGCTTTTTCTCCGATCTTTCGATAGAATAAAGAAAAAGGAGGGGAACCGCCATGAACACCCGGCAGCTTCGATACCTGGTCGCCATCGCGGAGACCGGAAACCTCTCCCGGGCCGCCCAAGCCCTGGGTATCTCTCAGCCGGCTCTGAGCAAGGTCCTGGCCGAGTGGGAGGCGATGTACGGCTCCTCCTTCTTCCTGCGCTACCGGCGTCAGCTCATCCCCACCGCCGTGGGCCGCTACATGGTGGACTGCGCCCAGCGCATCCTGGACGAACAGAACCGAATGCTGCTGACCATGCGCTCCATCACCGGCCGAGACCGGCAGAGCATCCGGCTGTGTACCGCCCCCAACCGGGCCGCCATGATCTACAGCCAGGTATATAACCGCTTTTCCCGGCGATATCCCGACGTATCCCTCCAGCTGACCGAGCTCTATGCCAATGAGCAGCCCGCCGCCGTGGCCCGGGGGCGGGTGGATCTGGCCCTGGGCGCGGGCCCGGTCACCGATCTGGTGGAAGACGTCCCCTTTGCCCGGGAGGCGCTGCTGGTGGCTTTGCCCCGATCCCACCCCCTGGCCAATCGGGACGGCATCCGGCTGGCCCAGCTGCGGGACACCCCCTTCGCCCTGCAGGGCAGGCGCCACAGTATTCGCGCCATCGCCGACCAGCTCTTCGAGCGGGAGAGCTTTGAGCCGGTCGTCTCCTTTGAATCCAACGACGTGCTGCTGCTGGACGCCATGCTCCACCAGGGGGTGGGGGCGGGCTTTGTCTCCAAAATCCATGTGCAGCCCTGCGAGGAATTGGTCTATCTTCCCCTGGATCCGCCGGTCTATCAACTCACCCATATCCGATATCCCAAAGGACACGCCCTCACCGAAGCGGAGCAATACCTGGTGGGGCTTTTGGTCCGCCACCGCCTGGACGACCCCAGATACGAGCCCCTGCACACCCCCCAGGCCGACGCCCTCTTCGCCATGGCGGAGCCCTCCGACCAGCTTCTCCCCGCCGGCGCGCCCCGGGCCGCCGCCTCGGGCAGTCAGGAGGCCCAGGAGGTCAGCCTGGACACCACCGTGCTGGAGTACCTCATCGCCATTGTGGAGGAGCAGGGACTGACCCGGGCCGCCGACCGGTTTTATCTGGCCCAGCCCGCCCTGTCCCGGCACCTGCGCAACGTGGAGCAGATGGTGGGACTGGCCCTGTTCAGCCGGGAGCACAACCGGCTCACCCCCACCAACGCTGGGAAGGTCTTTGTCAACAGCGCCCGGAACATCCTGCGCATCGAACGGGAGATGGAGTCCCACATCAAGGACTACCGCCGCGACCACGGCGGCCGCCTGTTTATCCACTGCGATCCCACCCTGGCCCCCCAACTTCGGGCCCGGGTGGCACAACCCTTTGCCCAGTCCCATCCCGACGTGGAGCTGGTAGTGGTGGAGAGCAACGCCGACGGCACCCAGGAGGCCCTGCTCAACGCCTCCACCGACCTGGGGCTGTTTATGACCTGCAGCCCCAGCCACCCCCAGCTGAACAGCGAGATTCTGGGCCTGACCGAGCTGGTCTACTGCGCCGACGCGGACCGGCCCATCCCGGGGGTGCGCTGGGGCGACCCGCTGCCGGAGGACCTGCCCGCCCGGGAGATGATGCTGGCCCCCGCCGGCGACACCCTGCGGGGGGAACAGGAGCGGCTGATGGAGCTCTTCTGCGCCTCGCCGCCCCGCATTGTGGCCCAGGCCGATTTCCACCTGCTGCAAAAGCTGGCGGCTCTGGGGGGCGCGGACGCCATCCTCCCCCTTCACCGCCTGCCTGCGGCCCAGCGCAGGCACTGCTACAGCCTGCTGCCTCCCCAGCCCTTCTACCTGGTGATGGCGGCCAACGCCAGCCGGGTCCGGACCAACCCCATCCGCGCCTTGATGGAGCTCGTCCGCCAGTCTTTTCAGGATTTCTTTTTTGAAACGGACGTGGAAAAATCATATGGACAAGCGTAGAAGTCAGCAGGTAGAGCTTACCGCGGGCAGCATCCCGCAGGGCATCCTCCGCTTTGCCCTGCCCATTTTGGCCGGGTACGTGTTCCAGACTCTTTACAACAATGTGGACTCCCTGGTGGTGGGCAATTTCGTGGGCAAGGAGGCGCTGGCCGCCGTCAACGCCTGCACGCCCATCTATAACCTGCTGGTGGGCTTTTTCATCGGCATGTCCACCGGCGCCTCAGTGATCTTCTCCCGAAGCTTAGGGGAAGAGGACTATGACCGCCTGCGGGACGGGGTCCACACCACCGTGCTGTTTACCCTGTGCTTGGGCGTGGCGCTGGGGATCGCGGGGGTAGCCCTGGTGCCTGTGGCGCTGGACGTCCTCAAATGCCGGGCGGACATCATCGATTTGGCGGGGGAATATCTTCGTCTGTACATGGCCGGCATCGTGTTCACCGCCTTCTACAACGTAGGCGCGGCGGTGCTCCGCTCTGTGGGGGACTCCAGAAACCCCTTTCTGGCCCTACTGGCCAGCAGCCTCATCAACATCGTGCTGGATCTGCTGTTTGTGTGCGTCTTTGACTGGGGCGTGGGCGGCGTGGCCATCGCCACGGTGCTGGCCCAGGTGTTCTCCGTGGGCATGGTCTTCTGCCGGGCCGCCCGGCTGGACCCCCGCTACCGGCTGGAATTCGGCCGGCTGCGCATTAACTGGGGGCTTTTGCGGGAGGTGCTGGTCATGGGCCTGCCCGCCGGGTTCCAGTCCAGCCTCATCGCCGTATCCAACATTTTTGTCAACCGCTACATCAACTCCATCAGCTCGGAGCTGATGGCCGGGGTGGGCGTGGCCCAGAAGGTGGACCGGTTCATCAACATGCCCTGCCAGGCCCTCGGCCTGGCGTCCACCACCTTTGTGTCCCAGAACATCGGCGCGCGGAAGAAGGAGCGCATCAAAAAGGGCGTGGCGGTGTGCATGATGATCGGCCTGGTCTCCATTTTGGTGACCGGCGGCGCCATCTACCTGGCGGCTCCCAATCTGATGCGCCTGTTCAACCGGGACCCCCTTGTGGTCCAGTACGGGTCGGACATGATGCGCACACTGGCCCCGCTGTACATCCTGTGCCTGACCACGCAGGTGATCTCGGGCATGCTGCGGGGCTTTGGCTACTCCCAGCAGGTCAGCCTGTTCTCGTTCCTGGGGATGGTGGTCATCCGGCAGATCTTCCTGGCCGTGGCCATGCCCGTCTGGCACTCCCCCTACGTGATTTACGCTGGATACCCGGTGGGGTGGTTTTTCGACGCGCTGAACAATACCCTGTTCGCTTTCATTCTCTACCGCCGCGGCTCCTTGGCCAAGGTATTCGAGACGGAGCCGTCTGGGGAAAAATCCGCACGGCAGGTGTAACAACCGGCCTTACACTGCGGCGGCACGCTCATTTCAACACCCGTTCCCGGACAGCCGTCAGGCTCTGTTCCGTAGTGAGATCTACGCCGGAGCACCCGGTCAGCACCACCGTTCCGCCCTGCCGGAACAGGAGATAGGAGCCGTCCCGGCAGATATAGCACTCGTCGAAACCCAGGCCGGGGGCGGGCTCCCACTCCAGCTCACCCCAAAGAAAGGCCCCGTTCCGGGTCTCCTCCCGGCGCCGGCGGACAGCCCATTTCGCCAGGGACTCGCTGAGGCAGTCATACCGCTCGGTGGTCAGGATGTAGACCGGCACATCCGGCCCCTCTCCGTCGGTCAGCTCGCGGTACTCCAGAAAGTCCATCAGCGGGGAACGGAAGCCCTCCAGGCGGCGGCTGTCCTCGCTGTCCGGCAGGCCCAGGTCAGAGGCCATCACCACCGGCCACCCCCGGCAGGCCTCCACTGTTGCGGTGTATTCCTCGTTCATGGGATACCAGTCCAGGTCCACGGTTTTGCCGGCGAAGGGCTCCAGCACCATAAACAGCAGGCACAGGCAGAGAATCGGGACGCGCAGCCAGCACAGGCTGCCCAGAACGGCGGCGGCGGGTCCTGGGTCCTCTACCCGGCCGGACCGGCGGCACCGGGCCAGATACCACCTGGAATGAACCCATTCCAAGGCAATGTACGCAATCATCAGCACTACATAAAGGGCATAGAGCAGGCCGGAGTTCAGTGCCAGCATGGCGGTAAAGTTCCGCCGGGAGGGCAGGGCCAGCGCCACCGCCAAAAGGCCCAGGCACAGCAGGGTAACCAGGATATTCCGGAAGCGGGGCCGGTACTTTTCCCAGAACCGCTCCCACTCGATCCCGCTGTCGGTCTGAATGGGAACGGGAGACTTCCCCGGCGCGGAGCGGAACAGCAGCATCCCCCGCAGGTTTTGGACCAACTCCCACCCCGCGTCGGCGCAGAGCTGGAGGTAATCGGCGTCCACGTCCCCGTCGAAGCCGCCGCGGGCGTCCAGGTCCACAAAATGCCTGGGCGCTTCCGCCCTTTGAAGCAGGGCAACGCAGCCCAGCCAGACCCGCTTCAGCGCCCAGCCCCGCTCCGCCCTGCGGTCCAGCCACGCCTGGGCCGCTTTGTAGTTTATGGCCTCATAGGGAAAAAAGCCAAGTCTCATATTCATTCCGCGTCCCTCTTTTCCAGCAGCCGCGCCCCGTCGGACACCTGACGGCGGAGCCGCTCAAATTCGTTTTCCAGCACTTGGCGGCCCGCGGGAGTCAGCTCGTAGGACTTCCGCCCCTCTTCCGTGCCGCATAGGCGGATAACCCCCTCCTCCTCAAAGCGCCCCAGCAGGGCGTAGAGGGTCCCGGCCCCGACGACCACCCGGCCCCCGGTCAGCCCGCTGACCTGCTGCATGATGCGGTAGCCGTGCATGGGGCCGGTGTGCAGGGCGAGCAGCACGTAATACATCTGCTCGCTGAGGGTCTCCAGCTTTTTTCGGGCCATGGCTCCGCCTCCCTATATATCGAACATCGATACTCTGTGTCCCAATTATATAACGATGCTCGATATATGTCAAGCGGGCGCGCGCCCGGCAGGCAAAAAGCGCCCGGCCCGTGCCCTGACCGATCAGGCGCACGGGCCGGACGTCCGTCCTTGCCGGTTACCGTCTATTCCACCAGATAGTAAATTCCCGTATAGGGCTTCAGACTCAGCTCCGTCCCGTCCGCGCCCAGCGGCAGCTCACCGGTGGCCCCGGTCTCCCGGTAGGCGGCGCTGCTGTCCAGCAGCACGCGGTACTCTTTGGCGTTTTCCAGCCTCAGCCGGAAGGTCTGCTCCCGGTCGGAGAAGTTGAACACCGCCGCCAGGCGCTCCCCCCCGCCCAGGCGCTCAAAGGCGTAGACGCATTTCTCCTCCTGGTGGCAGTCGATCCACCGGAAGCCCTCCCGGTCGTAGTCCTTGGCCCACAGGGCGGGATGCTCCAGATACAAGTGGTTCAGCAGCTCCATGAAGCGGTGGAAGGAGTCGTGGAGCGGATAGCGCAGCAGGTCCCAGTCCTGCTCCCGCTTCTCGTCCCACTCCCGGACCTGGGCGAACTCGTTGCCCATGAAGTTCAGCTTCTTGCCGGGGTGGGCGTACATGTACATGTAAAAGGCCCGCATCTGGGCGTGCTTTTCCTCGTACTCTCCCGCCATCTTCTGAAATATGCTGGCCTTTCCGTGGACCGTCTCGTCATGGGACAGGGGGAGCAGGTGATTTGCGTCATAGTAGTACATCATGGAGAAGGTCAGCTTGTGATACGCGTCTGTGCGCAGCTCCGGCGGGGTGCGGAAATAGTTCAGGGTGTCGTTCATCCAGCCCATGTCCCACTTGTAGTCGAAGCCCAGCCCGCCCTCGTCCACCGGCGCGGTAACGCCGGGGAAGGCGGTGGAGTCCTCCGCCGCCAGGATGGCCGTGGGGTGCAGGGCCTTCAGCCCCTGGTTCATGTGCCGCAGGAACTCCACCGCGCTGCCGTTAACCCCCCGGGCCGGGTTCCCCTGCCAGTAGATGGCCCGGCTGATGGCGTCCAGCCGTAGGCCGTCGAAGTGGAACTCCTTCAGCCAGTAGTTGGCGCAGGACTGCAAAAAGCTGCGCACCTCCCCCCGGGAATGCATGAAGTTGCAGCTCCCCCACTCGCTCTCCCCCACGGCGGAATTGGGGTATTCATACAGGGCCGTGCCGTCATACTTGGCCAGGCCGTAGCCGTCAATGGCAAAGTGGACGGGGACGAAGTCCATGATGACCCCGATCCCGTTCTGATGGCAGGCGTCGATGAAGGCCCGGAGCCGGTCGTCGGCGCCGTACCGGGCGGTGGGGCTGAAAAACCCGGTGACCTGATAGCCCCAGGACTCGTCGCAGGGGTACTCGGTCAACGGCATGATCTCCACGTAGTTGTAGCCGAATTCCTTCAAGTAGGGGATGAGGATGGGGGCCAGCTCGTCGTAGCGGTACCATGCGTCCGCCGCCTCCCCCGGCTTGCGGAAGGAGCCGAAGTGGATCTCATAGATGTTCAGCGGCCCGTTTTTGCAGTCGGAGCGGGCGCGCATCCACTCCCCGTCCAAAAACTGGTAGGAGCGCAGCTCCCGGATGATGGAGGCCGAATTGGGCCGCAGCTCCATGCCGAAGCCATAGGGGTCGCAGTGGTCAATGAAGCCCCCGCTCCTATCGTAGACGCGGTACTTGTACATCATCCCCGCCGCCGCGCTTTCCACATGGCAGGACCAGAAATTCCCGTCGCAGTCCCGGTCCATGGGGACCTCCCGCCATGCGCTGAACTCGCCGATGAGGGCCACCCGCTCAGCGGCGGGGGCAAAGGTGCGGAAGGTCACGCCCCGCCCCTCTATGTGCGCGCCCAGGTACTCATAGGCGTCAAATATTTTTCCCGTGTAGAACCCGTAATGATCCATGGTCGAACTCCCTCCAAAGATAGTAGACAGCAGTCGCTTAAATTGGTATAATTATTTTAAGCGACCGGCTCCGGCATTGTCCACCGACAGTCGGCCCGATGAGACGGATAACCGACGTTTCGACAAAATCGTCCATTTTGAAGGAGTGCACCCCATGGACATCCGCATTCAAAAAACCGAAACCGCCATCAAAAACGCTTTCATGGAGCTGCGCGCCCAAAAGCCCATCGAGAAGATCACCGTGAAGGAGCTGTGCCGCCTGGCCCAGATCAACAAGTCCACTTTTTACACCCACTACGACGACATCTATGCCCTGTCCGACGCCATGCAGGCGGAGGCCATCGCCTTTGTGCTGGGCACCATCTCCCTCCAACAGGAGTGGTCCGTCAAACAGCCCGGGGCGCTTACCCGCGCCATCTTCCAAGCCATTGCCGCCCACAGGCCGCTGATCGACGGCCTGTTCCCCCTCCGGGAGCGCACCCGCCTGGCCAACGCCCTGGAGACTGGTATTCGAGCCATGATCTACGAAAAATACCCAAAGCTGCGGGATGATGTGGAAAAAAGCATTCTCCTGTCCTACTGCATCCAGGGTGGTTACCACGCCTATCTCAACAACCCGGACGTGGACCAGGAGACCCTCGTCCGGGTGATCGAGCGGATCTCCAGGACTCTCCAGCCCCTGTATTAAACGAAAAACCAGCCGGCATTCCCACACGGGGAACGCCGGCCGGTCCTATTTCATCTGTGATTTTCAGCTCGCCCGCTCCACAGGTGCGGACTTGACAATCTCTCCAGGCTTATTTTCAGCCTTGGCCGGAAGGGGCGCGGAGCGGCGAAGCGCCCGCCCCGCCGCCAGCACCACGCCGGTGGCGGCAAGCACCAGATAGCAGCTCAGTGTGCGGCTGAGAATCATGGCCGGGGCCACCAGGGCCTCGCCGTAAATGAGCAGGAAGCTGCGCAGGAACACACCCTCCGCCGCCCCGGCGGAGCCGGGCAGCGGCAGATAGCCCACCGCGATGGAGCACAGCGCCTGAAGCGCCATGACCTCCCCCAGCCCAAACCCGGACAGGCCAAAGGCCCGGTACACCACGTAAGGCATGGCGTAGGAGCAGCCCAGCTGCACCATGCTCAGCCCCACCACCTGGACCAGCAGAACGGGCGCCCGGCGGATCAGCTCCGCCCCCCGGCGGTACTCCCGAAGGTGCTCGTCCGCCTTTGCCTCCAGCCCCGCCTTGTCCAGCCGCGGATACACCTTGGCGCCCAGCGCGATGCAGCCGTGGAGCAGCCTCTTCGCCGGACCGGGGAGGAACAGGAAGAGAAACATGGCCACATCCAGCAAAGTGAACACGGCAAGGCCCAGCCCTAGCAGCAGGCCCACCTGTCCCCCCAGCCGCTCAGTGAGCCCTCCGGCGGTGAACAGGGCAGACACCCCCCAGATCATGGCGGCGGTATTGTACCCGATGGTGACCAGCAGCATGTCCAGCGCGCCGGAGGCGGTAGGGGTGCCGTCACGACTCATGGACACGATCTGGGCGGGCTGTCCGCCGGTGGCGGAGGGGGTGATGGTGCTGAAAAAGAATCCCACACTGGAGTAATAGGCGCACCGCCGGAAGGGCTGGGGACACCCCAAGGCCCGCAGGATGCCGTGGGTGGCCTTGGCCTCGCAGCAGATGAAAAGCGCCATCAGCGGCACACCCAGCAGCAGCGCACGCCAGTCGGCGCTGAGCAGGGCGCCGGCCAGCTGACCCGGCGTCTGCTCCCGGAAAATGGTGTACACCGTCCACCCCAGCAGGGCCAGCACCACTCCGCCGCAAATCAAATTTTTGACCGTATTTTTCATAGCTTCTCCCAGATCCGGCACTCTCCCGCCGCCGGGCGCAGACAAAGCGCGTCTGCCTGCGGCGGAAGCGGACGAAAAGTTCTTTTTGGTTCTTTTTCTTACAAGAAAAAGAATTACGCGCCCACTTTTACCAGTTCGCGCACCACGGCGCAGGCGGCAGTGCGGCTCAGGTCGGCGGCCATGTCGTCCATGGCGCGCTCCATCGACGAGAGAAGCGCGTCGTCATAGATGGTCTCCCGGATGGCGCTCAGGCAGGCGCTCTCCTCCTTGGCGGCGATGCGGGCCATCCCCCGCCGCACCAGGAAATTGGCGTTCTCCTGCTCCTGCTTCAAAAACGGCTGCCAGGCCAGGATGGGCAGCCGGGCGGCGATGGCCTCAAAGCAGGTGATTCCGCCGGGCTTGGACAGCATCAGGTGAGCCCGGGCCATGTACTTCTCCACCTCGGTGGTAAAGGGCACGATTTCAATATTCTCATACCGGCCGTCCAGCCGCTGGAACAGCTTTTCGTTCCGACCGACCAAAATGGTGGTATGCACACCGGGCAGGCCGTTGAGCGCCTGGTAGAAGGAATCCCGCCGGGGCATCAGTCCCAGCCCGCCGCCCATGATGAGCAGCTCCCGGCGCTGAGCGGCATTATCCCTGTGAGCGGGCCGGAAGCGCCCGCTCACAGGGATGCCGGATACCACCACGGTATCCGGGTCCACGCCCTTGGCGATGAACCCCCGCCGGACGGACTCCTCCGCCACCAGGTAGCAGTTGGTGCCGTCGTGGAGCCACTCGCTGTGACAGGTCACGTCGGTGACGCAGGTGACCAGCGGAATATCCGACGGCCCCTCCTCCTTATACCGCGCCATGGCGGCGGAGCAGATGGGGTGGGTGGACACCACCACGTCGGGCCGGTACTCGTCCAGCAGGCGGTCCAGGCCGTCCAGCAGGTCGTCCCCCCGGCCGTCGCCGGAGTCATTGGCGGTCAGGTCGTGGTAGATGTTATAAAAGACCCCGCCGTAGGTCACCAGTACATTGAACCACCAATACATGGCGGAGGCCCGCTCGGGCAGAGCGTATTCAAACAGGTCGACGACGTCGGCGCGGTGGCCGTCCTGAACCAGCTGCTCCCGGAGCGCGTTGGCGGCGGACAGATGGCCCATGCCGAACTTCCCTGTCAAAATTACGATGTTCATGAAGATCCCTCCTCGCGTCAGTACCCTGAGGCGCCGCCCGAAACGAGGGCGGCTTGTTCCATTCAACGTACCCGATTATAAAGGACAAATCTTCAATTTCAATGCCGAATCTTCTTAGGTTTTGGTGGGAATTTTCTTAAAAATTGTTTAAGACTTTTTTCTTCAGACTTGTTTAACAGCCCAGTATTTCTTGACATTATAGTAAAAATGTACTATTGTTAAACAAGAAAAGATTGCGGAGCGCTTCTGGAGCCGCTTGAAGAACAAGACGCAGGCAGGGGAATGGGAAATGGTAAACTTTATCATTGTTTTAGAGTGTTTTGGTATGTGTCTGACTTTTGTAGCCCTGCTTCTCCTGCTCAACGGGGATGGGGCAAGGGAGCAGAAGCTGCTGATCTTCATCATGTGCGGTTCGCTGGTGCAAAACGTGGGCTACCTGCTGGAACTGACCGCGCCCACTGTGGAGGTGGCTGTGGCTGCAGTGACGGTGGAAAATGTGGGTTCTATCTTCGCCCCGCTGTGCTATTGCTGGTTCATCTATTCTTACTGCTATGCGCGCCCGCCGAAAAAGCTGCTGGCCGCCCTCGGCGCCATCAATTTTCTGATCCTGCCCGCGGTGTTCTTTAACTGGTACGGCGTTTTTTACCGGGACTTTCAATGGCTGTCCACCCCAGACGGTTTTCACTATGTCAGCATCACCTATGGCCCCCTGTACGCCCTGTCTCTGGTCACCCGCATCATCATCCCCTATATCCTGTCCATATACACCTTGGCGCAGGCCATCCGCCTGCGCTCGGACCAGCAGGTCAGCCGCCAGTACCAGACCATCCTCGCCATCACCACCCTGCCCGTTATCATGCTGGTGGCCTACATATTCAAATTCGTGGTAGTATTCGACCTCACTCCGGTCACCTTCGCCATCTCCATGTCTATGGTGGTGATCGTCGTGTGGAGCCGCCGCAATTACGATTTCCGCCATCTGGCGGCGGAGAAGGTGCTGGAGAGCCTGGGCGACGGCGTGATCGCCCTGGACGACCACGACAGGCTGGTCAGCTACAACCGGGCCGCCGCCCGCATCTTCACCAACCTGCCCGAGCACAAGCTGGGGGAAAACATCCGGGTCGTGGAGGATTTCCGGGAGGAGATGCTCAATGAGAACATCCCCTGGAGCTTTTCCATCAACGGGCAGAGCTATGAGTGCCACAGCAAGCAGATTATAGACGAAAACGGCCGCAGACAGGGCTGCGTCATTCTGGTGCTGGACATGACCGACATCAAGGCCTACATCAACGAGATCAAGCGGGTACGGCAGCAGGCCGAAAAGGCGAATATCGCAAAAAGCGAGTTTTTGGCCAATATGTCCCACGAGATCCGCACTCCCATGAACGCCATCATCGGGATGAACGACATCATTATGGAGGAGTGCAAGGACCCCTCCATCTGCGGCTATGCCAAGGATGTGCAATCCGCCGCCAAAAATCTGCTGGCCATCATCAACGACATCCTGGACCTGTCCAAAGTGGAGGCCGGCAAGATGGAGCTGGTACCCACGGACTACTACCTGAAGACCGTTGTGGGCGAAGTGGTGGGCATGATGGATATGGCCGCTTCCAAGCGCGGACTCATTATGAAGTACGAGTGCGATGAAACCATCCCCTGCCGCTACAACGGGGACGATGGGCGGATCAAGCAGATCCTCATCAATATTCTCAACAACGCCATCAAATTCACCAAAGAGGGCTATGTGAGGGCCTATGTCACCGGCAGACCCGGTGAACAAGAAGATGAGGAAATCCTCACCTTCCGGGTGGAGGATACCGGCTGCGGCATCCGTCAGGAGGATCTTGGAAAGATTTTCGAGGATTTCCGCCAGGTGGACTCCAAACGCAACCGGAGCGTGGAGGGCACCGGCTTGGGGCTTGCCATTGTCAAGCACCTGGTGGAACTGATGGGCGGCGGCATCAACGTGGAAAGCGTTTACGGCGAGGGAACTACAGTTACCATCACCCTTCCCCAGAAAATTGTGGACCGGCGCTCCATCGCGGAGGTGCCGGAAATCTCCCAAACTGGGTTGGAACGTGTCGAAATTTTTACCGCTCCCGACGTGAAGGTGCTGATCGTGGATGACAACGTGGTCAACCGGAAGGTTGCCAGGAACTTTTTGAAAAGCTATGCCTTTGCCTTGGATGAGGCCGAAAGCGGGCCGGAGGCCATTGAGCTGGTGAAAAAGACCCGGTATGACATCATTTTCATGGATCACATGATGCCGATGATGGACGGCATTGAGGCAGCGGAGATCATCCGAAGGGACTGCGGCGAAAATGGGACCGCGCCCGCCATCATCGCCCTGACCGCCAACGCCATGGAGGGGATGCGGCAGCGGTTCCTGGACAAAGGCTTCCAGGATTTTATCGCCAAGCCGCTGGACCGGAGGGCTTTGGGGCAGCTTCTGACGCGCTGGGTCCCGGAGGAGCGCCGGCAGGCCGGGGCCGGCGGAGCGGAGCACGAGACTTTGAAGCCGGACTCGTTCCAGATCGAAGGGATCGACATGGACGTGGCCATGCGGTACTATTCTGGTGATGAGGCGGGCTTTGCCGAGCTGCTGGAGCTCTATTACATGGATGGCCAGCGCAAAATCGGGCTTTTGCGGGAGCTTGCCGATACCAATCTCTCCGACTACCAGACGGAGGTCCACGCGCTCAAGAGCGCCTCAGCCAATATCGGCGCTATGGAGGTCTCCAATCTGGCCCGTGCCCAGGAGAACGCCGCGGCGCAGGGCGACAGGCCGCTGATTAACCGGCAGCTTCCCCTGCTGCTGGAGTCCTATGAGGGACTGCTGGAGAGGATCGGATGGACCCTGGAGCAGCGGCGGAAGGAGAGGCCGCAGGAGGAGAAGCTGCCCGCCCTGTCTGCGGGAGACTTGGCGCAGCGGGTGGCCGAGGCCCTGGAGGAATTGGAAAACTTCAGATCGCGGGAATGTGCCGATATCGTGTCGGAGGTTCTGCGCCACGAACTGCCGCAGGACAGGCTGGACAGCCTCATGGAAATCCAGGGACAGCTGAAGCTGTATGAGGACGACAATGCGGAAAAGCTGTTGGCCGAGCTTTTGAGCAGCCTTGAGAAGCAGGAGGAGCGGAAATGACAACACTAGGAACAAAGCGCGATAAAAAGTGTATTTTGGCGGTAGACGACACGGCGTTCATTTTATCGAGGATTACAGATGCCTTGGTGAAGCATTATGATGTGATCACGGTGAATTCCGGAGTGCGGGCTTTGAAATACCTGACTAAGAACAAGCCGGACCTGATTCTTCTGGACATTCGAATGCCGCTGCGGGATGGGTTTGAGATACTGCGGGAAATTCAGACCATGGAGGACCGGGCCGACATTCCGGTCGTCATGCTGACCGGAATGGAAGACAAGCGGTATGTGATGGAAAGCATTAAGCTGGGGATACGCGATTATGTTTTAAAGCCTTTTGACCCCAACGACCTGCTTGCGCGTGTCCAGCGAATTTTAGAACCCAGAGAATGTGACTATACATAATTATAGCGGGGTGGCTTATGAATACTGTGCTCACAAAAGAGAAGCTGGAGCAGATCCTGGACCAAGCGCTTCAGGATGTAACAGAGCAGACCGCCGGCGTACGCCTGAATCAAGGGGACCAGCCGCCGGGAGAGGATCTTTGCACCGTCCATATTACCTTTGACAAGGGCTTCAGCACCAGCCTTACCCTTTGCGCGGATACAAGCCTGCTCACCCGCATGGCCCGCAATTCCTTTCATGAGGACGAGGTCGATTCGGCGGATCTGGAGGAGTTCACCAAAGAATATTTCAACGTGCTGTGTGGCAAAATTGCGGGCGCGATGTTTCAGGCCACTCAGATCCCGGCCCATTTTGGCCCGCCCACCTTTTATCATGGGCGCTATGAGCCGGAGGGGCAGGAGGTGCAGTTCGTGCTCACTTATTCCGATGAGCACCGTGAGGGTGCGCAGCTGATCCACCATGTGCCCTGTTCCCATGGGGACGAGTCCATTTAGATCGATCCTGACAGGAGGTATATCAAATGAGCAAGCGAATTATGGTAGTGGATGATTCCCGGCTGGTCAGGGTCCAGCTGGAGGATGTTCTGGCAGGTACGGATTACCAGATTGCGGCATATTGCCGCAGCGGGGAGGATGCCATCAAGCAATACGCTGAGGTAAAACCCGATCTGGTAACGATGGATATCATTATGCAGGGGATGGATGGACTGGATGCCGCAGAGATCATCCTGAAAGATCACCCGGAGGCCAGAATCGTGATGATTTCATCCCTAGCGTATGGCGATACATTTGAGAGGGCCAAGTCAATTGGCACAAAAGGTTTTATTGATAAGCCGTTTCACCAGGAGCAGCTGTTAAAAGTATTCGACCAGGCGCTTCTATAGCCCTTTGGAGAAGACCGGTTTCTTTAACTGCCTATGGCAAAATACCCTGCGCTGGTATATACCCGGCGTGTGCTTGTTGGCGACTGTCCGCCCCAAACCCCTAAAAAATCCGGGCGCAAGTGCGCCCGGATTTTTCAGCCGCCTTCGGCGTCGAGTCCGCATCGCTTTTTCGCTGGATACTGTTTCACTGTCATTCCGGCTTCCCTACTGAACGTCTGCTGAAAATGCTGTACCCGGACGTTATCAAGAAATGGACCGGGCGGCGCCAGGACCGGCGCATCATCCACGCCCAGCCGGTGCCCAGCTTCACGGAGCGCATGCCGGGCTGACCCGGCTGCACCTTAGACACGCGGCAACGTCGCCGCAGATATGACGACAAAGGAGAGCGATTTTGGTCCCGGCCCTCACCTATATTCTCCCCTATCGCGCCGCTTTGCGCGCTTGCACAGTTTTTGGGACGCTCCCGCAGGGGAAGCTCTTACTTGCCCAGCTCGGCGCTCCGCCTATAGGCGGCCAGCACCGCGTTGATGGCGGAAGCCCGCAGGCCGCCCCGCTCCAGCTCCGCCACTCCGGCGATGGTGGACCCACCGGGGGAACACACCTCGTCCTTGAGCCGGCCGGGGTGCTTGCCGCTCTCCAGCACCATGGCCGCCGCCCCCAGCACCATTTGGGCGGCGTACTCCATGGCCTGCCTCCGGGGCAGGCCGGCCATCACCCCGCCGTCCGCCAGCGCCTCAATATAGGGATAGACAAAGGCTGGACCGCACCCCGCCACGGCGGAGAACTGGTCCATCAGCCCCTCGGGGATGCGCTCCACCCTGCCGGTGGCGGACAGAATTTCCTCTACGCCTTGAATGTAGGATTCCGCCGCCTCCCCGGCACACAGGGCGGTCATGCCCTTGCCGACGGCCACGCAGGTGTTGGGCATGATTCGGACCACCGGCACATAGTAGCCCGCCCCGGCCAGATGGGGCCGCATGTCCTTGATGACCAGTCCGGCTGCCATGGACACCACCACCTTATCCTCGCCCACCCGGTGGCGGTCCCGGAGCTGAGGCGCCAGCTCCTCCAGCAGAGGCCGAACCCCGTTGGGCTTCACGCCCAGGAAGAGATAATCCGCCGCCCACACCGCGTCGGCAGCGCTGTCCACCACCGCACAGCCCAGTTCTTCCGCCAGAGCTTGGGCCTTTTCCGGCGTGCGGTTGAACAGCACCACTTGATCCGGCCCCACCGCTCGGCAGGCCGCCCGGGCCAGCGCTCCGCCCATATTTCCCACGCCGATAAACGCTGCCTTTTTCATGATATCCCAACTTTCCAAAGATTTATTCTTATTATACCTGTTCCCTCGCAACGCCGCAAGATGAAATTGACAAACCGGCAAAATTCCTGTAAAATGGGCAAAATCAGGAGAGGAGAAGTTCCATGGACATCAAAAAAAGCATTGAGGACATCGTGGAGAAAATCAAAGGCGACGAAGCTCTGCAAAAGCAGTTCCTCAGCGATCCCGCAGGCGCGCTGAAGAAACTCACCGGCGTCGACCTGCCCCGTGAGCAGCTGGACGCGGTGGTGAGCGGCGTCAAGGCCAAGCTCACCGCCGACAACGTGGGCGACGCCATCAAGGGCCTGGGCAATCTGTTCAAAAAGTGAGAAAATCCCCGCTGTGGTCAGCGGGGATTTCTCTTTTTAACCATTATGAATGGAGCGGTTAATAGCGCAGAGGATGGCCCTCAGCGACGCCCGGTTGATGTTGTGGCTCTTACCCACGCCGAACACGTCCTTGCCCTGGGGATTTTTCAGGTGGATGTAGCACACTGCCTGGGTATCCGAGCCGGAGGAGATGGCATGTTCCTTGTAATCCACAAACTGATAGCCCTCAATATGCCCTTCGGGCAGATCGTGGAGGGCGTTGAAGAAGGCGTCGATGGGGCCGTTGCCCTCGCCGTGGGCGGCCATGACCCTGCCCTTATAGCCCACCTCACCGTCAAAGGCAACCCGGCTGGCGTCGCCGTGGCGGGCGTCTTCCTGGAAGGAGTGGCGCTCCAGCTGATAGGTCTTGGGAACGGACAGGTACTCCTGGTCGAACAGAGCGAAAATCTGGTCGGGCTTCAGCTCCTTACCCACCCGGTCGGACTCCTTCTGCACCACCGCGCCGAACTCCGCGTGCATGGCGCGAGGCAGGTCGTAGCCGAAGCTCTGCATCATCACAAAGGCCGCGCCGCCCTTGCCCGACTGGGAGTTGATGCGGATAATGGGCTCATACTGCCGTCCCACGTCGGCGGGATCAATGGGCAGATAGGGCACCTCCCACTGATCGGAACCGCTCTCGTTCATGTACCGCACACCCTTGTTGATGGCGTCCTGGTGGCTGCCGGAGAAGGCGGTGAACACCAGCTCACCCACATAGGGCTGCCGCTCCCCAACCTTCATCTTGGTGCACCGCTCGTACATATCTCGAATCTTGTTGATGTCATGGAAGTCCAGCTCCGGATCCACCCCCTGGGTCCACATGTTCATGGCCAGGGTCACCATGTCCACGTTGCCGGTGCGCTCACCGTTGCCGAACAGGGTGGCCTCCACCCGCTCGGCCCCCGCCAGCAGACCCATTTCGGTAGTGGCCACGCCGGTGCCCCGGTCGTTGTGTGGGTGCAGGGAGATGACGGCCCGTTCCCGGCCCGGGAGCTTTCGGATGAAGTATTCCAGCATGTCGGCAAACTGGTTGGGCATGCAGTTCTCCACCGTAGTGGGCAAGTTGAGGATGACCTTGCTCTGCTCCGTGGCGTGAAGGTGATCCAGCACCGCCGCGCAGATCTCCACGGCGTAATCCATCTCCGTGCCCATGAACGACTCCGGAGAGTATTCATACCGCAGGTTCATACCATCCGCAATCACCGGCTGGGCCATCTCGTAGATGAGGTCCGCCGCGTCGGTGGCGATCTTGGTGATCCCCTCACATCCCATGTGGAACACCACCTTGCGCTGGAGGGTGGAGGTGGAATTGTAGAAATGCAGGATGACGTTTTTAGCCCCTTGGATGGCCTCGAAGGTCCTCTTTATGAGGTGTTCTCGGGCCTGGACCAGCACCTGGATGGTGACGTCGTCAGGGATGTGGCCCCCCTCGATCAACTCCCGGCAAATCTCGTACTCCGTCTCGGAAGCGGAGGGAAAGCCGATCTCGATCTCCTTCACCCCGATGTCCACCAGGGTATGGAAATACTCCAGCTTTTCCTTTAGGTTCATGGGATCAATCAGGGCCTGGTTGCCGTCCCGCAGGTCCACGGAGCACCAAACTGGGGCCTTGGCGATGACCTTGTCCGGCCAGGTCCGGTCCTCAATGGGCTGGGGCTTGAAGGGAATGTACTTTTCAAATCCGGGCTTCAAATTCATGGGGTTTTCCTCCTTCGGAAATTTGCGGGGAAATACAAAAACGCCCCCGA
The DNA here is from genome assembly GCA_949948775.1 of uncultured Oscillospiraceae bacterium. Lineage (GTDB taxonomy): Bacteria > Bacillota > Clostridia > Oscillospirales > Oscillospiraceae > Enterenecus. Next base: position 19,435 of record CATLHC010000036.1, read on the forward strand.
CGTTCTGTCAGGGGCGTAATAAATTACGCGGTACCACCCTTATTCCGCGCACGGTCACCCAGTGCGCGCTCCTGGCCTCCAACAAGGCCGCAACCTGTAACGGGATTACCCGTCCGGCCCTACTGTGAAAAAGTTCAGACCGGCGGCTCCGGGGCCAGTATCCACGCGGCATCTCGCACCGATTCGCACCCACCACCGGCTCTCTGAGCGAGGGAAAGCCGCGTCTTCTTCCCATCAACGCCTTTTGCTTGTGAAATATTATACCCAAGCGCCTCCGCCTTGTCAAGCCCCTTTTTGTGGAGGTTTGCCTGACCTGTGTTGATAAAAGGTGCAGCTGGTCAATCAGAAGCCAGAGTAAATCCATCCACCATCTGCTTCAAGCTGTTCGCCTCGGCGGACAGCTCCTCACTGGCGGCGGCGCTCTCCTGGGCGGTGGCGCTGTTGGTCTGCACGACGGAGGAGATCTGGTCGATGCCTTCGGTGACCTGGGCCAGCGCGGTGGTTTGGTTTTCCACGGCCTCCACCACCACATTCATTTGAACAGATACGTTACCTGCCAGTTCATTGGTCCGCTCCAGAGATTCAGTGACCCGGTCCACCACTTGGCTGCCCTCCGAGACGGACACGATGGAACTCTCGATCAGCTCCTTGGTGGCCTTGGCGGCCTCGTCGGACTTGGAGGCCAGGTTGCGGACCTCGTCGGCCACCACCGCAAAGCCTTTTCCGGCGGAACCCGCACGGGCGGCCTCCACGGCTGCGTTCAGCGCCAGAATATTGGTCTGAAACGCGATGTTCTCAATGGCCGCGATGATCTTGGAGATCTCTTCCGAGGAGCTGGAGATGCGCTCCATGGCGGCGTTCAGTTCCTTGACGTACTCTACGCTGGTGCCCAGCTGGGCGCCGGCCAGGCCCACGTATTTGCCAGCCTCCTCCGCGGCGGCGGAGGTCTTTTTCGCGCTGGTGGAGATGTCGTTGATGGTGGCCGCCAACTCCTCAATGGAGCTGGCCTGCTCCATGGAGCCCTGGCTCAGCGTCTGGGCGCCGGTGGACACCTGGCCGCCGGCGGCGGAGACCTGCCCGGCGGCGGAGTCGATCTGCCGCATGGTGCCGCTCAGCTCCAGCTTCAAAGTGCGCATGGACATCAGGATGCTCTGGAAGCCGCCCACATAGGCGTCCCGGTGGGGGGACTGGATGTCAAAATTCTTGTTGGCCATCTCGCCCAGTAGATAGCCGATGTCGTCAATGATGGTGTTCAGCCCCGCCACCATGGCCGCGGTGGAGCGGGTCAGCTCCGCCGTTTCGTCCTCGCCCACGGCCTCGGGGGCGGGGGACTTCAAATCGCCCTCCACCAGCAGCTTCATCCGCTCGGCGCAGGCCCGCATGGGCACGCTGATGCTGCTGGACAGCCGCACAGCCACCACAGTGGAGGCGATCATGGACACCACGATCACCAGCACGCTGATGAGAATGCCGAAATATGTATCCGCCAGATAGTTGGACTTGGGGGAGGCCACGGCCAGGCTCCAGCCGTCGGTGCCGCCCACAGGGGCATAGGCCAGATAGCGGGGGCCGTCGCTGGCCTGGATGGAGCCGAAGCCGGTCTTGCCCTGGCGCATGGCCTCATGGATGGCGGCGCGGCTCTTCAGGGAGGAGTCGCTCTGGGCCTCCCGCTCGACATTCTGGGTGGTGATGGTGTCCAGGGTGATGTCGGCGATGGTGTCGCCGGACTTGTTAATCATGTAGGCCCGGCAGTTTTCGCCGACCTGGATAGAGGAGACGATATCATTCAAAAAAGTCTCCTGGGGCACAAAATAGACCACGCCGACAATCTGGCCGCTGCGGCTCCCATCCTCATAGATGGGCGCCGCGACCATGATGGAAAGCTCGCCGGTGATCTTGCTGACCAGCGGCTCGGACACGTAGACATTGCCCTTCATGGCCTGCTGCACATACTCCCGGTCGGAATAATCCTTGCCGTCGAAAATGCTGTAGCCGTCGGCGCCGATGATATTGCCGCGCTGGAAGCCGTGCATGGATACCCGCTCGTCAATGATGGCCCGCTTCTCCTCCAGCTCCACGCCGTTGTCGGACAGCTGGGAAATGCAGCCGGTGTCCATGGCCACGTTTTTGTAGGCGGTCAACTCCTGCTCCACGCGCTGGGCCGCCAGAGTGGCCGTCTCGCTCATCAGCTGGTCCACCGTGGCCACGGTATTGCGGTAGCTCAGGGCGCTGCTGGCGGCCCCCACGGCGATCAGGGCGATCAGGACGGTTGCCATCAAGCATATTGTAATTTTTTTGCGAATGCTTTTCATCTCTTTTCACCTCAACATAATTGTGCCGAAGCCGTTTTTCTCCTATAGAAGCGCTATAGGAGCGTGTATCCATTATAGGAGCAGAAAAGCTGGTCTGTCAATAGATTTTCCCCATGAATCCACTCAATTCCGCTGCACTTAAAAAGGTGCTCTTCATATTACTCAAGACCCGCGTTTTCCATATTTGCAATATGAAAATTCGCAACAACGTAAAACGGGCTTCTATAGGTTTGCGAAAACCTCCACCTGCCGCTGAAGCTCACCTGCGATGTCCTGATTGACATCCATTCCACCGACAATGCTGGCCAGATCATCCACTAAAACATGGGTGCTGCCCGAAACGCCGGTGATATCGGTGACTGCGCCGCTTACTGCGCCGGAGATGGAGGCGATCGAGTCGGCAACCTCCTCCATGGCTGCTTGAAGTCCGTCGGCCTGATGGTTAAAGGTTTCGATCGAGCGCTGGATGTAAGCGGCATCTTCCCGATACTGCCGTCCTGACTGGACAGACCGGTCCAGCTGGGCTTCAATGGCTTGGCCTAAGTAATCGGCCAGCTCTTGGGCGCTGCTGGAGAGATATTTCACCGCGCCAGTTACACTTCCGCTGACCTCCTGAATATGGCCGGCGGCCTCCGCACAGGCATCTGCCAGACGGCGGACCTCCTGGGCCACCACGGCAAACCCTTTCCCCTTCGCCCCGGCCCGGGCCGCCTCAATTGAGGCGTTGATGGCAATCATATCCGTAGAAGAGGAAATAGACAGGATGTCCTGGGTCAAAATATTGATTTTGTCCACGTTTTGGCTTTGTCTGATCGCCTCGTTCAGAATGGCCATGATCTCTTCCGTTCTGCTGTGGACCACCCTCATTTCCTGTAGGGCGGACTGTTCCATTTCCTCTGAGCGCTCCCGCATTTCCGTGGAATAGCCGCTGAGGGCGGCGCAGGCGTCCGCTACGCGCATAGCGTCATCCTGAGTGCTGGCGGCGCTGGCAGTGATGGCGGCAGTGTTTTGGGAGATCTTCTCCAGGGCGGCCGACAGCTGTTCCGTAAGACCTGAGAGCTGTCGGGCGCTGCCGCTGGAGGTCTCGGTGCGCCCGCGGATCTCCCTGACCACATGATTCAGCCGCTCAGAGCTGCCCTGCAGGGTGCCCATCGCACTTTGGATGGGCGCGATGACATAGGTCCGGATAATCCGCAAGGCAGCCAGAACCAGCAGAACGCCCACGACCAGCACAGCGGCGCTTGTGACCAGTGAGATGATGTAGACCGCAAAAAGGTGGCTTTGAGCCGCCTCCGCCTGGGCGTTGACAGAGGCGGAGAGGGTATCGATCCCGCCTTCCACCGCGTTGCTCCAAGCTGCTACATCTCCGTTTGCTATGGCGTAGGCATCCTGGGTCTTGCTGTCGGCGCTGGCACAGACCAGACCAACCAATGCGTGCTTGAAGGCGTCATAGTCCCCCAGCAGACCGCGGTAAACCTGTCCGTCATCTTCCGAAACATAGACCTCATAAGACGACAGCCGTTCGTCCAGTACCGCCTCCTCTGCCTTGATCTCCTGAACCAGTCGGATCATGGTGCTGTGGTCCGCCGCCACAATATGGGACAGGGCCAGACGGTGCAAGTCCATTACAGAGCGGCGGATCTCCTCCAGCCTGGCCTCGCTGACCATATATTCATCCACGATGGTCCCGGCATTGGAATGGACGTTGTTGATGCTGAATACTGCCAGGAGGTTGGAAAGCAGTGTAACCAGTCCCAGCAGAACAATGGGCAAAACCAGACGCTGCTGCAATGTAAGGTTTCTTTTCATATACTTGCCTCCGATATATCTGTCATCTTGACAGCAATTCTCTGAAACGGCGTTTGCCATATTTGTGATCCTCTTTGTCTCTGCCCTTCCGGGAAGCGGAGACGGCATCAGCAATTTTGAAAATTGCTTCAAATAGGCGGATTACCTGGCTGTCACACCCTCCACCATGCGGTCCAGCTGCGCCTGGAGGGATGCGCCGGAAGGATTTCCCTGCGCCATGCTGGCCGCGAACACCGCCACCGGGTCCCAAATATTTCCTCCCACCCGCTGGATCTGGGAAAATTCTGACTGGTCCAGCAGCGCCGCGATGGCTGCGGACTGCTGAACCTCAGCGGAGGCTGCGGCAGCGCTGTTGGCGGGCCCCTGCCCCCGATGCTCAAAGCGAAGACGCTGATTTTCCTCGCTGGTGATCCATTCGGCCAGCCGGGCGGACCATTCCGGATATCTGGAGTAGGCGTTCACACCGATCAGTTTGCAGCCGGAGAAGGAGGCCATCTGGATCTGCTGCCCGCCGCAGGTGAAGGTGGGCAGCTTGACCGCCCCGGCATGTTCACCCCAGGCCTCCTGAACGGCCACCGCGTTCCACACGCCGCTGACGCCGGCGATCACAGAGCCATCCCGAACGCCCGCCAGGAACTCCACGTCCGTACAGTTGAAAAAGCTCGGGCTGGCGGCAATGTCCAGCATGGCCTGGGCCACATCCACTCCGGTGACCGGTCCGTCCGTGCTGTTCCAGGTGCAGTAATTGGTCAGGCCGTCGTCGTTCAGCCCGACCTTCAGGCCGGTGTTGCCAAAAAAGGCGTAGACATACCAGGCGGAACTCCAGTCCATAGCGAACAGCTTTTCGGCATTCTCCGCCGCCGCCAGGAGCCGGTCCATGGACTGGACATCCTCCGATGACAAATAGGCTGTGTTGTAGTAGAGAAAGTAGCCGTTGTCCGCCGTCAAAGGGTAGGCGTACAGGGTTCCGCCCACGCTGGCGGCTTCCACCGCCGCGGAGAGGCTCGCCTCCCGGATGGACGCGCTGTCTGCAATGGGGTCCAGCGCCCCGGCAGCGGCCAGGGCGGCAACCTGGTCGTCCGCGAAGGTGAACACATCCGCACCCGCCTCCAGATCTCCCAGGAGGGCATCTTTACAGTTGGCCTCACTCTGGGGCTGGCAGGTGATCTGAAAATCAGCCTCGGCGGAATAGTGGGCCTGGAAGGAGGCAATCATCTCCTGGAGCAGTTCCGCATCCTCCTCCGCCCCCCAGACAGTGAGCTCCACCGTCTGTCTGGCCGCCTGCGGCTCATCCACAGGCGCAGGTTGTTTTCTGCAGGAGGTCAATCCCAGCAGTATCCCCAGGGACACAAGCAAACAAACTATTGCCTTTTTCATACTGTCATACCTTTCCAATGAATTGACCGCTGTGTACAGGCGGCCGCAGCTTCTGCAGGAGCTCCCGGAGGGCGGAGCCGCTGTTGCCAGTTAAAAAGCGGTAGGCTTTGCCCTCATCATGGAGTCATTGGAGAAATTCCGGAACGCTGGGCAGGACCCGGCTGCCGTGGTAGATGACGCCGTCCATGTTTCAGAATAACCCCCTTTTTTCTGAAAAATCAATGGACTACACCGTTTGTCTCCCCATTTCTGTTCCGCTGTGTCCAGCGATATAATATCTTCAACAGTATACCAAACACAGGAGTGTTTCGCAAGAGTGATCCTACAGCTGTATTCGGGAGAGCGGAAATTTGCTTGGATGGAATACTTGAAAATCCTTCAGCCTGTCGAAAAGATCTGCCTTGGGGCAAACTTTTTTACATAAAGATGCCAAAATAGAAAAAGGGTGACGAAAAATGCTGGAGGGGGAAAACGAGCGAGGGGCGGAACAGCATCACCCGATGGCGCTTTCTGTCATCGTTCAAATTCCGATCTGTCGCTCTGACGATAGCATGGTACAGTTTTCTTGTCCACTCGTTTTCGTGGAATTGCCGGGGGTTCAACCAGCAGCACAAATCTTGAAACAGGGGCCTCTTTCGTCCCCTCTTGACAACGGCAGCCGCCTGTGCTATGATTATATATAGTTCAAAATAGAACAAAAGGAGGTCGAGCCGTGACCGAGCTGTTTTGGGATAACGTCCTGCTGTTCAAAGGCGCCTATGACCAGGCCCTGGACCCGGTGGCCCAGAGGTGGAAGCTCACCCGGATGGAGCTGGACCTGCTGCTGTTCCTGTCTAACAATCCCCTCCACAACACGGCGGCGGAGGCCGTGCGGCTGCGCCAGTGGACCAAATCCCATGTATCCGCCGCGGTCCACTCTCTCCAGCGCAAGGGCCTGCTGTCCGTCGAGCACCCCGAAGGCAACCGAAAAACCCTGCTGCTCATCCCCCTCTCCGCCGCCGGTCCCGTCCTGCTGGACGGCAAGGCCGCTCAGCGGTCCTTTTTCCAGGCCATGTGCCGGGGCTTTACCCGGCCGGAGGAGCAGGTTCTGGAGGCCGTCTCCGAAAAAATCGCCCGGAATATCCGGGACATCACGCAAAAGTGAGGTCTTTTTGTGTTCACCTTTGTGATCTGCTTTTTGGCCGGCATCGGCGCGGGGCTGGGCACCGGCTTCGCGGGCATGAGCGCCGCCGCCGTCATCAGCCCCATGCTCATCACCTTTCTCCACATGGAACCCTATGAGGTGGTGGGCATCGCCCTGGCCAGCGACGTGCTGGCCAGCGCCGTGTCCGCCTATACCTACGGCAAAAACAAAAACCTGGACGTGAAAAACGGCCTGGTGATGATGGTCGCCGTGCTGTGTTTCACCCTGGTGGGCAGCTGGGTGTCCAGCCTGGTGCCCTCCTCCACCATGGGGAGCTTTTCCACCTGGATGACCCTGCTGCTGGGGATCAAATTCATCGTAAAGCCTGTCATGACCACCAAGGAGACCATGGCGGGTGTGGACCCCAAAAAGCGGGTGATCCAGTCCGTCCTGTGCGGGATGCTCATCGGCTTCATCTGCGGCTTTGTGGGCGCGGGCCGAGTGGAGTTGAAGATTCTCAACATAACTGACGAACAGCGCTAGGTTATGGAAGCGGCAGTGGGATC
>CATLHC010000037.1 GCA_949948775.1 uncultured Oscillospiraceae bacterium
TATCAAAGCGGTTTCTCCTGGCTTTTTCTGCGACTGCCTTTGCCCGGCTTTTTGGCTGGCCGGGGGTGGCGGCGTCTTTGGCAGCCTTCGGGGTAACCGCTTTGATATCTGTGCCGGTGCTGTTTGTGGTGTCGGCCGACGCGTTCCGTCAGTCGCTGGGCCGGCTGTCCGCTGGACGTTCCCCGACTTGGAGCCAAAGAGCTCAGGCGCTGACCCCGTGCGCGGGCCTGCTGGTGCTGGCCGTGGCACTGCAGCAGACACTGATGCCCGCGCTGCTCACCGCAGTGTGCGCCCGGTTGTTTATTTCGTGAGAGGAGTTGAGCAAATTGGACCATGTTTCCGGGTATGAGACTTGGCTGGCCCAGGAAAAACGGGCCGCCGCCAACACGCTCAGCTCTTATATGCGGGACGTGCGGCAGTTTGATGACTGGGCTGGCGAGGAACGGCTGTCCATCATCCAGGCAAATCAGGAGGATATAAGACGTTATGCCCAACACCTGGAGAAAAAGGGCAAGTCCAATGCCACCGTGGTGCGGTCAATCGCTGCGCTGAAATCTTTTTATACGTATCTGATGTCCATCCGAGCAGTGCAGGTCAACCCCGCCAAGGGTTTTACCCCCAGCCGTGTGGAGCGCAAGCTGCCCTCTATTCTCTCCAGCCATGAGGTGGATTTATTTTTGGAGCAGCCCGATTCCTCTGATTCCAAGGGCTGCAGGGACAAAGCCATGCTGGAGCTTCTGTATGCCACCGGTATCCGGGTGTCCGAGTTGATTTCTCTGGACGTTCAGGACCTGAACTTATCTGCCAGCTTTCTGCGCTGTCGGGGCAGAAGCAAGGAGCGGGTGGTACCCCTCTATAAAGGAGCGGTGCGGGCTATGGCGGCCTATATCAACGACGTGCGGCCGCAGCTGCTGGAAGATCCGAGAGAGACCGCTCTATTCGTCAACATGAATGGAGAGCGCATGAGCCGCCAGGGCTTCTGGAAGATCGTCAAATGCTATCAGGATAAGGCGGGCATCCACAAGGACATTACCCCCCATACTCTGAGACACTCCTTTGCCGCCCATCTTTTGGAGAATGGAGCAGATTTGAAGTCTATTCAGGAGATGCTGGGTCATGCGGATATCTCCGCTACGCAGATCTATGCTCAAGTGGTCAACCCAAAGATCCGAGACGTGTATTCCAAGGCCCATCCCAGGGCCTGACACTGCGGCGCTTTCGGCGGATGATGTCATCATCCGCCGTTTTTGCTTGTTTTTAGCATTCACTTGTGGTATGATAAAAGAAATTTTGCTGGGAGGTGCACAGGTGCTTATCCTCGGAATCGATCCAGGCTATGCCATTGTGGGCTTTGGCCTGGTGGAGTCTGTTCAGGGGAAATACCGTATGGCGGCCTGCGGAGCGATCAATACCCCGGCAGGGGTGCGGCTGCCCGCCCGGCTGTGGCAGATCGCAACTGATCTTGAGGCACTGATCGGCCAGTTTCACCCGGATGTAATGGCCATTGAGGAGCTGTTTTTTAACCACAACGTGACCACTGGTATCGGGGTGGCCCAAGCAAGAGGCGTCATCCTCATGACAGCGGAGAAGCTGGGCCTGCCCGTCTGTGAGTACAATCCCTCTCAGGTAAAGCAGGCGGTGGTGGGCTACGGCAAGGCGGAGAAGCGGCAGGTGATGGATATGACCAAGCGGCTGCTGAACCTGAGCGCCGTTCCCAAGCCGGACGACGCCGCCGACGCGGTGGCCATCGCCCTGTGCCACGCCCGGTCGTCTACATCACTGCTGAAGTGTTTACACTAGATTTGGAGAGATTAACGTGTTTTATTATCTGAATGGGACTGTAGCGCATATCGAGCCCTATCTGGCCGTGATTGACTGCGGGGGAGTGGGCTATGCCTGCCGCACCACCAACTACACTATCGGTAAGCTCAATACGGGAAAGCCGGCTAAGCTCTACACCCATCTGAATGTACGGGAGGATGTTTTTGAGCTGTACGGCTTTGCCAGCGAGAGTGAGCTGGGCTGTTTTCGGATGCTCATTGGGGTGTCTGGAGTGGGCCCCAAGGCGGCGCTGGCCATCCTGTCCTCCAACAGCCCGGAGGGGCTGGCCATGGCCATTGTCTCCGGCAACGAGAAGGCGCTGACCTCCGCGCCCGGCATCGGCAAGAAGATCGCCCAGCGGATCATCCTGGAGCTGAAGGACAAGCTGGCCAAGGGCCAGCTTGCCACGGGCGGGGGAGAAACCTTCGCCGGCGGCATCACCGTCATTCCGGAGAACAAGGCTAGCGAGGCGTCTGCTGCTCTGGCAGTATTGGGCTATAGCCAGAATGAGATTGCTGCGGCGCTGAAGGGTATTGATTTGGATGCGCTGCCGCTGGAAGACGTCATAAAACAGGCGCTGAAAAAGATGGTAAAGGGGTAACAACCTCAGATCATAGGGAGAGGGTTTTGGTATGCTGATCATTAGCTGTATTACGATGGCGTTTTTTGTACTGCTGGGGGTCGTCTTTTCCTGTGGTAAAGGAGGCTCCCTCATTGCGGGCTACAATATGTCATCGCCCCAGGAAAAAGAAAAATACGATGAGAAAACCCTTTGCCGGGCCATGGGTCGTCTGATGTTTGCCTTTGCCGCCTGCGCCGGTGTGATGGCGCTGAGCGCCGTGTTTGACCATATGGCCTTTCTGTGGATTGGTCTTGTACTGCTTGTTATTGCGGCTGTCAGCGGTGTGATCTACATGAATACCTCGAAAAAAGTCAAGAGGAAGTGAACCCTTGAGCATTGATTTTTCCGACAACGGCGGATTTGAGACAGAAGCCCCTCTCGTAACCACCTCGCTGACCCGGGACGATGAGGGGGAAGGGTCTCTGCGCCCCAAAACGCTCACAGAATATATTGGCCAGGAGAAGGCCAAGGGGAACCTGTCTATTTTCATCCAGGCCGCCAAAATGCGGGGTGAGCCGTTGGACCATGTGCTGCTCCATGGCCCTCCGGGGCTGGGCAAGACCACCCTTTCCGGCATCATTGCCAATGAGATGGGAGTGAACATCCGTATCACCTCCGGTCCGGCCATTGAGAAGCCAGGCGATCTGGCGGCGCTTTTGACCAATCTTCAGGAGAATGATATCCTGTTTGTGGATGAAATCCACCGCCTGAACCGCTCGGTGGAAGAGATTCTGTACCCTGCCATGGAGGACTACGCCATCGATATCATCATCGGCAAGGGGCCATCCGCCAACTCAATTCGGCTGGATCTGCCGAAGTTCACCCTCATCGGCGCCACCACCCGGGCGGGGCAGCTCTCTGCCCCTCTGCGGGATCGCTTTGGCGTCACCCTGCGGCTGGAGCTGTACACGCCGGAAGAGCTGGCCCATATCGTCAACCGGTCTGCCGGGATTCTGGATGTTCCCATCGAACAGGAGGGGGCGCTGGAAATCGCCCGCCGTAGCCGAGGTACCCCCCGTATTGCCAACCGGATGCTCCGCCGGGTGCGGGACTTCGCCCAGGTCACGGCAGGGGGCGTGATCACGCAAAGTGTGGCTGACCGGGCCCTGAAGGCGTTGGAAATAGACGAGCTGGGTTTGGATAATGTGGACCGGCGGATGATGCAGAGCATCATCACAAACTATGGCGGAGGGCCTGTGGGATTGGACACGCTGGCCGCCACCATCAATGAAGAGTCTGTCACCTTAGAGGATGTCTATGAGCCTTATTTGATGCAGCTTGGTTTCCTCACTCGAACGCCGCGAGGCAGGTGTGTTACGCCAAAAGCTTACCAGCACTTAGGTTTGAGCCTACCGGGCGGAATAGAGGCCGCTGAGCAGCTGTCTTTTTAAGTTGCCTAAGGCTTTTGACCTGGGACATTCATCCAGATTTGTAAAAAACTATTATCCTGTAGACTGTTTTAGAAGATTTCCTAAAAAAATCACTGAAAAGAATTGACATTTCAGCAGTTCTGTGATTAAATAAACAGGGTCGGGTTATGAGTGAAACCATTTCTCAAATAAGTGAATACAGCGATGAAGAACTCTGTACGTTGGCGGCCAGCGGTCGTCGGGACGCGGAGGAAGAGCTTGTCAAACGGTATTTCCGCGCCGTGCGGGTATGTGCTCGTCCCTATTTTCTGGCGGGGGGAGACAGTGAGGATCTGATTCAGGAGGCCATGTTCGGTCTATTAAAGGCCATTCGAGAATTTGATTCCAGCCATGAGGCCCGGTTTAAAACATTTGCAGAGGTATGCATCCGCAATCGTATTCGTTCCGCTGTTACCAATGCCGCTCGGAGCAAGCATGCCCCTTTGAACGACAGTGTGCCCTTTGAACCGCCCATGATGGGTTCTGAGGCAAGCCCTGAGGAGCTGTACATCAGCAGGGAAGAGGAGACGGAACGATTGGACCGTCTGGGGCAGCAGTTGTCCTCGTTGGAGCACAAGGTTTTGAGCCTATTTTTGCTCGGTTTGTCCTATCAGGAAATCAGTGAGCAGGTGGGACGTCCTATTAAGTCCGTGGACAACGCAGTCCAACGGATCCGGCGCAAGGTTGCCGGTAATTTTGGCGTTTTCAGCGAAAGCTGACGCAAATATTATAGTCCCAGCAGGTTGTATTTCCGATTCTGGGCATCAAAAGAGAGGGTATTTCCATGTACGAAGACAAGACCTTAGTATGCAAAGAGTGTGGCCAGGAGTTCGTGTTCACCGCCGGTGAGCAGGAGTTTTACGCCGAGCGCGGCTTCCAGAACGAGCCCCAGCGCTGCAAGGCCTGCCGCGATGCCCGCAAGGCCGCTGCCCGTGGTCCCCGCGAGTACTTCACCGCAGTCTGTGCCGCCTGCGGCGGTGAGGCCAAGGTTCCTTTTGAGCCGAAGTCTGACCGGCCGGTCTACTGCAGCGAGTGCTTCGCCAAGATGCGTGGTGAGGGCTGATTTTAGTTTATTTAACGAAAAGGGCTGTGCTTTTGCGGCACAGCCCTTTTTCTCGTTCCCGCCAAAGTTTTTTTAGAACGAACTTGTATGGGCATATGGAATATGGTATAATACCAACGGCAAAGATTCAGGCCCTTTATTTATGAAAAAATCTGAAGTTTTGGGTGTATTCAAACAGGAAATAAACATTGGAGTAAGGGTGATATTTCAATTATGAGCCAATCGATCTACGAAAGCCCACTATCCTCTCGCTATGCCAGCGACAAAATGCAGTATATTTTTTCCCCGGACAAGAAGTTTTCCACTTGGCGGCGGCTGTGGGTCGCTTTAGCTCGGGCTGAGATGGAATTGGGGCTGCCTGTCACGCAGGAACAGGTGGATGAATTGGAAGCGCACCTCACTGACATTGATTATGAGCTGGCAGCTCAAAAGGAACGGGAGCTTCGGCACGATGTCATGGCCCACATCCACACCTATGGTGTATTGTGTCCGAAAGCTATGCCGATCATCCATCTGGGAGCCACCAGCTGTTATGTGGGAGATAACACTGACATCATTATCATGCGGGAAGGGCTGTCCCTTGTCAGAGATAAATTAGTATGCGTACTCAATGCACTGTCATGCTTTTCTGACAAGTATAAAGCCTTGCCAACCCTTGGTTTCACTCATTTTCAGGCCGCTCAGTTAGTCACAGTGGGTAAGCGGGCCACGCTATGGATGAATGAATTGCTCCAGGATCTGGATGAAGTGGAATACCGGATCGCCCATCTGAAGCTGTTGGGCTGTAAAGGAACCACCGGCACACAGGCGTCTTTTTTGGAGCTGTTTGAGGGCGATCATGAGAAATGTAAAGAGCTTGACCGCCGCATTGCTGCGGAAATGGGCTTTGAGGGGACTGTTCCCGTATCCGGCCAAACCTATTCCAGAAAAATTGATGCCGCGGTGTTGGCTACCCTGTCCGGTATTGCCCAATCTGCCTGCAAATTTGCCACTGATGTACGGCTTTTGTGCCATTTGAAGGAGGTAGAGGAGCCTTTTGAGACGAAGCAGATCGGCTCGTCCGCCATGCCTTATAAGCGCAACCCCATGCGGTGTGAGCGTATCTGCTCTTTGGCCCGCTATGTGATTGCGGACGCGGCTAATCCTGCCTACACCGCCGCCACCCAATGGTTTGAGCGTACTTTGGATGACTCCGCCAATAAGCGCATCTCGGTGCCGGAAGCTTTTTTGGCGGTAGACGCCATCCTCAATATCTACGAGAATGTGGTTTCCGGCTTGGTGGTCCATGAAAAGGTGATTGAAAAGCATATTTTAGAAGAACTTCCTTTTATGGCCAGTGAAAATATTATGATGGACGCAGTGAAAAGGGGAGGAGACCGGCAGCAGCTCCATGAACGCATCAGAGTCCATTCTCTTAAAGCTGGGCATAATGTAAAGGATTTGGGCCTTACAAATAATCTCATCGAATTACTGGCTGCTGATCCTCTGTTTGGGATGACAAGGGAGGAACTCTCTGCCCATTTGGAACCCTCCCGCTATATCGGGCGCTGTCCGGAACAAGTGGCCGATTTTCTCAACGACTATGTTCGGCCTGTATTGGAGTCTCATCCAGACGCCCTGGAGAACAAGGCGGTTGAGTTAAAGGTTTAAGCATAGAATAAGCGCTAGAAAGGATTTGATTGTCATGAAACCTACGGTCCATCGTATCGGTGTATTTACCAGTGGCGGTGACGCTCCCGGTATGAATGCAGCAATCCGCGCCGTAGTCCGGGCGTCTCTTCACTTTGGGATTGAGTGTATCGGCATTCGCCGGGGTTATCACGGCCTGCTTAACGGTGATTTCATTAAGCTGGATTTTGAGAGCGTCAGCGATATTTCCCGCCGGGGAGGCACCATGCTGTATTCGGCGCGTAGTTTAGAATTTATTGAGGAAGCCGGGCGGAAAAAGGCTCTGGCGACATGTAAGCTGCTGGGCCTTGACGCCTTAGTCGGCATTGGCGGCGACGGAACTTTTAAGGGGTTGCTCAGCTTGGCCCAAAGCGGTATCTCCGTGATTGGGATTCCCGGCACCATCGACAACGATATTGCCTGCTCTACCTATACCATCGGCTATGACACAGCCTGCAATACCGCGCTGGAAAGTATTGACCGTCTGCGTGATACCATGAAGTCCCATGAGCGCTGCTCCGTGGTGGAGGTTATGGGGCATCGGGCTGGCCATCTGGCCTATTCTGTTGGCATCGCCTGCGGCGCCACTGTGGTGCTGGTGCCAGAGAAGGAAGTAGACTTTGAACAGGACGTCATCGAACCCATTCGGCGGGCCCGCTTGGGCGGGCGGACCCATTTTATGGTCATTGTCGCCGAAGGTGTTCCCGGCGGATCCTACCGTGTGGCGGAGCAGATCAAGACAGCTACCTCTTTGGATACGCGGGTCACTGTGCTGGGCCACGTACAGCGGGGGGGATCTCCCAGTGCGAGGGACCGTCGTGTGGCAACCTATATGGGCTATGAGGCAGTGAAACTGCTGGTGGATGGCAAGACCTGCCGTGTGGTCGCTATGCAGGGAGAAGATATTGTGGATTACGATATTACTGAGGCATTGGCTATGACCAAGGGCCTGGACGCTCGCGGACAAGCCGTCACCGAAGCTATGACCGGTGTGGCGCAAAATAAACTATAAAAGAGCTAAAACGTTAAAAGAGCCCGGCGATCGCAAGATCGCCGGGCTCTTAACACTAATTTCTTACTTTGCCAGCACTTTTTTCAGTCGAGCGAAACGGGGGAGACCATACTCAATTGCCCGGTGATTCTCTCCCTGAATCAGAGGCAGGGCATAGTCAATGAAGCTTTGAGTAACGCCGTTGCCCTCTTTGTTGATCCACTCCAGTGGCACCTTCTTCTCAAAGTTGGCCACGTCGGAGAGATTGAACAGCTTGGTCTTGCAGGTGTACACACCGCCTTCGCGGGTGCACTCGAAGCCCACCATCTTGTCGGTCTCGCCGGCCACGGCAGCCTCCACAGCGGTCTTGCCCGCCAGGAAGGACTCGTCGATATCGGTCTGGGAGGCCAGATGCGCGCCGCAGCGCTGGAGCAGGGACAGCTCGATGCCCCGAACCTTGGCGCCGGTCTTTTCCTTCACGATGTTGGCCAGCAGTGCGGCCAGACCGCCCAGCTGGGCGTGACCGAAGCCGTCGGTAGCGGAGGTCTTGGCCTCGGACACGAAGGAGCCGTCGGCGTAATGGATGCCCTCGGAGACGGCCACGATGCACTTGCCGTTCTTCTTATAGATAACCTCCACATCGGCCAAGAACTTGTCCATGTCGAAGTCCACCTCGGGGAGATACACCAGGTCGGGAGCGCAGCCCACCACGCCCGCCAGGGCGGCGGCTCCGGCCAGCCAGCCCGCGTGACGGCCCATGATCTCGATGACGGTGACCATGCCGGTGTCGTACACCCGGGCGTCCTTGTACACCTCGGCGCAGGAGGTGGCGATATACTTGGCGGCGGAGGCGAAGCCGGGGCAGTGGTCGGTGCCGAACAGGTCGTTGTCGATGGTCTTGGGTACGCCCATCACCCGGCACTCATAGCCGGACTTGGCCATGAAACGGCTCACCTTGGCGCAGGTGTCCATGGAGTCGTTGCCACCGTTATAGAAGAAATAGCGGATATTGTACTTCTTGAAAATTTCCAGAATGCGCTTGTAATCGGTGTCGTCCGCGTCGGGGTCGGCGATCTTGTAGCGGCAGGAACCCAGCTCGGAGGAGGGGGTGTTGAGCAAAAGCTCCAGCTCCTTGGCGTCCTCCTGGCCCATGTCGTAGAGCTGATCGTTCAGCATCCCCTTGATGCCGTGGGCCATGCCGTAGACGGCAGTGATATCCGGGCAGTCCAGCGCGGTGCGGATGACGCCGTACGCGCTGGCGTTAATCACGGAGGTGGGGCCGCCGGACTGGCCGATGACGCAAGCGCCCTTTAACTGTGCCATGTTGAATTCCTCCTTACGCCTTGCCGTTGCAGCCCAGCACGTCCACCAACTTGTGGCGCACCAGCTCCTTGATGTTGGCGCGGGCGGGCTTCAGGTACTCGCGAGGGTCGAACTTGTCGGGGTGCTCGGCGAAGAACTTGCGGACGGTGCCGGTCATGGCCAGACGCAGGTCGGAGTCGATGTTGATTTTGCACACGGCGCTCCGGGCGGCCTCACGCAGCTGCTCCTCGGGGATGCCCACCGCGTCGGGCATCTTGCCGCCGTTGGCGTTGACCATCTTCACATACTCCTGGGGCACGCTGGAGGAGCCGTGGAGCACGATGGGGAAGCCAGGCAGGCGCTTGACCACCTCGTTGAGGATGTCGAAGCGCAGGGGAGGGGGCACCAGCTCGCCCTTCTCGTTGCGGGTGCACTGGGCTGCGGTGAATTTGTACGCGCCGTGGCTGGTGCCGATGGCGATGGCCAGGGAGTCGCAGCCGGTCTTGGACACGAACTCCTCCACCTCCTCGGGGCGGGTGTAGTGGGACTGCTCAGCGGAGACGTTGACCTCGTCCTCCACGCCGGCCAGAGCGCCCAGCTCGGCCTCCACCACCACGCCGTGGTCGTGGGCGTACTCGACGACCTTCTTGGTAATCTCAATATTCTCGGCGAAGGGCTTAGAGGAGGCGTCGATCATGACGGAGGTGAAGCCGCCGTCAATGCAGCTCTTACAGGTCTCAAAGCTGTCGCCGTGGTCCAGGTGGAGCACAATGGGGATCTCGGGACACTCGATGACAGCGGCCTCCACCAGTTTAACCAGATAGGTGTGGTTGGCGTAAGCGCGGGCGCCCTTGGAAACCTGGAGGATAACGGGAGCCTTTTCCTCACGGCACGCCTCAGTGATACCCTGAACGATTTCCATGTTGTTGACGTTGAAGGCGCCCACAGCGTAGCCGCCATTATAGGCTTTTTTAAACATTTCAGTCGAGGTAACCAGTGGCATAGTTGACCAACTCCTTAAAATTTATATTTGCAGAGGGATATGTTATGATTTTAACATTTAAGGTGGAAAATTGCAAGCAAAAGCTCCAGTTTTCGCGGGTAAAAACCCACAAAACAGGGGAGATGATTCTCAGATGGTGTCAACAAAATGACGGCGGGCATAGGATGGCTGGAAAGGGGGAGAGGCAGTATGATCCAGCTGCTCCCATACAACCGCCGGGCGGCGGTGGCCTATGCCCACAAGTGGGCTTACAGCCGCAATCCGGCCTTTTACGATTTCAGCGAGATCGGCGGAGACTGTACCAACTTTGCATCCCAGTGTCTCTACGCCGGCACCGGTATCATGAATTTCACGCCGGAATTCGGCTGGTACTACATCGACGCCACTGATCGTGCGCCGGCCTGGACCGGTGTCCCATTTTTTTGGGACTTTATGACCAGACCTCAGCCCACCGACGGTCCGATAGGCGTCCAGGTACACATGAATTTTCTCCGACCCGGTGACTTTGTCCAGCTTCGGTTTGAGAGCAGCGGAGAGGTGTTTGCTCATACGCCGGTGATCGTGTCAGTGGGCCCAACGCCCAGACCGGACAACATCCTCATCGCCGCCCATTCCAACGATGCCGACTACCGGCCGCTGGACAGCTATCCAAATGTGGTGGAGTGGCGGTTCCTCCACATCATAGGGGCGCTCAAAGTGATCGGGAACCCCCAAACAGGCCTTCGACAGACGAATGGCGCGGAGGGTTGAATTCCTCCGCGCCGTACGGCGGGCAGTCCTCATCTCCGAAGAGAATCCGCCGTACTTCGCAGCTTATGACGATTCCTCCGTCTGCTTTTTGGGCCGTCCCCGGCGGGGTTTGGCCTTGAGCTGCCCCAGCGGATTGGACTGGGCGGCATTTTGCAGTGCGCCGCTGTCCACATGGGTATAGATCTGGGTGGTATTCAGGTGTTCGTGGCCCAAAATCTCCTGCAGCGTTCGCACATCCACGCCGTTTTGCAGCATCAAGGTGGCGGCGGTGTGGCGCAGCTTATGCGCGGAATACTTGCTGCTGTCCAGTCCGGCGGCAGTAAACCGCTGTTTCAGCATATAATGTACGCCATCTTTGGTGATCCTTGTGTGCCGGCGGGAAATAAACAGTGCGCTGGGGTCTGCGGCGCCGGACTGGGAGCGCACGGCCAGCCAGTCCTCAACGGCGTTCTGGCAGGCGGTGTTGAGATAGACCACCCGCTCCTTATTGCCTTTGCCCAGCACGCGCAGACGGTCGCCGCGAATATCGGTGAGATTAAGTCCCACCAGCTCGGAAATCCGCAGCCCGCAGTTCAAAAACAGAGTGATAATACAGAAATCCCGCTCCGCGTTTTCACCATCAATGGATTCCAAAAGCTGGATGCTCTCATCCAAGGTCAAATAGCGCGGCAGAGTCTGCCGAAGCTTCGGCGAATCCAGCTCTTGAATAGGATTGTCTTCCAAAAGCTTTGCTTTCGACACCAAATATTTATAAAAGGATCGAATTGTCGCCACTTTTCTGGCTCTGGAGGATACCTCCAGCCCGTAACGGGACGTGGGGTCATTGGCAATTTTTTTCCGATCCCGGCTGAGAAAGCTGAGAAACGCATAAATATCAGTCAGCGTAACGGATTTGACCAGGGATAGGTCCACATCGTCAATAGAGATTTCGTCCAGCGGCGTCGTGCGTGGCACGAGGCCTTTTTCAATTTTTATGTAGCGGAAAAACGTGCGTAGATCCAGAAAGTATTCGTCCACAGTTTTTCTGGAGTGGCCTTGGATGGTCTCGTGGTAAGCCAAGAAGTCCCGTAGGATTGGCGGAGCCTCGGTACGATAATCTGTCATAGTGAAACGGACCTGCACATTCATAACCCAGGAACAGTTGGGCAGACTAAACGCAGAATAGCCGTGCGGGACACATTCCACTATGCCGCGCCGGACCAAAAACGGCTCAGGGGCCATTGTTGGCCAGTTTGCCCTCCCCTAAACTCAACAAAATTTTTATTTTGTTGAGTTGAGTATGTGCCGGCCTGCACCTCCCTTCGATATGGTCTGATCACATCTTTTTGAAATTCTTTGATTCAGGTGATCCTTATGAGCTTCATTCCATGTACGCAAAACTGTAAATTTCAAAACGAGGGTCTGTGTACCTTGGCACAGGCCCAAGCTGTGGGACAGGCCGTCCCCAATGACGCCTGCCTCAATTTTACGCCCCGCCTATCCAGCCAGCACAGCGATGGCCTCACGAATGTTGCTGACTCGAATCAGATCTAAGCCGTCGGGCGCAATCAGTTTTCCGCTGCTTCTGGCTGGGATCAGGCATTTTGTAAAGCCCAGTCTCCGCACCTCGCTGAGCCGCTGGTTGATGGCGTTTACCGAGCGCAGCTCGCCGGTGAGCCCCACTTCTCCAATGGCGGCCAGATCAAACGGCACAGGCTTGTCCCGAAAGCTGGACGCCAGCGACACGATGAGCGCCAGGTCTGCGGCAGGCTCATCCAGCGTCAGTCCTCCGATGACGTTGACATAAAAATCACAATTAGACAGCGCCAGCCCACCTCGCTTTTCCAGCACAGCCAGCATCATCATGGCCCGGTTATAGTCAAACCCGTTGCTGGTCCGGCGGGAGGTCCCATAGGCCGACGGCGCCAGTAATGCCTGCACCTCTGCCAACACCGGCCGAATCCCTTCCATCACACAGGTGACACAGGAGCCGGGCATGTTCTCTGGTCTCCCGGTCAGCATGGCCTCGGATGGGTTGGGAACCTCCACCAGCCCCTTGTCCACCATCTCGAACACACCGATCTCATTGGTGGCACCAAAGCGGTTCTTCGCCGCCCGCAGGATGCGGTAGGAATTGTGCTCCTCCCCCTCAAAGTGGAGCACACAGTCCACCATGTGCTCCAACACCTTCGGTCCGGCCAGAGAGCCCTCCTTATTGATATGCCCGACCACAAACACGGTGACTCCCATACCTTTAGCCAGATGCATCAGCGCCATCGTGCACTCCTTAACCTGGGCCACGCTGCCCGGTGAGGAGCTGGAGTCGCCGTTGTAGATGGTCTGAATGGAATCCACAATGAGAATATCCGGCTTTTTCTCCTGAACGGCGGCCACAATATCATCCAAGTTGGTCTCAGAAAAGAGATACAGCCGTTCCTCCCGAATTCCCAGCCGCTGTGCCCGCAGCTTGATCTGCCGCTCGGACTCTTCACCGGATACATATAAAACGTCAGAAAAACGGCACAAATTGTCGCAAATCTGCAGCATCAAGGTGGATTTTCCGATTCCCGGCGCGCCTCCCACCAGTACCAAAGAACCCTTCACCGCGCCGCCGCCCAGCACGCGGTCCAGCTCGTTCATGCCGGTGTCAAAACGTAGCTCATCCACCGCTTCCACCTCGGCCATGGGTTTGGGCCTGCGAACCCCAAGCCCGACAGATGCGGCCGCCGCCGCTTTTTTCTTTACATCCTTTGCAGGCTGCTCCACAATGGTGTTCCATGCTCCGCAGGCGGGACATCTCCCCTGCCATTTCAAAGTTTCGTTTCCGCAGTCTGTACAGTAAAACAGGGACCTGGCTTTAGCCATGTCATTTCCCTCCCAAAGTTGTGGGTGTCCTCTGTAATTCAGTGAAATACGCCCCAGTCAACGCCACCGCTATCTTTCGCTGGTAGGTATCGGTGACCAGCAGCGCCGCCTCCTCCCCGTTGCTGAGAAAGCCGCACTCCACCAGAATAGCCGGACAGCTGATGTGTTCAAATAAATAGATGCCGTCCGGCATGGGCTTGGCCTTTCGGCTGTTGTCGGGGTCTAACAGCTGCTGGAATACCGCCTGCGTGCCTTCTCCCCACTGTCTGCTCACGTCGCCGCTGTTAAAAAACACCTGTGCCCCACTGTACCGCGAATCTGTAAAGTGATTTTGGTGTATGCTCATCAGCATGGCGTTGGGCGTTCCCTCCACCAAGGCCACGCGATTTTTCAGGTCGGACACCTTTTTCTGGCGGATGGTTTCCGCTCCGCTGCTATGGATGGAAATATCCGTATTCCTGGTGAGCCGGGGTTCCACCCCCAAGAAGGTCATCAGCGCCTGTGTTTTCAGCGCGATGCCCAGGTTGATGTCGCTTTCCTTCTCCCCCGCCGCAGTGCTGGCTCCGCCGTCCTCTCCGCCGTGCCCGGCGTCCAGGATCAGCATCTGTTTTCCCTCCGGGCCTATGGCGGTGGAAGCAGGCTCTGAGCGCCCACCGCCCAGCCAATTCACCCCGGCCAGAACACACAAGCATAGCGCCAGCAATAGAATATCTCGTTTCATGAGCCAGTCCCCCTTCCCTCCACCATATGAGAGCTGGGACTGCTTCATGCCTGCGTCAAAGATAGGAAAAAACCTCCACATGCTTTTGCGAAATGGATACCGACACCTGTGGGAACCGCTTGGACAGCCAATTGCGCAGCACCGGGCACACCACAGCCTCCGTCGGAAAGTGACCCGCATCCACCAGGTTCAGACCCAGCGCTTTTGCCTCCAAAAACTGGTGGTATTTCACGTCGGAGGTGACAAAGGTGTCGCAGCCCTGCGCCAAGGCGTCGTTCATAAAATCAGCGCAAGCGCCGCCGCCCACCGCCACCATACGTACCGGTTTTCCGCCATCCACCAGCCGAATGCCGTTGGCTCCCAGCAACCGTTTCACGGCTAAGGCAAAGTCGTATAAAGGCTGTTCCGGCACAATGCCCACCCGACCGATGCCATAGGGTCTCCCCTGCTCATCCACGCCCTCCTGCTTCAGCTGTCCAATATCGGTAAGGCCCAGACGCAGAGCCAATGCGTCGTTGACGCCGCCCTCAGCCGCATCCAGGTTGGTGTGGGCACAGATGGCCGCGATTCCATTTTCAACCAGGGAGAGCAGGACACGCCCGGTACTGGTTTGATCCGTCACCGATTTGACCCCGCCGAAAATAATCGGATGGTGGGCCACAATAAGCTGCGCCCCCTGCTCCACGGCCTCCTGAACGACTTGCTCCGTAATATCCAGCGCCACCAGGATTTTGCTGACGGACGCCTCCTCCCGTCCTACCAAAAAGCCGGCGTTATCAAAGCTCTCCTGCAGCTCAAAAGGGGCCTTTTCCTGCAAAAAAGTGAATACCCCGCCCACTGTGGTCATTCGTTTCAACTCCTTTTTCATTTCTCCCAGTCCGGTCAAAACAGTCTCAAAATAGGAGACGGCAGCCTGGTCGGGCGCCTGGGCGGACTGTTGACCGCGCAGCGCTTTCTCAGCCTTACCTTCTATCATGGTCAAATAGTCCATCCGCAGAGGATCATTACAATTTACCCCGGCCCACTGCTCCGCTGGGGACAGAGGCGGCATTGTTCCGCCTCTTACCGTCCAGATGCTGTACAGTTTTTTCCCTTCACGGGATATTGTCTCATGCAGGATGGAATATCCATTGCTTTGAAGCCACTGGCGAAGCTTGGGGGCGCCAGTCATGGGCTGCAAAAGCAGCAATTTATCCTGCCGCGTCCAGGGAGCGGCATGCAAAATGGCGGCAATGGTTTCTCCGCCCATGCCGGCGATGGCGATTGTGTCCACCTCATCTTCCCGCACATCCGCCAATCCATCGCACAGCCGAAAAGAGATCCGGCCGGTTTGCTGAAACTGCCGGGCCGTATCCCTCGCCCGATCCAACGGCCCCGCCCGAAGATCGGCGGCAACGGCGCTTTCAATATAGCCGTTCATCAACAGCCACACCGGCAAATAGCCATGGTCGGTACCCACATCTGCCAGCCGCGCTCCCTGCGGCACCTGCCGGGCGATGGCCTGGAGCCTTGGCGATAGTTCCACGTCTTTCCCCCCATTCTGCTCGGGATAAACGAAAAGAGCGGAACCTCCGCTCTTTTCAGAAGATGCCGCTCAGGCGATGGAGCCGTTCAGCTTGTCCAGCAGAGCGTCCACATCCACACCGTGGACCATGCAGGCCTCCTCCACCGTCTCTCCGCGGGAGGATGGGCAGCCCAGGCAATGCATGCCGATAGACAGGAAGATGGGGGCTGTGTCGGGCGCGATGTCTAGAATATCACCGATAATGGTGTCCTTCGTAATCTGAGCCATGTCGGGATAACCTCCTTGCAGTTTTTGTCGAACGGATATAGTATACCCAATATGGCGGCAATTTGCAAGCGTTTACAAAAGATTTCACAAATTCTCTAAAAATAAGTTCTTTGGGCAAGCATCGTCCTTACATAGAGGTCTTTTGCGACCAGTGTAGGCATAGATTTCTAGGCATATATGGGAAAATATCTCATAGCCGGTCCCAGCGCCCTGTTGGCTGCATTTGCGTGGGACTACTTCCGCACAGCCAGATACTTCTCCACCATCTGGTCCGGGTAATAGGATTCCTTTGACTTCCGCAGGCCCGGCATCCCCATGTCGTCCTCCCTGTTCAGCCAGCGCAGACCCGGTACGTGATCCCGCAGCCAACGGGCGAACTCCCGGTAGATCATGGGATAGGCTCCCTGAATCTCGCTGTATGCCTTCTCAAAGTGGAGGTCAAACGTGTCGTCGCTGATTTGGCTGCCCATAGTAAAGGCCACTACCTTGCCCCCTGAGCGAATCAGCAGTCCTGTGAGTCCCAGCTCGTGAAAAGCGGCAAAAGCCCGTGACATGGCATGCCTCTCGTCGAGCAGCGTTCTCTCTTCCTGCTGGGCGTTTTCTATGTCTGGACGGTAATGCTTGTTCCACTCCAGATCCATCTCCGCGCACTCCGCCAAATTGTCCTGTGTGATTTTCTCCACAGTCCAGTCTGGGCAGGCATCCTCAAAGCGGCGGATATGGTTGCGCTTGCCATGGAGCTTTTTGCCCGTCAAGTCGGCCATGCGGTCAATATCATACAAGTAGTCCCATCCGTCTCGGTCCGGTTCCACTCGGTACATACCGGGGCGCAATATCTCCAGCGCTTGAACCTGTTCCGCCGTCATACATACAAAACGGCAAGCTTCCCCTCGTTCTGCCGCGTCCGCCTCCAGCGCAGAAAGCACGGGCTCCAACGGCCCTGTTCCGGCAGGAAATAAATAAGCGTAGCCCATGCTTCCCCTCAGCCGCTCCAGGGCGTAGCCATTCATCCGGGCAATTTTTTGATCAAAGGTCTGCCCCCAAATATAGAGGGTCACAAAGCTGTATTCGCACCCACGGTTGCCGGAGGCCCGGAACAGCGCTTCCACCCACGGCCGATCTGTCAGCTGCGGATCTTGAAATAAAATCATTTTGACTCCCTCCCCGCTTTTTTAACTGGATAGTTTCTTGGATGATCAGTGCATGTTTCTCGTTCCATACGATCTATTTTCCATGAGGTCCATACTCTTTTCGACACCAAAACATATGAACTGACGATGGACCGGGACCATTGCGCGGATATCAAATACTATTTAGTCAAAGAATCAAACAGCAAGAAAAGCCCCCGGAACCTTTATCAGTTCCAGGGGCTCTGATGGCAGCGGATGAAGGATTCGAACCCTCACAAACAGAGTCAGAGTCTGGTGTGCTACCATTACACTAATCCGCTATCTTGCCGCTCTCCCGAATGACCGTAGGTAATTATATCAGAACAGCGGCAATTGTCAACCCTTTTTATGAAATTTTTTTGGAATTATGAGAAATATTTTACGCTTCCAGAAGGAGTTAAACCACCTGCGTCCTCAACACTCCAATTCCCTCAATATCCACCTCGACTACATCGCCGGGAATCATGGGGCCCACTCCCATCGGTGTACCCGTGGCAATCACATCTCCCGGCTCAAGCGTCATGGAAGCGGTAATAAACTCCATAAGCTGCGGAATTGGCGTAATAAAATCGCTGGTATTCCCCTGCTGCACAGCTTTCCCGTTGAGCCGGGTAACCAGCTTCAAGGCGGCGGGGTCCACCTCATCCGTCACCCAGGGACCTATCGGGCAGAAACCATCCATTGATTTGCCGCGGGTCCATTGCCCATCCTGCTGCTGTACATCGCGGGCCGTAACATCGTTCAGACAGGTATAGCCCAGTATATAATCTGAACAGTCTTTTGCCTTTACATCTTTTGCCTTACGGCTGATAACCACCGCAAGCTCACCCTCATAGTCCAGCCGTCCCACAAATTCGGGGGCGTGGACCGCGCCATCGGGGCGATTGAGTGTATTCAGCCCCTTCATGAAAAGAATCGGCGTGCTGTGCGGTTTTGACCCCATCTCCTTCGCGTGCTCCGCATAATTTTCTCCCACGCAGATAATTTTTGTGGGGTCACAAGGGGCCAGCAGCTTACATTGGCTCAAAGGCAGCTTCTCACCGTCATAGTCCAGTCCCTCGTAAGGCGGCACGGTTAGTGTCAGAACCTCCTCCCCTTTGATGACGCCCCAGCAAGGTTTGCCTTGATAGTCAACACGTACATATTTCATTGTTATCCCTCCAAATGATTTAGAATCTGTCCTAACAGCTCGTCTTTTCCATTCCCTTTTTCCGCGGAAAACAAGATCAGCGGGACAGTGTCCGGCAGCGCCAGCGTATTTCGGATCAGCTGTGTATTATCCTCAATTTCGCTTTTTTTCAGCTTATCAAGCTTATTCGCCGTCACAATAAACGGCCGATCCGAATTCAGGAAAAACTGAGCCATGCAGCAGTCGTCCGCCGTAGGCTTATGCCGTGCGTCCACGATCAGCATACCCAAAGCCATACGCTGGGTATCGGCAAACCAAGCCTCAATTAATCGCCCCCAACGGTCGCGCTCCTGTTTGGACACCTTGGCGTAGCCGTAGCCTGGCAAATCCACAAGATAGAGCTTCTGGTCAATCAAAAAATAATTGATATGGGTGGTCTTCCCAGGGGCGGAACCCACGCGGGCAAAATTTTTGCGATTGAGCAGGCGGTTTATCACCGACGACTTGCCCACATTGGACCGTCCGGCAAACACCACCTGCGGAAGCCCATCTTTTGGGAAATCCGTGGGTTTTGCCGCTGAGCGGACAAATTCCGCCATATTCCAGTTGACAATCATGGCCACTCCTCACTGACGCAGATTGACAGTGTGCCCTACGGTCCTCAAAGCCTCCGGCATCGCTCTGAGGGCACCGTCCGCCTGGATGGGCAGACGGCTCACCAGCGCTTGGGTAAGCGCCTCATCCACTTGCTTTACAGGGATAAAAGTAAGCGCCGCCCGCACAGTCTGGTCAATGTCTTCCAAATCTTTTTTGTTGTCTGATGGGATAATGACCGTAGTTGCTCCGCCACGCAAAGCGCCCATGGTCTTCTCCCGCAGACCGCCGATGGCCAACACCCGGCCTCGGAGCGTCACTTCCCCGGTCATTGCCACATCACGCCGCACTGGGACGCCTGTAAGGGCGGATACCATGGCGGTGGTGATCGCAATGCCGGCCGAAGGGCCGTCTTTGGGTACCGCCCCTTCAGGAAAGTGAACATGAATGTCCTTTGTACTATAAAAATCCGGGTCTACCCCCAGCTGAACGGCCCGACTGCGCACATAAGACAACGCCGCTTTCGCAGACTCCTTCATCACATCGCCTAGGTTACCGGTAAGCGCTACCTTACCCGATCCAGGCACCACGTTGACTTCAACCTCCAGAATCTCACCACCCACAGAGGTCCATGCCAGACCATTCACCACGCCCACCAGCGGCTCTTGAGACGTTTGCTCATTTAAATAGTGCTGAGAACCAAGAAAGTCTTGCAAATTTTTATCTGTAATGCGTATTTGCTTTACATTATCTTTTACAATCTGCGCTGCGCTCTTGCGGCACAATGCGGCCAGCTTTCGCTCCAGCAGACGCACACCCGCCTCCCTGGTATACCCGCTGATGAGCATCTCCATCCCCTTATCACTGATTTTTAACTGGGATCGGGTCAATCCGTGCCGCTTCAGCTCCCGGGGCAGCAGATGGCGCTTGGCGATTTGAAGCTTTTCCTTGTCCGTGTAGCTGGGCAGCTCAATAACCTCCATGCGGTCCAGCAAAGGCTTAGGTATGGTATCGGTGGTGTTGGCGGTGGTGATAAACATTACATCGGACAAGTCAAAGGGCAGCTCCAAGTAGTGGTCCCGGAAGGCGCTGTTTTGTTCCCCGTCCAGCACCTCCAGCAGAGCCGCCGCCGGGTCTCCCCGGTGGTCGCTGCCCACCTTGTCGATTTCGTCCAGCAGCAGCACCGGATTAGCGCTCCCGGCCTGCCTGATTCCGGCAATGATGCGTCCAGGCATAGATCCCACATAGGTCTTGCGGTGTCCGCGGATGTCTGCTTCGTCACGGATGCCGCCCAAAGAAATGCGGGCCAGCTTTCGGTGCATGGCTTTAGCCACACTCATAGCGATAGAGGTTTTGCCCACTCCCGGCGGGCCCACCAGGCAAATGATCTGCCCCCGCAGCTCAGGCGCAAGCTGTTTGACCGCCACAAACTCGAGGATGCGCTCCTTCACCTTTTCCAGCCCATAGTGGTCTGCCTCCAATACTTTGGATACTGCCGCGACGCTTACCCGCTCCTGCGTCTTGACCTGCCAGGGCAGCTCCAGGCAGGTATCCAGATAGGTGCGTATTACCGCCGCCTCCGACGAGCTGTAGGGCTGCTTTTCCAGGTGCTTTACCTCCTTGAGCAGCTTTTCTCCAACCTCCACCGGTAGCTTGGCTTGAGTAATCCTGTGGCGGTAATCGGCGATCTCGTCATCCTCCTCGCCCTCACCCAGCTCCCGCTGGATGACTCGCAGTTGCTCCCGCAGAAAGTAGTCCCTCTGACTAGCGG
Source organism: uncultured Oscillospiraceae bacterium (assembly GCA_949948775.1). Classification (GTDB taxonomy): domain Bacteria; phylum Bacillota; class Clostridia; order Oscillospirales; family Oscillospiraceae; genus Enterenecus. Next base: position 20,650 of record CATLHC010000037.1, read on the forward strand.
CCACCTGCTCATGGATCTTGACCGCCAACTCGCTCTCTACCTCTAATATCTCCACCTCTCGGCTCAGAATGCGGCACAGCCGGTCCAAACGCCTGGTAGGCCGAAGCTCCTCCAGCACTGACTGCTTGTCCTCAAACCGCAGGGGCAGATTTTGAGCGGCATAGTCGGCAATATAGCCTGGATCATCGCTGGCCAGCAGCTTCAAATAGATCTCTGGGGTGACCCGGTCGGAAAGCTCGGTATACCGCTCCATCTGGTTGTAAATCTGCCGGATGGCGGCCTCGGTCCTGGGGGAATTCCCCTTGACTGAAGGAGGTTCCACAAGATACTCCACTTCAGCTGTAATATAGGGGTCTGTCTCCACCAGACGCAGCAGCCGGCCTCGGCTGCGCCCCTCCACCATTACCCGGACGCCGTTCTCCGGCAAACGCAGGATCTGCTTTACGTCGGCCACCGTACCAATGGCATACAAATCGCTCTGGGCCGGGTTTTCCACCGTAAGATCTCGCTGGGTTACCAAAAAAATCTCCCGCTTCTCTCCCATTGCCTCTTCCAACGCTTGGATGGAGGCGGCACGTCCCACATCAAAATGGAGCATTAGCTGAGGAAATACCGTCAACCCCCGGAGAGCCAGGACTGGGATGGTTACCGCCGCCGGTCCCACTGTTTGCTTATCCGTCATCAGGATCACTCCTTTTGTACTCAAAAGAGGGGCAGGCTGCCGCCCACCCCTCCGAAATGTTCTATATCAGGACACGTTTCCCCTGGGAGAAGCCTGCCCGCCTTTTTCTGCGCGCAGCGCCGCGGCACCCAGTCTGGGGCGTGCGGGACGTCCCTCCTGTCGCTGAACGTCTGCTTCACGCTCACCGCGAATGGCCTCTGCGGTGATGGTCACTTTGGCGATGCTCTGGTCGGAAGGGGCATCATACATCACCGGAGTCATGACCTCCTCCAGCACCGCGCGCAGACCACGGGCGCCGATCTTGCGTTCCAGCGCCTTATCCGCAGCGGCGTCCAGCGCTTCCTGCGTGAACTCCAGCTCCACATTGTCATAGTCCATCAGGCACTTGTACTGTTTTACCAAGGCATTTTTTGGTTCGGTAAGGATGCGCACCAGTTGCTCTCGATCCAATGCCTTCAGTGTGGTGATAATGGGCAGCCGGCCAATCAATTCGGGAATAATGCCGAACTTCAACAAATCATGAGGCTGAACATTGTTGAGTACGTCCTCCTTCTCCCGTTCTGCCGAGGTTTTGAGATCGGAACCGAAACCGATGGTTTTCTGATCCAGACGCCGTTCGATAATCTTCTCCAATCCATCAAATGCGCCTCCGCAGATGAACAAGATGTTTTTGGTATCAATCTGCAAAAACTCCTGATGGGGGTGCTTACGTCCACCTTGAGGGGGCACATTGGCTACGGTACCCTCCAAAATCTTCAGCAAAGCCTGCTGCACACCCTCGCCGGACACATCCCGCGTAATAGACGTGTTTTCACTTTTACGGGCAATCTTGTCAATCTCGTCCACATAGATGATGCCGCGCTGAGCCAACTCAATGTCATAATCCGCAGCCTGGACCAACCGCAGCAGAATATTTTCCACATCATCGCCCACATAGCCCGCCTCAGTAAGCGTTGTGGCGTCGGCAATGGCAAAGGGTACCTTTAAAATGCGGGCCAAGGTCTGCGCGAACAGCGTTTTACCGCAACCTGTGGGACCCACCATGAGGATATTGCTCTTTTGCAGCTCCACATTGTCTCCGCCGCCGAAATAGATACGCTTATAATGATTATACACCGCCACCGACAGGGCAACTTTGGCGTTATCCTGCCCGATGATATATTCGTCCAGCACCGCCACCATCTCTTTGGGCGTGGGTATGACGTCAGGGATATCCGGCGCAGCAGAGGACTCCTCGTGCTCATCCCCCAAAATACTCATGCACAGATGGACGCATTCGTTGCAGATATAGGCGCCCGGACCGGCAATAATCCGCTCCACCTGTTCCTGGTGCTTGCCGCAGAAGGAACAGCGCACCGATTTATAGTCGTCTCTTGCCATATTCTGGTCTTCCTTTCAGGAAAGCGCCAAAGAGCGGAGACACAGCCCCCCGCTCTTTGGCTATACTCAGCGATTGGTAATGATTTTGTCAATAAGGCCGTACTCCAAGGCCTCCTCAGCGGTCATGAAATTGTCCCGTTCGCAGTCGGCGGTGACTTGCTCCACGCTTTTGCCACAGTTGTCGGCCAAAATGACATTCATCCGCTTTTTGATGATCTCCAGCCGCTTCAGATGGATAGCCATATCGGTAATTTGGCCCTGTGTACCGGCGGAAGGCTGGTGGATCATGATCTCGGCGTTAGGCAGAGCGATCCGCTTGCCCTTCGCTCCGGCGGACAACAGGAACGCCCCCATGGAAGCTGCCATGCCGACACAAATCGTGGACACATCACACTTGATGTACTGCATGGTGTCGTAGATGGCCATGCCGTCGGTGACAGAGCCGCCGGGACTGTTGATATAGAGCTGAATATCCTTGTCCGGATCCTGTCCCTCCAGATGGAGCAGCTGGGCCACCACCAGAGACGCGGTGGTCGCGTTCACCTCTTCACCCAGGAAAACAATGCGATCATTGAGCAGTCTGGAAAAAATGTCATAAGACCGCTCGCCGCGGCTGGTCTGCTCTATTACATATGGAACTAAACTCATGATGCTTCTCCTTTCAGATGGGGGAATTTCCGTGGTTTTCACCGCTGGCTATTATACCCACTGTCCGCCGGCAGTTATTCCCTCCCTCTCTCAAAAAGCCGGACTACTGTTTATTCCTCGGCTTTCCCTGCCTCGCCGTCCTTTTCCTCCGCCTTATCGGCCTTCTTAGCCGCTTTTTTAGCCGGCTTCTTCACAGAACTCTTTACCAGCTCCAGCGCTTTGCGCGCACACAGATCATGGCGGACGTCCTCCAAATTGACGATGGAACGGACCTTATCCTCCTCCATACTGTACTGGTTAGCCAGATTGGCAACCTCCTCATCCACGTCGGCGTCGGAAACCTCAATGTTCTCAGCCGCAGCCACCGCCTCCAAGGCCAGGTCGCTGCGCACCGCACGGTCAGCGGCAGTCTTAGACTGGGCGCGCATATCGTCCAGGGTCATACCCATCATCCGCAGGTAGTCCTCAAAGCCGATACCCTGGCTCTGAATGCGGTTGGCATAATCGTCCAGCATCTTGTCGGCGCGGTAGTCCACCATCGCCTGGGGCACCTCACACTCCAGCTTCTCCAGCAGCGCGTCGATAACGGCAGCCTCAAAATCACGGTCGGCCTGCTCCTGGCGGCGGGCTTTCAACTTTTCACCCAGGTCCTTCTTGAACTCATCCAGCGTCTCAAACTCGGACACATCCTTGGCAAACTCGTCGTCCACCTCAGGCTCCTGCTTCTCCTTAACCTCGTGGACCTTGACCTTGAACACCACAGCGGCGCCGGCCAGCTCGGGAGTATAGTTCTCGGGGAAGGTGATGTCCAGATCCTTTTCATCGCCGGCCTTCATACCAATGACTTGATCCTCAAAACCGGGGACGAAGGAACCGGAACCCAGCTCCAGGCTGTAGTTCTCGCCCTTGCCGCCCTGGAAGGGCACACCGTCCCTGAATCCCTCAAAGTCAATGACGGCGGTATCGCCCTTTTTCGCCTTGCGCTCCACGCTCACCAGGCGAGAGGCCCGATCGATGTAGGGCTTCAGCTCCGCCTTAATGTCAGCAGCGGACACCTTCACGTCCGGTTTGGCCACGGGCATACCCTTGTAGTCCTTAATAGACGCCTCGGGCTTAACGGTGACGGTGGCCTTAAACGTGAAACCGTCGGCGCTGACATCCAGCACCTCCAGCTGAGGATAGGCCACGGGCTTAATGTCCGCCTCCTTCAATGCAGCTTCATAGGCGTCGGGATAGGCCAGAGAGATGGCGTCCTCAAAGAAGATCTCAGCGCCGTACATCTTCTCCACCATTTTCCGGGGAGCCTTACCCTTGCGGAAGCCGGGGACACTGATACGGTTCTTCTGGCGGTTGTAAACCTTATCAATGGCGGCCTGGAACTCAGGGGCTCCGACCTCAATCACCAGCTCAAAGGCGCTGTTCTCTTTTTTCTCGTTGCTCTTAATGTTCATGGTGTGTTCCTCCAAGCTCGGCCCGCCGAAACGCCGCTGGGCCTTCTTTCTAAATAATCCAACCTATTCTATCAGATAGGCGCAGAGATTTCCACTGTTTTTTTACTCAATCTAAAATTTTTTTTGGACGGAATCCGACAAAGTCCGCAGATACCAGGTAATAGTCTACGATTCCCTGGGGCCCTTCGATGGCCAGACGGTGGCTCGGACCATGGAGATGGCCGTAATAACAGGTCCTTACCCGATACCGCTCCAGCAGCTCGATGATCTCCTGACAGCGATACCCCCGATAAAGGGGCGGGTAATGGAGAAAACACAGCTTTTCCCTCTCCCCCGCCGCCTTCAGCGATGCCTCCAGGCGGATGAGTTCTCGCTTAAACACTTTTTCCGACTGCGGTGTGCCGTTCTCTTCAAAAAACCATCCCCGAGTACCGCACAGGGCGGTCTCTCCGTAAAAAGCGCAGTTATTATGGAGAACATGGAGATGGCTGAACCCGTTGGCCTGAAAAAAAGCGTTCATCTTGGCTGCGGTATTCCACCAGTAGTCATGGTTGCCCTTGAGCAGCCACTTCTCACCCGGCAGCTCGTGATCGAGAAAAGCGAAATCCTCTCGGGCCTCCTCCAAGCTCATGCCCCAGGACAGATCGCCGCACAACACGACCGTATCGGTATCCTTCACCGGTCCGAAGCCCTCCCGGAGTTTGTCCACATAACCTTCCCAGCCACCGCCAAACACATCCATAGGTTTGTCCGCACGCAGGGACAGGTGGG
>CATLHC010000038.1 GCA_949948775.1 uncultured Oscillospiraceae bacterium
AGGCGATGAGGATCTGGTTCATACCGAACACCATCACCGAGCCGATGGACTGCATGACGATGCCGGGCAGGCCCACGGAGTAGATGGCCCGGATGGTGGGGCCGTGGGGGCGGAAGCCCTTGATGGACATTTTGACGTCCGGATTGCGGGTGAGGTTGAAGAAAATGCCCACGCCGCAGCCCAAAAACTGGCCGATGACGGTGGCCAGGGCGGCGCCCGCCACCTCCATGCGGGGGAAGGGGCCCAGGCCGAAGATGAGGATGGGGTCCAGGACGATGTTGGTCAGCGCCCCCACCGCCTGGGCGATCATGGTGTAGAAGGTGCGGCCGGTGGCCTGAAGCATCCGCTCCATGCACACGGCGGTGAACAGCCCCGTGCTCAAGGCGCACACGATGGTCAGATAGTCGGTGCCGTACTCGATGATGCCGGTGATGTCGGTCTGGGCGGTGTAGAACAGCCGGGAGCAGGTGAGGCCCAGCACCACGAACACCAGGCTGCTCACCAGGATGAGGAACAGGCCGTTCACCGCCGAGCGGTTCACCATCTCCCGGTCGCCCTGGCCCAGGCTCCGGGACAGCAGGGCGTTGAGGCCCACGCCGGTGCCCACGCTGACGGCGATCATCAGGTTTTGCACCGGAAAGGCCAGGGACACCGCGTTCAGCGCGTCCTGGCTGATCTGGGAGACGAAATAGCTGTCCACCACATTGTAAAGGGCCTGCACCAGCATGGAGATCATGATGGGGATAGCCATGTTGAGCAGCAGCCGGTTCACCGGCATGACGCCCATTTTGTTTTCGGCTTCGGGCCGTTCCACTGAGAGTACCTCCTTTTCTCTGCAAGACGGCGTCTTGCCCGCGTCGATTGTCAATTCATAGTAGTAGCACACCATTATAGAGGAAGCAGATTTTATTGTCAATGGGCAGTTGGACGATTTTGGCGGTTTTGCGGGATTTGTGGCGGAGAGGGCGGAACTTGGTGCCGCTTCAGACGTTTGGGCTTGCTTCTTCCTGTCGAGCTGTGCTATAATTTCTGTAAGAAAAGGAATTTGATGGGTGGCGGAAGGAGGAGAGACAATGCTTCGCGTAGCGGTGGTGGAGGATGATTTGTCCGAGTTGACGCAGCTGCGGGAGTTCCTCGCCAGCTACCAGGCTGAGCGGGGCGTGGCCATGACCGTCTCCTCCTTCCGGGACGGCAGCGAGCTTCTGGCGGACTACCGTCCGGTGTATGACGTGATTTTTCTGGACATTGAGATGCCCCAGGTGGACGGCATGGCCGCGGCGGAGCATATCCGGCGGACGGACCAAAACGTGGTCATCGTGTTCATCACCAATATGGCCCAGTACGCCATCCAGGGCTATTCGGTGGGCGCACTGGACTTTGTGCTCAAGCCGGTGACCTATGATATTTTTTCCATGAAGCTGGATCGGGCGTTTCAAGTGGTGGCCAAGCGGGCGCCGGCCCAGATTGTGCTCACCCTGGCCGGGGGAGCGGTGCGGCTGGACACCCGGCAGATCTATTATGTGGAGATACAGGACCGGCGTCTCCACTATCATACGGACCAGGGGGAATATACTCTGCGGGGCAGCATGAAGGAGGCGGAGAACCAGCTGGCGGGCCGCCACTTTGTGCGGTGCAACTACTGGTATCTGGTGAACCTGCACCATGTCACCGAGGTGAAAAAGAATGTGGTGGTGGTGGCCGGGCATGAGCTGGAGATCAGCCGCCGCAGCCGGGCCGCGTTCCTGGCCGCCCTCACCAATTATGTGGGGGGGGGCGCGTGATGGGGCAGCCCGGCTGGTTTCCGATGGAGGGGATGCTTCTCACGCTGTGGCTGACCTGTGTCAGCTACCTGCTGCCGCTGAACAAACGGTCGCACCCAAGGGCGCGGATCGCCGTCATGCTGGCTTTGGCCGCCGCCTTCGGCGGTATGCTGGCCCTGTTCCAGCCCTTGCGGGCATGGATACCGCTGGCAGCCATATTCGGATATGCCGTCCTTTTTTTCCTGGTGTGCAGTGACATGCCTCTGTCCGGTATCTTCTATGCCGCCGTCTGGGCGCAGATCTCACAGCAGCTGGTGGCGGAGACCTATCTGCTCCTATACTGGGCGGTTTCGCCCAGAGTGGCCTGGGGTCCCTGGGTTTGGACGGGGGTGGGGGCGCTGCTGTTCGGCGCGGCCTGCTGCGCCGTCACCCTGACGGTGGCGCGGTGGATGCCGTCCCAGGGGCGGTATGTCGTGGGTCCCCGGCAGCTCACGCTGTCCCTGCTGTGCCAGGCCATTTTTAACGTGCTTTGCTGGATGCTGCTGTCGGAAACGGATGTGATCTCCACCAACTTTCTCTATCCGGTGAGCCTCTGGCTGGCGCAGTGCTACTGCGCGACCATGCTGTACTTCCAGTACGCCCTGTTCTCCAAAAGCGCCATGAAAAAGGAATTGGAGATTTTAAACCGCCTCTGGCACCAGCAGGCGGAGCAGTACCGGCTGTCCAAGGAGACCATCGCCATCATCAACCGCAAGTGCCATGACATGAAGCACCAGATTGCCGCCGTGCGGGCGATGGCGGACAGCCGGGCCAAGGAGAAATATCTGCGGGAAGCGGAGGAGTCGGTGGGCATCTACGACGCCATTTTCCAGACCGGGAACGAGGTGCTGGACACGGTGCTCACCGAGAAAAGCCTGTACTGCGGGGCCAACGGCATCCGCCTGGGCTGCGTGGCGGACGGGAAACAGCTGGCGTTTATGGACCAGGTGGATTTATATGCCATCCTGGGCAACGCTCTGGACAATGCCATTGAGGGCGTGCAGGCGCTGAACAACCCGGAAAAGCGGATGATTGATGTGCTCATCTGCCGGGAGCGTAAATTTCTGGTTTTCCAGGTGATCAACCCGCTGGAGGGGGAGCTGGAGTTCCGGGACGGCCTGCCGGTGAGCACCAAGCCCCGTGACGGTTACCACGGCTTCGGCCTAAAGAGCATCCGCCATACGGCGGAGCAGTACGGCGGGTTTGCCGCGGTGAGCGCTGAAAACGGGTGCTTTACCTTAAAAATACTGATTCCCTTGAGGGAGTAGCGCGGATTAGGCGCGAAGGGCCGGGCAACGATGTTGCCCGGCCCTTTTTTTGCGCGCTGGATGCTTTGCCACTTAGGGATGGAAATCGACCACTTAGGGAAAGCCGCTTGCAATGGGTTCAAATTTTGTTCACAATATGGATATATGAGCGGAAATTGGGAAGGCTATATGGTGACATTGCGCAAAAATAAGCGGAAAGGGGCGGGAGAGTGGGATGAGAAAAAGCGTTGCTCTGATGACCGGCTGGAAATTTACGAAGCCGGGAGAGCAGGAGACGGAGGTGGACCTTCCCCACACCTGGAACAGCCGGGACGGACAAGACGGGGGGAATGACTATTGGCGGGGGATGTGCGTATACCGAAAAAGCTTCCCCAACCCGGATCATGCGGCGGACGAGCGGGTATACTTGGAGTTCCGAGGTGTGAATGCTTCGGCCAAGGTGGAGCTGAACGGACGGGACGTAGGTACCCATGAGGGCGGCTATTCCACCTTCCGCTGGGATGTGACGGAGCTGCTCCAGGCGGAAAACGATCTCACGGTCCATGTGGACAACAGCGTCAACGACCGGGTATATCCCCAGAAGGCGGACTTCACCTTTTACGGCGGGATCTACCGGGACGTGCTGCTGGTCATCGTCAACAAAGACCACTTCGACATGGACTATTACGGAGGTCCCGGCCTGAAGGTTACCCCCACCGTGGAGGGAAAGGACGGCCGGGTCCGGGTGGAGACCTTCCACAAGGCGGAAGACGCCCAGGTGAAGATCCGCCTGCTGGACGCGAAAGGGCAGACGGTGGCCATCGGCACCGGTACGGACATCACCCTGGCGGTGGCCAACGTCCGCCTCTGGGACGGGGTGAAGGATCCGTACCTCTATACCTGTGAGGCCACGCTGGTGGTGGACGGGAAAGAGACGGACCAGGTGTCCGCCCGGTTCGGCGTGCGCACCTTCTCGGTGGACCCGGACAAGGGCTTTTTCCTCAACGGCAGGTCCTATCCTCTCCACGGCGTCAGCCGCCACCAGGACTGGAAGGGGATCGGCAACGCCATCACCCGCGAGCACCATGACACGGACATGGCCATGATCCGGGAGATGGGAGCAAATACGATCCGCCTGGCCCACTACCAGCACGACCAGTATTTTTATGATTTATGCGACCAGTACGGTATGGTGGTGTGGGCGGAGATCCCCTATATCTCCGAGCACATGCCCAACGGGCGGGACAACACCATCTCCCAGGCCAAGGAGCTGGTGGTTCAGAATTATAACCACCCCTGCATCGTGGTGTGGGGCGTGTCCAACGAGATCACCATTTCTACAAAAGACAAGGCGGACATGCTGGACAACCACCGGGTGCTGAACGACCTGTATCACCAGCTGGACCCCACCCGTTTGACCACCCTGGCCTGCTACGCCATGTGCGGGCCGTTCAACAAGTCGGCGCACATCACCGATGTGGTGAGCTGGAACCTGTACCTGGGCTGGTACGTACCGGGCTTGTTCCTCAACGATCTGTGGATGGGCTTCTTCCACCTGCGCTACCCCAAGCGCCCGCTGGGGTATTCCGAGTACGGCTGTGAGGCCATGCCCAACCTGCACTCCTCCACGCCCAAGCGGGGCGACCACACGGAGGAGTACCAGTGTGTGTACAACGAGTACATGCTCAACTGTTTTGCCAAGCACCCGTACCTGTGGGCCACCCATTTGTGGAATATGTTCGATTTCGCGGCGGACGCGAGAGACCAGGGCGGCGAGCCGGGGATGAACCACAAGGGATTGGTCACCTTCGACCGGAAAACCAAAAAGGACAGCTTCTATCTCTACAAAGCATGGTGGAGCGACGAGCCCTTCGTCCACATCTGCGGTCGCCGCTACGTGGACCGGCCCGAGGCGGTCACCACGGTGAAGGTGTACTCCAACGAGCCGAAGGTGGCGCTCTACGCCAACGGAGAGCTGATGGAGGAAAAGTCCGGCGACAAGGTGTTTGAGTTCCAAATCCCGCTGGAGGGCGAGGTACAGCTGAGGGTTCAGGCAGGGAAGTGCGCCGACCAGTGCGCCATCCGCCGGGTGGACGCGCCCAACCCCGCCTATAAGCTTCAGGGCAAGAGCTCCAACAGCGCTAACTGGGTGTAGAAGCGCGAGCGCAGGCAGGCCCAAGGAGCCAGCCCAACACTAGCGTGAGACCGTATCCAAATCTGTTCCCAACCGCCGAGGGCGGCCAAATAAATAAGGAGGCATCAGAATGAAAAAGAAGAAAGGAACCGGCGTTAAGCTCTGGGGCGTTCTGACCCCGATTTTTGCGATCCTGACGGTCGCGGCCATCATCGGCACAAACTACGCTAAGAGCGCGTCTCAGGCCATCAACATCTTTCTGAAGGTGGATACCTACAAGGTGGAAGGCGGCGGAGAGCCCGTCAACTACTTTGAGACCGGCTTCAGCTCCGCCGACGAGCTGGAGGCCCACGACAGGGAGGTGGCCGAGCAGCTCACCGGCGAGGGCGCGGTGCTGCTGGTGAACAACGGCGCGCTGCCCTTGGCCTCCGGGGCCAAGGTGAGCGCCATGAGCCACTCCTCCACCGATTTCGTCACCTGCGGCATCGGCTCCGCCGACATCGACACCTCCAACGCCCCCACCTTCAAAGAGGCGCTGGAGTCCCGGGGCCTGGAGGTCAACCCCACCCTGTGGGACTTTTACAAGACCGTGAAGGACAGCGAGGGGAAGGAATACTATCGCTACCCCGGCAAGCTGGCCGACCAGACCGAGGGAGCCACCCGTGACCAGTACACCGTCAACGAGGTGCCGGTGTCCAAATACACCGACGATGTGAAGAGTTCCTTCGCCAGCTACAACGACGCGGCCGTCGTGGTCATCTCCCGCATCGCCGGCGAGGGCGCGGAGCTGGAGTACGGCCCCTATACCAACGGCACCAACTACCTGGCCCTGTGCCAGGACGAGCTGGATATGCTGAAGCTGGCCTCCGACAACTTCGACAAGGTCATCGTCATCATCAACGCCACCAACGCCATCGAGATGGACTTCCTGGACAGCCCCGATTTTGAGGTGGACGCCGTGCTGTGGGTGGGCTACACCGGCACCTGGGGCCTGAACGCCGTGGCCGACATCCTGGCGGGCAACGTGAGTCCCTCCGGCCATCTGGTGGACACCTTCTGCTACGACAACACCACCGCCCCCTCCATGGTGGGCATCTACGGCAGCGAGTATGCCAACTACGTGGCTGAGGGCGACCCCAAGTGGTATCAGGTCTATAACGGCGGCCTGGACGGCAACCACCGCTATATCTCCTACGAGGAAGGCATCTATGTGGGTTACCGCTACTACGAGACCCGTTACGAGGATGTGGTCATGGGCCAGGGCAACGCCTCCGGCTACGACTATGCCTCCACCGTGGCCTTCCCCTTCGGCCATGGCCTGAGCTACACCACCTTCGACTGGAGCGATTACACCTGCTCCTATGACAGCGGCAGCGACAGCTTCAACGTGAAGGTCACCGTGAAGAACACCGGCAGCACGGCGGGCAAGGAGGTCGTGCAGGTCTACTTCCAGTCCCCCTACACCGACTACGACAAGCAGAACGGCATCGAGAAGGCCGCCGTGGAGCTGTGCGGCTTCGCCAAGACCAAGCTGCTGAACGCGGGCGAGTCCGAGACCGTCACCATCAACGTTCCCCGTGAGGAGCTGGCCTGCTATGACCGCAACGGGGCCAAGACCTATATCCTGGACGCGGGCGACTACTACCTGACCGCCGCCCATGACGCCCACGAGGCCGTCAACAATGTGCTGGCCGCCAAGGGCTTCTCCACCGCCGACGGCATGACCGCCGACGGGAGCGCGGACTTTACTTTTGAGTACACCGTGGACTCCCTGGACAGCAAGACCTACTCCGTGTCCTCCCACACCGATTACCCCATCACCAACCGCTTCGACGCCACCGACCTGAACTACTACGGCATCGACATGACCTACCTGTCCCGCTCCGATTGGCAGGGCACCTGGCCCACCGGCATGCCCGGTCTGGAGGCCACCGAGCAGATGTTTGACGACGGCCTGTATATCTATCAGACCTATGAGGGCGTGGGGCAGATGGACGAGGCCATCTCCGCGGCCCTGGGCCACGAGTTCACCTCCGGCGAGTATCCCACCATGGGCGCGGACAACGGCCTGACCCTGGGCATGATGGTGGGCCTGGACTACGACGACCCCGCCTGGGAGGACCTGCTGGATCAGGCCACCTTTGACGAGATGGCCGTGCTCATCGGCCAGGGCTACCACAACACCGCCGCCATGCCTTCCGTGGGCAAGCCCGCCACCCTGGACGACAACGGACCCCAGGGCTTCACCCAGGCGCTGACCGGCGTGTCCACCTGCCACTGCGCCTACTCCGACGAGAACATTATGGCCGCCACCTATAACGTGGAGCTGATGGAAGAGGTGGGCAAGTGCATCGGCGCGGACGTGATGGACCTGGGCGCCAACGGCCTGTACGGCCCCGCCATGAACATCCACCGCACCGCCTACGCGGGGCGCAACTTCGAGTACTACTCCGAGGACGGCTTCCTCTCCGGTAAGATCGCCGCCGCTGAGGTCAAGGGCATCCAGTCCATGGGCACCTACGTGTATATCAAGCACTTTGCCTTAAACGACAACGAGACCGCCTGCCGCTGCATCTCCACCTGGGCCAATGAGCAGGCCATCCGTGAGCTGTATCTCAAGCCCTTCGAGCTGGCCGTCACTGAGGGCGGCGCCTATAACGTGATGAACTCCTTCGCCCGCTTCGGTGTCCAGTGGTCCGGCGCCCACTACGGACTCCAGACCGAGGTGCTGCGCAACGAGTGGGGCATGCGGGGCTTCAGCCTCACCGACTTCTCCGGCAACGCCGCCTTTGCTCAGTACGGCATCATGATGAAGTCCTTCGACGTGGCCCACGGCCTGCTGGCGGGCACCGACTCCTGGGACTCCTCCGCTGTACAGTGGAGCGACGACCTGCTGAATCTGTATCGGGATGACCCGGCCATCGCCCAGGCCATGCGTCAGGCCACCCACCGCATCCTGTACACGGTGGCCAACTCCAACGCCATGAACGGCATCCCCGCCGGCGGCAAGATCGTGGCCGTCACTCCCTGGTGGGAGATGGCCCTGTATGCCGTGGACGGCGTGCTGGGCGTGCTGACCGTGGCCAGCGCCGCCATGCTGGTGCGGGCCATCCTGCGCAAGAAGAAGAGCCAGACCGAGACCTGATATAACCGCATAGACCGGGCCTTCCCCCGCTCCGGAAACGGGGCGGGGGCGGCCCGTATTCCGGGAGAGGCCCAGCCTTTCCCAGCAAGGAGCGTGTTTTCATGAGCCAGGAACCCAATACGGGCCTGAACCGTGCAAAAGCCTATCAGCTTGCGCTGTTTCCCCTGAATAACGGAGCCACAAACGTATATTTTGTTTTGGTTTTGAGTTATGTGCTCAACTTTGGCAGCGGCGTTCTGGGCATGGCGATGGTGTTTGTGTCCGCGCTGATCACCGGGATGCGGGTGTGCGACGCGATCACAGACCCCATTATCGGCGCCCTTATCGACAAGACCAACGGCAGATTCGGAAAATTCCGGCCCTACATGGTGCTGGGCAACCTGATTATGGCGGGCAGCATCCTGACGCTCTATGTATTGACGCCCATGATCCCCGAGAGCATGATGGTCCTGCGGTACGCGGCCTTTATTGTGCTGTACTTTATCTGGGTCATCGGCTACACCTTCCAGACCTCCTGTACCCGCTCCGGCCAGACCGTGCTCACCAACGATCCGAAGCAGCGGCCCATGTTCACCCTGTTCAACACCGTGGGCTCCCTGGTGGGCATGGGCGCCATGCAGGTGCTGGCCCCCATCGTGGGCGAGGCCCAGGGCGGCTATAACACGGCGGGCTTCTTCGCCACCCTGGCCCCGGTGGGCATCGTGGTGTCCATTGTGCTCACCATTCTGGCGGTCATCGGCATTTGGGAGAAGGACCAGCCCAAGTATTTCGGCGTGGGCGGCGCCCAGGAGAAAATCAAGGTCTCCGAGTATGTCCAGATCATCAAGAGCAACCAGCCCATGCAGCGGCTGATGGTGGCGGGCGCGGGGTGCAAGCTGGCCCTGGCCATCGCCACCCATACGGCGGTGCTGTGCATGCTCTACGGCTGTATGATGAACAACTACGACGGGCTGTACCTGCCCATGATGGTGCTGGGCTACGTGTTTTCCGCCCCCTTCTTTGTGCTCACCATCCGCACCTCCCAGAAGCACGGCCAGAAGGCCAGCCTGATGCGCTATGTGGCGGTGGCCTTTGTGTGCTACATCGGGGTGCTGGCGCTGCTGCTGCTGTGGCGGCAGGGAGACCCTGCCTGGAACCTGTCCATTTACACGGGCAAGCTGTTCGGCGAGGGCTTCAAGCTGTCCATCAATCTCTATACCGTCCTGTTTATCATTTTCTTCGGCATTGGCTACGGGGCGTATTATTCCACCGCCGACATGCCCATCCCCATGGTGGCGGACTGCTCCGACTACGAGACCTACGCCTCCGGCAAGTATATCCCGGGCATCATGGGCACCCTGTTCTCTCTGGTGGATAAGCTGGTGTCCAGCCTGGCGTCCCTGGTGGTGACCATCGCCGTGTCCTTCATCGGCCTGAGCAGCATTCCGGACCAGTATTCTCCCTATGTCCCCGGCATGAACTGGGTGGTCATCGCCCTGTTCTGTATCATCCCCATGGTGGCTTGGGCGGCCACGCTGCTTGCGATGAAAGGCTACGCCCTCACCGGCGAGCGAATGAAGACCATCCAGGCGGTGAACGCCGCCCGGAAGGAGGCAATCGCCAAGGGCATGAGTCTGGAACAGGCCATGCAGACCATCACCGACAACACGGTGGAAGTCAAATAGAGCGCTGAAAAAATAAAGAAAATTACATTGTAATTTTCAAGGACCGCGTCTAAAATAGAAGCAAGGAGGCAATGCACATGCAAATGACATGGCGCTGGTACGGCGAGGGAAACGATCAGATCAAGCTGTCGGATATCAAGCAGATCCCCGGCGTGGAGGGCATCGTCTGGGCGCTCCACGACAAGATGCCCGGTGAAATCTGGCAACCCGAGGAGATCGCGGCGGTGAAGAAGCAGCTGGATGAATACGGCTTCAACATGGACGTGGTTGAGTCGGTGAACGTCCACGACGACATCAAGATCGGCCTGCCCACCCGGGACCAGTATATCGAAAACTACAAGCAGACCATCCGCAACCTGGCGCCCTTTGGGGTAAAGGTGATCTGCTACAATTTCATGCCGGTGTTCGACTGGACCCGCACCGACCTGTTCCACCCGGTGGGGGACGGCTCCACGGCGCTGTACTACGAGGCGGCCAAGATCAAGCAGGACCCCCGTGAGATGGCGGACTACGTCATGTCCTTCACGGAGAAGTACCACATGACCTTCCCCGGGTGGGAGCCGGAGCGGATGGCCAAGCTGGACGAGCTGTTTGAGAAATACAAGCCCGTCACCAAGGAGATGCTGTGGGACAACCTGAAGTATTTCCTGGAGGCCATTATGCCCACCTGCCGGGAGTGTGATATCAAGATGGCCATCCACATGGACGATCCCCCCTGGGACATCTTCGGCCTGCCCCGCCTGATGGTGGACGCCGCGGCGGTGGACCGCTTCCTGTCCATGGTGGACGACCCCTACAACTGCCTGACCCTGTGCTCGGGCAGCCTGAACGCCAATCCGGAGAACAACGTGGCGTCCATCGTGCGCAGGCACGCCGACCGCATTGCCTTCGCCCACATCCGCAACATCAAGCACTTTGAAAACGGCGATTTCTCCGAGGCGGCCCACCGGGACTGCTGCGGCGACACGGGGATCCTGGACATTTTGAAGGCGTATCACGACGCGGGCTGGGAAGGCTATATCCGGCCCGACCACGGCCGTCACCTGTGGGACGAGGTCCCCGGCAAGGTGCGCCCCGGCTACGGCCTGTACGACCGCGCCCTGGGCATCATGTATATGCTGGGCGTTTGGGATATGTTGGACAAGTTGGAAAGCAAGTAATTTTAGAAGGAGGAAAACATGATGGATTTACCTTTGAATATTGATTTCAGCGGCAAGGTAGTGGTAGTGACCGGCGCGGGCGGCGTGCTGTGCGGCACCATGGCCAAGGCGTTCGCCCAGGCGGGCGCGAAGGTGGCCGCTCTGGATCTGAATGAGGAGGCCGTGAAGAAGCTGGCTGACGAGTGCAAAGC
This sequence comes from uncultured Oscillospiraceae bacterium, assembly GCA_949948775.1. Classification (GTDB taxonomy): domain Bacteria; phylum Bacillota; class Clostridia; order Oscillospirales; family Oscillospiraceae; genus Enterenecus. Next base: position 11,341 of record CATLHC010000038.1, read on the forward strand.
CGAGGGCTTCATCTGCGAGGGCTACAAGGCCAACGTGCTGGAGCAGGAAGCGCTGGAGGAGGTACACCAGCAGGTGCGCAGGGACCTGGGCCCCTGCGACATCCTGGTGAACGGCGCGGGGGGCAACAATCCCCGGGCCACCACCGACAACGAGTATCAGCACGAGTGGACCGAGGGCCAGAAGGGCTTCTTCGACCTGGACGCGGGGGGCGTGGACTTCGTGTTCAAGCTGAACTTCCAGGGCACGCTGCTGCCCACCCAGGCGTTCGCCAAGGACATGGTGGAGAAGAAGTCCGGGTGTATCCTGAATATCTCCTCCATGAACGCCTATATCCCGCTGACCAAGATTCCGGCGTACTCCGGGGCCAAGGCCGCCATCTCCAACTTCACCCAGTGGCTGGCCACCCACTTCGCGGGCAGCGGCATCCGCTGCAACGCCATCGCGCCGGGTTTCCTGGTGTCCAACCAGAACCGTTCCCTGCTGTTCAACGAGGACGGCACCCCCACAGCCCGCTCCGCCAAAATCCTGAACGGCACCCCCATGGGCCGCTACGTGGAGAGCGAGGAGCTGCTGGGCAGCGTGTTCTTCCTGTGCGACGACAAAGCCGCCTCCGCCATCACCGGCGTGGTCCTCCCCATCGATGCCGGCTTCGCCGCCTACTCCGGCGTGTAAAAACCACAAAATTCAATGCAGCCGGCCGGATGAGCGTGTCTCATCCGGCCGGCTTATTTGCGCTCTGGCACCGCTCGGAGGGCCGGGGCCGGTGTACGGTGTGGAAATAAAGCTTCCTATTTGCCCCGTGCTGTGCTATACTAAAGATTACTGGCCATATAAAAGAAATCGAGGTAATCCCATGGAAGACATGCGAAAGACAGAGCTTTTTGAGCGGATGTCCATCCCCAAAGCAGTGCTCACCCTGTCCATTCCCACCGTGCTCAGTTCGCTGGTGATGGTGCTCTACAACCTGGCCGACACCTATTTTGTGGGGATGCTTCAGGACCCCATCCAAAACTCCGCCGTCACGCTGGCCGCGCCGGTGCTGCTGGCCTTCAACGCGGTGAATAACCTGTTCGGCGTGGGCTCAAGCAGCATGATGAGCCGGGCCTTGGGGGCGAAGGACTATGACACGGTGCGGCGCAGCTCCGCTTTTGGATTCTACTGCGCACTGATCTGCGGCGTGCTGTTTTCCATTTTGACCACGATATTCCGTCCGTCCCTGCTGGGGCTTCTGGGGGCGGATGGATCCACCACCCGGGCCACCATGGAGTACATGCGCTGGACGGTGACCTGTGGGGCCGCCCCCGCCATACTCAATGTGGTCATGGCCTACCTGGTGCGGGCGGAGGGGGCCACCCTCCACGCCAGCATCGGCACCATGAGCGGCTGTGCGCTGAACATCGTGCTGGATCCCATCTTCATTCTTCCCTGGGGGCTGAATATGGGCGCGGCGGGGGCGGGACTGGCCACCTTCCTATCCAACTGCTTTGCCTGCCTGTACTTCTTTGTGCTGCTGTTTGTCCGGCGGGGCAGGACCTATGTATGTGTCCAGCCCGCCATGGCTCGGCCCCGGAAGGAGCTGGTGAAGGGCGTGTTTGGGGTAGGCGTCCCCGCGTCCATCCAAAATCTGCTCAATGTCACCGGCATGACGGTGCTGAATAATTTCACCGCCGTCTTCGGCCCCGACGCCATCGCCGCCATGGGCATCTCCTATAAGATCAACATGATTCCCATGTACATCGCCCTGGGCGTGTCCCAGGGGCTGATGCCGCTGGTGAGTTACAACTACGGCAGCGGCAACTGCGGCCGGCTGAAAAAGGCCGTTATTTTTGCGGAAAAGATTTCTCTGGCCTTTTCCACCGCAGTGGCGGTGTTCTATTTCTTCGCCTCCGGCACGCTGGTTGGGCTGTTCATGAAGACGGAGGCCGTGGTGGCCTACGGTTCCCGGTTCCTGCGGCGTATGTGTGTTGCCCAGCCCTTCCTGTGTGTGGATTTCCTAGCGGTGGGCGTGTTCCAGGCCTGTGGCCTGGGACAGTATTCCCTGCTGTTCGCCGTTTTGCGCAAAATCGTGCTGGAGATCCCGGCGCTGTATATCCTCAACTATTTCTTCCCCCTGTACGGCCTGGCCTGTGCCCAAGCCACAGCCGAGGTGGTGCTGGCCGTCGCCGCGGTGGTCATCCTGATGCGCCTGTTCCGGCGGATGTCGGCGGAGGGCACGCCCCTGCAGTATCGGAGAGAGAAAAAATAATCCTTTTCCTCTTTCCTTTTTCCGGGTTCCAGCCGATATATAGATAAAGGAACTGGAAGGGGGGCGAAATATGGGTATCCAACCAATCTCCGGCGTCGGCCATGAGGATCAGGCTGAGGACCAGCAGAGCGGTCTGCTGGCGCAGTCCCTGAAGAAGCAGGAGGAGCATACCGCCTCCCTCCACGAGATGATTAAAGACGCCAAGGAGAAGGCCGACGCCCAGCGGGAAAAGTTCAAGCTGGCCAAGGTCACGCCCCGGTACGGCGACGCTCCCTTGGAGGCATATGCCCGCATCAGCCGGGCTAAGACCCAGGGACAGGCCGGTTCCGCCGGAGGATATGCCCGCCGGCGCATCGCGCAGCTGGAGGCCGCCCAGCGCTCCGACCCGGAGCACGCCGACCAGATCAAGGCCGCCATCACCCAGCTGAAAAAGGCGGTGACCCGAGCCAATAAGAAGAAGCTGGAGATCAGTAAAGAGGAGCTGGCCCGGGCCCGCCAGAAGCGCATGCTCCGGGAGAACAGGCGCCGGGAAGCGCAGCGCATCCGTCAGGAACTGCGCAAAAATCAGGCCATGCGGGCCGTCCGGGAGGCGGGATACTTGAAGGAGACAGAGGTGGCCAATCGTCAGGCGGATCAGCTCACCGCCACCAAGATGGAGCTGAAGGCCCAGGCGGAGCAGTTGGGGGCGGCCGCCCACGCCTCTTTGGACGCCGCGCTCCAGGGCTATTCCGTGGGCGCCCAGCTGGCGGCTGTGGACGTGTCCGCACCCATGGAGACTCCACAGGTGAATGTGGAGGCGTAAGCATTGAATTAAAAAGAGCCTGCCGCGCCGCGGCAGGCTCTTTTTTTGTATCCGATGTTACGCTCCCAGCACCTTCGCCGCATTCTCCTCTGCGAACTGCTTGCTGTACAGGTCGTGATAGTAACCGCGGGCGCGGAGCAGGGATTGGTGGGTGCCCTGCTCCACGATCTTGCCGTCCCGGACCACCAGGATCAGGTCTGCCTTGCGGATGGTGGACAGCCGGTGGGCGATGAGGAAGGATGTGCGGTCCTTCAGCAGATGGTCGATGGCGTTTTGGATGTCCTGCTCGGTCTGGGTGTCGATGGAGGAGGTGGCCTCGTCCAGCACGAAGATGCGCGGGTCGGCCAGCACCGCCCGGGCGAAGGAGATGAGCTGCTTCTCGCCGGTGGACAGGCAGCCGCCCTCCTCGCCCACGTCGCTGTCCCAGCCCTTGTCCAGCTTAGCCGCGACCTTGTCCGCCGAGACGGCCCGGGCCGCCGCCTCGACCTCTGCGTCGGTGGCGTCCAGCCGCCCATAGCGGATGTTCTCCCGCACCGAGCCGGAGAACAGGTGAGGGCTTTGCAGCACATAGCCGATGTTGGAGTGGAGCCAGAGCTGGCTGCGCTCCCGGTAGTCCCGACCGTCGATGAGAATTTGGCCCTGCGTCGGTTCGAAGAACCGACAGGCCAGGTTGACCAGGGTGGACTTGCCCGCTCCGGTCTCTCCTACGATGGCCACCGTGGTGCCCGCCGGAATTTTTAAGCTGAAGTGCTCCAGCACGTTGTCCCCGCCGTCGGGGTAGCGGAAGGTCACGTCCTTGAACTCAATCTCGCCCATGAGCGGCTCCCAGTTCTCCCGCTTGGGAGAAAAGGCGTCGCCATACTTTTCGACAACCGACCGGGTGTCGGTGATCTGGGGCGCCTCCTCCAGAAGACCGGTGACCCGCTCGATGGACGCCTGGACGGCGATGAACTCCGCCAGGTTGTTGGTCATCCGCTGAAGGGGCTCGAAGATGTTCATGGCATAGGTGATGAAGGCGGATAGGGTGGCGATCTCCATCACCTGCTCCTTCACCAACCAGCCCCCCTGCAGCAGCACAATGGCCACTGTCAGGGTGGAAAAGAACAGTGTCACGGGGATATACACCGCGTTGAGCCGGGCAGCCCGGACGGCGGAGTGGTTCATGTTCCCTGTCAAGTCCTTAAAATTCCTGATACTCTGGTCCTCGATCACCAGGGTTTTGGCGGTTTTCGCCCCAGTGATGCCCTCGTTGAAGGCCCCGGTGATTTTGGAGTTGATTTTCCGCACCTTCCGGTTCCAGTCCAAAATGCGGGGCTGGAAGTACACGGTGAGCGCTGCCACAAAGGGCACCACCAGCATCACCACCAGCGCCAGCTGCCAGTCCAGGGCGAACATGATGGCAAAAGAACTCACCACATAGATGATCTCATCCACCATGTCGTTCAGTCCCCAGGCCAGATTGCCGGCGATGCGGTTGGTGTCGTTGGTGATCCGGGTGAGCAGATAGCCCACCGGGGTGACGTTGTAGAAGGACAGGGACAGGGTCTGCAAATGCTGGAACAAATCCCGGCGCAGGTCCCGGCCCAGGTACATCTCAATGTGCATGGTCTGCCGGGTGGCGGCGATGACCAGAACGCTCTCCACCAGAATGGCGGCCAAATAGGTCCCGGCGAAGGGGACCAGCCCCTCCAGGGTCCCCGCCTGGATGAAATGGGCCACGGCGTACAGCTGGAACAGGGGCAGGGCCGCGTCCAGCAGGTCGGTGAAGCCGGTGAACACGACCATCTTCAGGTAGCGCCCCTTGAACCGGCCCAGGATGGGGAACAACCGCTTCCAGATAGACCAGTCGAAAGCCTGTGTATATTCCTTTTCATCAAAGGCAGCCATTACGCGTCGCCTCCTTCCTCCACCAGCGCACGGTCGTCGCTGCTCATTTGAATGCTGTAGATTTCCCGATAGACGCCCGGTCGGGCGATCAATTCAGCGTGGGTGCCCAGGTCCGCCGCCCGCCCATTGTCCAGCACCAGGATGCGGTCGGCCTGCATCAAGGTATTCACCCGGTGGGAGATGAGGATCACTGTGGCCTGGGCCGTGCGCTCTTTCAGGGCGGCGCGGATCTTGGCGTCCGTCTCTGCGTCCACGGCGGACAGGGAGTCATCAAACACCATGATTGGAGCGTTTTGCAGCAGCATTCGGGCGATGGCCACCCGCTGCTTCTGCCCGCCGGACAGGGTAACGCCCCGCTCGCCCACCACGGTCTCGTAGCCTTGGGGCAGGTCGGCGATGGCCTCGTCCACGCAGGCGATCCGGGCGCATCGGCGCAGCTCATCCTGGTCCGCGCCGGGCCGGGCGGCGGCGATATTCTCCCGGATGGTTTGGGAGAACAGGAACGGCTCCTGGAGCACCAGGCCGATCTGGCGGCGCAGGTCCTCCCGCCTGACGTCCCGGATGTCCACGCCGCCGATGGTGATGGATCCCTGGCCCTCGCCCAGATCGTAGAGGCGGTCCAGCAGGTGGACCAGGGTGGATTTGCCCGACCCGGTGCCTCCCAGGATGGCGAAGGTGCTCCCCCAGGGGATGGTGAAGGACACGTCCCGCAGCACCTGTTGCCCCTCGTAGCTGAAGGTGACGTGGTCGAACACGATGTCGCCGCACAGTGTTACGCTCTGGGCCCCGGGCCGGTCGGACTCCTCCGGAGAGTTCAGAATGTAGCCCACCCGGTCCATGGACACGCCCGCCTTGCTCATCTCGGACAGCACCCGGCCCAGGGCGCGCACCGGCCAGGCCATGGCGCTGTTGTAGATGACGAAGGCCTGGAACTCACCCAGGGTGATCTCGCCGTTCACCGCCGCCGCCGCCCCAGCCACGATGACCGCCATGATCTGGAGACACACCAGCAGCACGCCGGAGGCCCAATATACGCTGAGCACCTTTCCCAGCTCCACCCAGAGCTGGGAAAAGCGATCGTTTTTCTGAGCGAACCGGTCGATCTCGAACCGCTCCCGGCCAAAGGCCCGCACCACCCGGACTCCGGTCAGATTCTCCTGGGCGCAGGTGGTCAGCTCCCCCTCCGCCTCGTCGGCCACCCGGAAGCGGGAGGAGATTTTTCCGTAAAAAATCCAGGACGCCACCCCCGTGACAGGAAAAAAGGCCAACGTGACCAGGGCCAGCCGCCAGTTCATGGACAGCATGATGCCGATGTACAGTGCCACCAGGAACAGTGTGCGCAGCACCTCTATCAGCTGATTACACACAAAGGTGCGGATGACCTCCACATCGGAGGTACACCGCTGGATGATGTCGCCGGTGGCGTGGGCGGTGTGCCAGTCAAAGCTGAGGTGCTGGATGCGGCTGTAAAGGCTATCTCGGAGCTTTTTCACAAACCCCTCCGAGCCCTTTGCCAGATTAATGCGCATGCCGTAAATGCATATGCCCCGCACGGCGGCGGCCAGTACCACCGCCCCCGCCGCCGCCCACAGGGCGCTTCCCGGGTCGGCCCGCAGCCGGTCCAGAGGCAGCAGGGCCTGAAAAAATCCGGGCAGGTCAGGTTCCCTGGTCCCCAGTACCGAGTCCACGGTGACGCTGATGATCTGGGGGATAACGGCGTTGCAGATGGTGTTCATATAGGCCAGCAAAATGGCCCCGATCAAAAAGCCCCAGTTTCCCTGAAGCTGCCGCAGAATCATGTCGATTTTTTCCCGCAGAGACAGTTTTTTCTGTGATTCCATGCGTTCTCCTTTCCTCAAAAACAGATGAAAAAAGCGCCCCTCTCGGACAGAGGGACGCGGCAGGCCGGCATCAGGAAAGGAGAAGTCTATCCCATCCCGCAGGCGCGCGAATATCCCAACAGTCCCCTGTTGTTCACGGTGTGCTCTACGCCAAATCCAAACACGGTGCCGCACATATCGAGCGCCTCCTTCCGGGAAGTTTATAATCAAACAGCTTGAAAAGAATCAACGAACCTTTTCAAGCGCCCAAGCTTTCGACCGGGCAAGCCGCTTTCAGCGGCCTTGGCTTGACCATATTGCAACATTAAAAAGTATAGCCTTGGGGGAACAGATTGTCAACCCTTTTTTCAGAGAAACGGGAGAAAACTTCCAGCCATAGCGGAAAACGGGGGCGGGCCCATGCCCGCCCCCGCTAAAGGGAAGAGAAAACCGATTACATGATCTTGCGGAACAGGGTCTTGAAGTCCTCCACAGAGGCGGCCTTGGGGTTGCCGGGGGCGCAGGCGTCGGCGGCGGCGGACTGGGCCAGGAACTCCAGGTCCTCCTCCTTCATGGCCTCCAGCTTGGTGGGGATGCCCACGTCCACGGACAGCTGGCGCACCGCGTCGATGGCGGCCTTGCGGTAGGCGGCCTGATCCATGCCGGTGGTGTCCACGCCCATGGCCTCGGCGATGTACTTGAACTTGTCTCCGGTGGCGTCCTGGTTGTACTCCATCACGATGGGCAGCATCATGGCGCAGGCCACGCCGTGGGGGGTGTCATAGACGGCGCCCAGGGTATGGGCCATGGAGTGGGCGATGCCCAGACCCACGTTGGAGAAGGCCATGCCGGTGACGAACTGGCCCAGGGCCATGCCCTCCCGGCCCTCGGGGTCGTTGTTGACGGCCTGGCGCAGGTTGGCGGCGATGAGCTTGATGGCCTCCAGGTTCAGGCAGTCGGCCAGCTCCCAGGCGGCGGCGGTGGTGTAGCCCTCGATGGCGTGGGTGAGGGCGTCCATGCCGGTGGAGGCGGTGAGGCCGCGGGGCATGGTGGACATCATGTCCGGGTCCACGATGGCGATGTCGGGGATGTCGTTGATGTCCACGCACACGAACTTACGTTTCTTCTCCACGTCGGTGATGACGTAGTTAATGGTGGCCTCGGCGGCGGTGCCGGCGGTGGTGGGGACGGCGATGGTGTACACGGTGCGGTTCTTGGTGGGGGCCACGCCCTCCAGGGAGCGCACGTCGGCGAACTCAGGGTTATTGATAATGATGCCGATGGCCTTGCCGGTGTCCATGGAGGAGCCGCCGCCAATGGTGATCATGTAGTCCGCGCCGGACTTCTTGTAAGCCTCAACGCCGGACTTCACGTTCTCAATGGTGGGGTTGGGCTTGATGTCGGAGTAGACCTCATAGGCCATACCGTTCTGGTCCAGCAGGTCGGTGACCTTCTTGGTGATGCCGAACTTCACCAGGTCGGGGTCGGAGGCGATGAACGCCTTCTTCAGCCCCTTGGCGGAGACCAGGCCGGGGATCTCTTGAATGGCGCCCTTGCCGTGGTAGGAAATGCCGTTGAGTACAAAACGATTGACAGCCATTGGAAACTACCTCCTAATTTTTATTTCCTGGTTTTGGGTCCTTATTCATATCATACCTTATTTCACAGCCCATCGTCAAGGATTTGACAGGGTAATATTTGGTGGTTTAGGTGTCCATTTTCACTCTCCGCCGTGGCCTGCGTAGGGGGACAAAAAATGCCCCGGCACGGGCTGCCGCATGATAGCATGCGAAGCCGTGCCGGGGCTGCTTTTCAGTATTTATTTACCACGGGCCGCAGAGCGCTGCAACGGCGCTGGATTAGAACTGCGGGTTGGCAATGGCGGCCTGGGCGGCGGCCAGACGGGCGATGGGCACCCGGAAGGGGGAGCAGGACACGTAGTCCAGCCCGATCTTGTGGCAGAACTCCACGCTGGAGGGATCGCCGCCGTGCTCGCCGCAGATGCCCACGTGCAGGTCGGGATTGGTGGAGCGGCCCCAGCGGGTGGCGTTGGAGATCAGACGGCCCACGCCGTGCTGGTCCAGCTTGGCGAAGGGGTCGTTCTCGTAGATCTTCTTGTCGTAGTAGGCGCCAAGGAACTTGCCCGCGTCGTCGCGGCTGAAGCCGAACACCAGCTGGGTCAGGTCGTTGGAGCCGAAGGAGAAGAAGTCGGAGATGGGGGCGATGTCGTCGGCGGTCATGGCGGCCCGGGGGGTCTCGATCATGTTGCCCACCTTGTAGGTCATGCTGGAGCCCGCCGCCTTCAGCAGTTCGTCGGCCACGCCGGTGACGATGCTCTTGACATAGGCGAACTCCTTCAGCTCGCCGATCAGGGGGATCATGATCTCGGGCACGATGGTCCACTCGGGATGGCGGCCCTGGACGGCCAGCGCGGCCTTGATGACGGCCCTGGTCTGCATCTTGGCGATCTCGGGGAAGGTGACGGACAGGCGGCAGCCGCGGTGGCCCATCATGGGGTTGAACTCGTGCAGGCCCGCGATGATGGCCTTGATCTCGGCCACGGTCTTGCCCATGTCGGCGGCCAGCTTCTCGATGTCGGCCTCCTCGGTGGGGACGAACTCGTGCAGCGGGGGGTCCAGGAAGCGGATGGTGACGGGCAGGCCCTCCATGGCCTCGTAGATGCCCTCGAAGTCGGACTGCTGCATGGGCTCCAGCTTGGCCAGGGCCTTCTCACGCTGCTCCACGGTGTCGGAGCAGATCATCTCCCGGATGGCGGGGATGCGGTCATCGTCGAAGAACATGTGCTCGGTGCGGCACAGGCCGATGCCCTCGGCGCCGAACTTCTTGGCCTGGGCGGCGTCGTGGGGGGTGTCGGCGTTGGTGCGCACACGCAGGCGGCGGTACTTGTCCGCCCAGCCCATGACCCGGGCGAACTCGCCGCCGATGGAGGCGGGGACGGTGGCCACGGGGCCGTCGTAGATCTTGCCGGTGGAGCCGTCCAGAGAGAGCCAGTCGCCCTCGTGGAAGGTCTTGCCCTTGAGCTCGAACCGCTTGTTCTCCTCGTCCATGGTGATCTCGCCGCAGCCGGACACGCAGCAGCGGCCCATGCCCCGGGCCACCACGGCGGCGTGGGAGGTCATGCCGCCGCGCACCGTGAGGATGCCCTGGGCGGCCTTCATGCCCTCGATGTCCTCGGGAGAGGTCTCCAGGCGGACCAGCACCACCTTCTCACCCCGGGAGGCCCACTCCTTGGCGTCCTCGGCGGAGAACACGATCTTGCCGGAGGCGGCGCCGGGGGAGGCGCCCAGAGCGGTGGCCAGCAGGGGGGCTTCCTTCAGAGCCGCGCCGTCAAACTGGGGATGGAGCAGGGCGTCCAGGGAGCGGGGCTCGATCATGGCCACGGCCCGCTTCTCGTCGATCATGCCCTCGTCCACCAGGTCGCAGGCGATCTTCAGGGCGGCGGCAGGGGTGCGCTTGCCGTTGCGGGTCTGGAGCATATACAGCTTGCCCGCCTCCACGGTGAACTCCATGTCCTGCATGTCGCGGTAGTGGTCCTCCAGGGTCTTGCACACGCCCTCGAACTGGGCGAAGGCCTCGGGGAACTTGTCGGCCATCTCGCTGATGGGCATGGGAGTGCGCACGCCGGCTACCACGTCCTCGCCCTGGGCGTTGGTCAAGAACTCGCCGAACAGCTTGCGCTCGCCGGTGGCGGGGTTGCGGGTGAAAGCCACGCCGGTGCCGCAGTCGTCGCCCATGTTGCCGAAGGCCATGGACTGCACGTTGACGGCGGTGCCCCAAGAGTAGGGGATGTCGTTGTCCCGGCGGTAGACGTTGGCCCGGGGGTTGTCCCAGGAGCGGAACACGGCCTTGATGGCGCCCATCAGCTGCTCCTTGGGGTCGGTGGGGAAGTCGGAGCCGATCTTGGCCTTGTACTCGGCCTTGAACTGCCCGGCCAGCTCCTTCAGGTCGTCGGCGGTGAGCTCCACGTCCTGCTTGACGTCCTTCTTCTCCTTCATCTGGTCGATGAGCTGCTCGAAGTACTTCTTGCCCACCTCCATGACCACGTCGGAGTACATCTGGATGAAGCGGCGGTAGCAGTCCCAGGCCCAGCGGGGGTTGCCGGACTTGCGGGAGAGAACCTCCACCACGTCCTCATTCAGACCCAGATTGAGGATGGTATCCATCATGCCGGGCATGGAGGCCCGGGCGCCGGAACGCACGGACACAAGCAGGGGATTCTCCTTGTCGCCGAACTTTTTTCCGGTAATACCCTCCATCTTGACGATGTATTCCATGATTTGAGCCTGAATCTCGTCGTTGATCTTCTGTCCGTCCTCATAGTACTGGGTACACGCCTCGGTGGTGATGGTGAACCCCTGGGGCACGGGCAGGCCGATGTTGGTCATCTCGGCCAGGTTGGCGCCCTTGCCGCCCAGAAGCTCGCGCATATTGGCGTTGCCCTCTGAGAACAGATAGACGTATTTGTGAGCCATTGTACATTCCTCCAAAAATTTTATCGGATGTGCTGAGAAAGCTGGGAAAAGTTACATGTTGTTATTTTAGCAGAACATAGGGGAATGGTCAAGTAATAGTTGCCGTTCCGCTTAATTTTTTCCAAGAGCGGAGAACCGGCGCAAAAATTGAAAGAAGATGACCCGGTCCCGGCGCCGCCTGCCGCCGGGGAATTTTGAAGGAACGCCCGGCCCGTCATGTGACATATTACAAAAAACGCGTTTCGAAGGATATGAAACCCGTTTTTTGCGCTAAAATTTTGCATGTGAGCAAAAAACCGTTGACAAAAATCAGGTTTGTGCTATACTAAAACCCGTAATCGAGAGAACAAAGGCGTTCCGGACCGGCAGGTTGGGAACGCCTTTTTGTATCTCGGCTCAATCCAGTGAAGTTGGCTGCGGGAAACGCATGATTTTCCGGCGGACCAATATAAATGAAAGGGGAAGTCAACATGGGATACTCTAAGGAAGATATCATCCGCATCGTGAAGGAAGAGGACGTCAAATTCATCCGGATGCAGTTTACCGATATTTTCGGTCAGCTGAAGAACGTGGCCATCACCGCTTCTCAGATCGAGCGGGCGGTCAACAATGAGATCATGCTGGACGGTTCGTCCATTGAGGGCTTCGTCCGCATCAACGAGTCCGACCAGTACCTGTACCCCGATCTGGACAGCTTCGTCATTTTCCCCTGGCGGCCCCAGCACGGCAAGGTGGCCCGCTTGATCTGCGACATCCACAACCCCGACGGCTCCGCCTTTGTGGGCGACCCTCGGGGCGTGCTGGAGCGGGTACTGGAGAAGGCCAGGTCCATGGGCTACGACACCTTCAACGTGGGTCCCGAGGCCGAGTTTTTCCTGTTCCAGACCGACGAGGACGGCAAGCCCACCACCAAGACCAACGACGAGGCGGGCTACTTCGACCTGGGCCCCCTGGACCACGGCGAGTCCACCCGGCGGGAGATCTGCCTGGCGCTGGAGCAGATGGGCTATGAGATCGAGGCGTCCCACCACGAGGTGGCCCAGGGCCAGCACGAGATCGACTTCAAGTACGCCCCCGCCTTAGAGTGCGCCGACAAGATCATGACCTTCAAGCTGGCGGTCAAGACCCTGGCCCAGAAGAACGGCCTTCACGCCACCTTTATGCCCAAGCCCATCTTCGGCATCAACGGCTCGGGGATGCATACCAATATGTCGCTGTACAAAAACGGCAAAAACGTGTTTTTCGACCCTGACGCCCCCAAACAGCTGTCCAAGGAGTGCATGTCCTTCATCGCCGGCATCCTGGCCCACATGAAGGGCATGGCCGCCATCACCAACCCGCTGGTCAACTCCTACAAGCGGTTGGTGCCCGGCTATGAGGCCCCCTGTTACATGGCTTGGTCCGCCTCCAACCGCTCCGCCCTGATCCGCATCCCCGCCAGCCGCGGGATGGGCACCCGCGTGGAGCTGCGCTGCCCCGATCCCTCCTGCAATCCCTATCTGTCCCTGGCCGTGTGCCTGGCCGCCGGGTTGGACGGCATTGAGAAGGGCATGACCCCGCCGCCGGAGATCACCGAGAACATCTTTGCCATGACCCCGGCCACCCGGCGCCGCCGCGGCATCGAGGCCCTGCCCGGCTCTCTGGAGGAGGCGCTGACGGCCATGAAGAAGGATAGGCTGGTCATGAGCACGCTGGGTGAGCACGTTACGTCCCAGTACATCGCCGGTAAGGAGCGGGAGTGGGACGAGTACCGCACCCGCGTGTCCAGCTGGGAAGTGGACAAATACATGATCAACTACTGAGCATCCCGTTTGCGGACCGATTTGAGGAAGGTGAACGGGTATGCGGCAGGTGATCGTGGCCTTTGAGCGCCAGAGCAACTGCGACAGGCTCCGGGAGATCATTGAGCGAGGCGGCGAGTTTTCCTGCGTGCCGTGCCGCACCGCCGACCAGGTGCGGCGGGCGGTGCGCAAGCTGCGGCTGGACATCGTGGTGTGCGGCTTCAAGCTGGGGGAGGAGAGCTGCGAGTCGCTGTTCTACGACCTGCCCCAGCGGTGTTCCATGCTGATGATCGCACCCCAGGCCCGGCTGGAGCTGTGCGAGGCGGAGGGGATCTTCAAGCTCCAGGCTCCCGTGCGCCGCTCGGAGCTGCTGGCTTCGGTGCGGCTGCT
>CATLHC010000039.1 GCA_949948775.1 uncultured Oscillospiraceae bacterium
AAATTCTTTTTTCTTTGTCCGTGCCTGTGACAATTCGTCCATCAGACCGGATAGGCTTATCTGTTTATTCATGTCCTTATTTTACCACAGTCTCTTCCTTTATGCTCCTGTTTTGTGCGGTGTTGCCCTAAGTATATACCATTCAGCACTCACATTGCAATTATCAATTTTGAAAGCGTGTTGGAAATGGAAATCAGGGCCGGGATAGCGCTTCAGCCTATTTTCTCCCTGCTTTCAGGGTCAAATATATTTCTTGGCCGGGCCGGCGGTAAAGTGGACGATCCGGTGATCGAGCTTCTCTTGCAGGTACAGGGGGCAGTGGGGCACGTCCTCGGGGATGTAGGCCACAAAGCTCCTTGTGATGTCGAAGTCCTGGTCCTCCAGCGTCAGATAGACATGGCCCTGCAGATCGTAGGAGTCGTCCCAATTGGTCCCGAAGTATGTGATCAGCTCGGGGAACGGATGGGCGTGGCGTTTGGGGCCGGGGATCTTTACATCCGGGGGCAGCGGCTTGCGGGGGGCGGTGCCCATCCAGGAGGCCTCGATGTAGAACTGGGCGCCGGGGACCATGTCCTCGTCCATCAGGGTGATGTGGTCATGGCGGCCCAACTCGTCCCGCGGGCCTCCGCCCTTCCGATAGTCGGGGAGCTCAAAGCCCTGGCCGTAGCTGTAAGAGAAGAGCTTGCTCAGGTCCCGGCCGGAGCCCTGCTTGGGGATCTCGCAGGGGGTGGCGTCAAATCGTTTCCCGTGGCCCAAAACATACTGCCAGATGGGGCGGTCCACACGCTTGACCGTGATGGCGTGGCACATCCCTGCGGGGATGTAGACCGCGAAATGGCGCTCCAGCGTGAAGCGCTGATTTTCCAGCAGCACCTCCACCTCACCGCACAGGTCGTACAGATTGTCGGGGTTCGTTCCGACAAAGGAGATGACCTTGTCGTAAGAGCTCACGTGAGGGGCCGCTACGGCCAGCTCCACGGCGCTCTGCTCGACCGGCTTGCCGGGCATATGCCACATATACTCATTGATGAAAAAGCCGGGCGCCACCTCTTCGTCAAGGAACATAACATCTTTGCGGATGCCGTCCATCTGAAGGGGCGTTTCGTGGGAGAAATTCGGGTCGTCCAGCCGCGGGTCCTTTTCTGTGATCACCTTGCAATGCTTCAACACGCTGAAATCCATGCTCATGATAGTTCCTCCTTAACATATTTGGGTCAGCTCCGGCTGTCGTACTGCTACTATATCATAAAATATTTTATTATTCAATATATGATTATACTAAACTTGACCGTAGTTTTTTATGTACTTTTGACAGAAACCGGGGAGAGGGGGCAGATAGGATTGCAGAATATGCCAGAAGCGCCGCGGCAAACCATGATCTCCCCGCTATGAGCACTTATTCTATGATTTAGCAAGATGCAAAATATTTAAAATAGAATATAGGATGCTCTTGCGTTTTGTCGCCCGCCGTAGTATACTGAGTGCAAGTACAAGCGAGGTGAACCCGGATGAGTGTGAGGATCGGCCTGCTGGACAGCCTGGGGCTGGACGGAGCATGGCACAATTTCGTTTTTCTCGGCGAGGCGGGCAGCGGGAAGAGCGAGATCGCCATCAACTTTGCGAAGGCGCTGGTCAAAGACCAGGACCGGTCCGTCCACTTCTTCGATCTGGACATGACCAAGCCCCTGTTCCGTTCCCGGGACGCGGCGGCGGAATTGGAGCAGGCCGGGGTGACCGTCCACTACCAAGAGCAGTTCATGGACGCGCCCAGTCTGGTGGGCGGCGTGGCCCCCATGCTCCGGGACGAGAACAGTCTGGTGGTGCTGGATGTGGGCGGTGACTACATTGGCGCCCGCTCCATCGGCGGCTTCGCGCCCCAGCTCAACAAGCCGTCCACCGTCGTGTTTTACGTCATCAACGCATACCGGCCCTGGTCGGACACCATCGAGCACATCGACGAGACTCTGGGCAAGATCCTGGGCGTGTCCCACGTGAAGCTGACCCAGCTGTTCTTAGCGGCCAACCCCAACACCGGCCTCACCACCGCTCTGAACGAGGTGGTGGACGGCTATCACAAAACCGACGCGCTGGTGGGGGAATACCTCCCCCTATCCTTTGCCTGCGTCCGGGAGGAGCTGGCGGAGGAGGCGGCCAAGGCGCTGCCCGTCCCCGTGTTTCCCCTGCGGCTGGCGCTGACCTATCCCTGGCTGGCGGGGGAGGAGTAACTTCGGAAACTGTATTCACAAAAGTGAGTTTCAGCTGCAAGGTTCCAACACAAGAGAAAGGAGGACTTTTTTATGGCAATGATCAAAGTGATCGCGGAGCGCTGCAAGAGCTGCCAGTACTGCATCAGGTACTGCCCCAAACAGGTGCTGGCGGTGGGCAAAAATGTGAACTCCAAGGGTTATGAGTATGTGGAACCCGTCAACCAAGAGGCATGCATCGCCTGCTGTATGTGCGCCCGGATCTGCCCCGACGGCGCCATCGAAGTCTATAAGTAAAGGAGAGAAACGAACATGGCAAGAGTATTGATGAAAGGCTGCGAGGCCATCGCCGAGGCAGCCGTCCGGGCCGGCTGTCGTTTCTTTGCCGGCTACCCCATCACCCCGCAAAATGAGATTCCCGAGTATTTTGCCCGCCGCATGCCCGAGGTGGGCGGCACCTTCGTCCAGGGTGAGAGCGAAGTGGCCTCCGTGAATATGGTGTACGGCGCCGCCTCCGCCGGCACCCGGAGCATGACCTCCTCCTCTTCCCCTGGTATCTCCCTGAAGAGCGAGGGCATCTCCTACTGCGCCGCCGCCCGCATTCCCATCGTGTACGCCAACATCTCCCGGGGCGGCCCCGGCGTGGGCGCCATCCAGCCCGCCCAGCAGGATTACCTCCAGGCCACCAAGGCCAGCGGCAACGGCGGCTTCGAAATGATCGTGCTGGCCCCCTCCACCGTGCAGGAGGCCGTGGACCTGACCTACGCCGCCTTCGACTACGCCGACCGGGACCGCAACCCGGTGCTCATCCTGGCCGACGGCGTCATCGGCACCATGATGGAGCCGGTGGAACTGCCGCCCATGAAGACCGACGAGGAGATCGCCGCCATCAAGGCGTCCAAGGCCGCGTGGGCGTGCACCGGCCACAAGCTGGACTACGCCAACCGCTCCTGGATTCAGCCGGGGCAGTGGAACACCCAGATCATGCAGGCCGAGAACGAGAAGGCCGCCGCGCTGTACGCCTCCTGGGAGAAGGACGTGCAGGTGGAGGAGTACATGGTGGAGGACGCTGAGGTGATCATCACCGCCTACGGCGTGTCCGCCCGCATCGCCAAGTCCGCCGTGGACATCTGCCGCGCCGCGGGCAAGAAGGTGGGGCTGATCCGGCCCATCACCGTCCACCCCTTCCCCTATAACTCCTTCGACAAGATCAACTATGACGTGTGCAAGGGTGTGCTGGACGTGGAGATGTCCATCCCCGCCCAGTTCGTGCACGACGTGCGCATGGGGGTCAAGGGCCGCTGCCCCATCGAGACCTGCCTGTGCTCCGGCGGCAACATCATGAGCCGGGAAGCTGTCCTCAAAGCCGTGGACGGCATCCTGGCCAAGTAAGGGGGAACGAGAGACATGGAAAAAATCTATTCCCGCACCACCACCATCCAGGAGGACAAGGTCTCCGGCTTCTGCCCCGGCTGTATGCACTCCACCGTCATCAAGCTCATCGGCGAAGTGCTGGATGAGATGAATCTGGTGGACAAGGCGGTGTGCATCACCGGCATCGGCTGCTGCGGCCTCCACATGGATTACATCGCCTATGACACCATCACCGCCCCCCACGGCCGGGCCACTGCCGTGGCCACCGGCATGAAGCGCACTAGCCCCGACTCCCTGATCTTCACCTATCAGGGCGACGGCGACTTTGCTTCTATCGGCCTGGGTGAGTCCATCTCCACCGCCAACCGGGGGGAGAACATCACCGTCATCTTCATCAACAACGGCATCTACGGCATGACCGGCGGCCAGATGGCCCCCACCACCCTGCTGGGCATGAAGGCGTCCACCGCCCCCAAGGGCCGCATTGCCGAGGAGCACGGCTACCCCATGCACATGTGCGAGATCCTCAACCAGCTCACCGCGCCCCGCTACCTGGAGCGCACCAGCTGCAATACCCCGCAGAACGTCATCAAGACGAAGAACGCCATCAAGAAGGCGTTCCAGAACCAACTGGATGGCAAGGGTTTCTCTATGGTGGAGATCGTCACCAGCTGCCCCACCAACTGGGGGCTGGACCCGTTGGACGCCCTGGACTTCATCGAGCAGAAGATGCTGCCCGAGTTCCCGCTGGGCGTCATCCGCGACAGATAAGGGGGCAGGAAAATATGGAAACCAACCTGTGTGTAGCCGGCTTCGGCGGCCAGGGCGTCATGACCCTGGGCAAGTTCCTGGCGTCCGCCGCCTGTGACGCCACCGACAAGAACGTCACCTTTTTCCCCTCCTACGGCGCGGAACAGCGGGGCGGCACCGCCAACTGTTTTGTGGTCATCTCCGACGGGATGATCGGCGCCCCTCTGGGCGACGTGATGGACGACCTGATCGTCATGAATGGCCCATCCCTGAGCAAGTTCCTGCGCACCCTCAGGCCCGGCGGCACCCTGTTTATCAACAGCTCCATCGTGGATGAGAAGAACATCGACCGGGACGACGTGAAAGTGGTCAAGGCCCCCGTCACCGAGATGGCCCTGGAGATGGGCAATTCCAAGGTGCTCAACGTCATCATGCTGGGCGTGTACGTGGGCTATACCGAGGTGGTGCCCCCCGAGGTGGTGTGGTCCACCATCGAGCACAAGCTGGGCAGCAAGCCCAAGCTGCTGCCGCTGAATAGGCAGGCTTTCGAGACCGGCCTGAAGCTGGGCCGGGAGCAGAGGTAGGCCCCAGGCGGTCATGGCCCGAGGGACAGCAGGAGGGCCGGTCCGCGCTTGCAGACCGGCCCTCTTTTCTCAATTGTTTTTTCTCAGCCACTCCAAAATAACCGGGGTGGAGCGGTCGATGTACGACTTGAGGGCGTCACAGATCTCATCCACCCGGTCGTTTTCCACACCGGCCTGTATCCGCTGAAGCTCATCCAGATGCTCCCGGCACTGGGAGCACTCGGCATAGATATGACGCAGCAGCAGCACCTGGCCCTGGATGGCCACCATGCTCCGGTCCAGGCGACGGTTGCCGCAGTGGTGGTAGAACACCCCGATCAGGTTATACACCGCTTTTACATACTCGCGGGACGTGCGGGAGGCCTGATAGCGTTCAATCTGCGCGCCAATCTCCTGGACCATTGCCCGCCGGTCCCCGTTGGTCATGGCCAGACGCACGGCCGTCTGCTGGAGGGTGAGGGCCAGCTCGTTGATCTCCTTCACGTCGTGCTCGTCCAGCGTGAGCACCCGGGCCCCCACGTTGTTCTCGTAGACCACCAGCTCTTCCTGCTGGAGGCGGTTTATGGCCTCCCGGATGGGGGTGCAGCTCACTTCCAGCTCGTTTTGCAGTTCATTGACATTCAGCCGCGTACCCATGGGAGTCTTGAGCGTGATGATGTCTTCCCGCAGCATTGAGTAGACCTGATCCACCAGAGACGCCCTTTTGATCTTTGCCATAACCAAGCCTCATTTCATCCACATAATTTTATATCTTGCAAAACATATTATACCTAACGCCTATGGATTGCAAGAACAATTTTCTGCATCCACCAATACAGAAAGGAAGGATCACCTTGCCGTTCAGAAACTTTGACGAGCTCATCGAGCATCAAAAGAGCCACCCCTCCATGTCCCGCATGGCCGTGGCCGCCGCCGGGGACGAGCACACCATCGAGGCCGCCCTCCACGCCCGGAAGGAGGGTATCGCCCACCCCATCCTGGTGGGGGACAAGGCCCTCATCGACGAGGCGCTGGCCCATCTGGGGGAGTCGATGGACCCCGGGGACATCATCGACGTGCCCGATCTGGCCGAGTCCGCCCGGTACGCCGTGGGCCTGGTCCGGGAGGGCAGGGCCGACTTCCTCATGAAGGGCAAGCTGGACACCTCCGTGCTGCTCAAAGCCGTGGTGGACAAAGAGCACGGCTTGGGGACGGGCCGGGTGATGAGCCACTTCACCGCCTTCGAGGTGCCCACCTACCACAAGCTGCTGCTGCCCGTGGACGGCGGAATGGTGACCTACCCCACGCTGGAGCAGAAACGGGACATTATCATCAACACTGTGGAGGCCCTGCGGGGAATGGGCTATGACTGCCCCAAGGTAGGGGTGCTGGCCTGCGTGGAAAAGCTCAACCTCAAGATGCCCGAAACGGTAGACGGCGACGCGCTGAAGCAGATGAACCTGCGGGGCGAGATCCCCGGCTGCGTGGTTGAGGGTCCCATCTCTTTGGACTGCGCCTTGAGCCGCGAAATTGCGGATTTTAAGGGCTTTGACAGCCCCTGTGCCGGGGACTGCGACGTGCTGGTCACCCCGAATATTCATGCGGGAAACATTTTGGGCAAAGCCTGTACCTTGATCGGAGGGGGCAGGATGGCCGGCTTCATCGTGGGCGCCAAGTGCCCCATCGTCATGGTCAGCCGCGGCTCCAGCCCGGAGGAAAAGTACCTGTCCATCGTCATCTCCGCCGCCGCCATCAAACAGTAAGGAGGCCGTCTCAATGGAAAAGCTGCTGATTTTGAATCCCGGCTCCACCTCCACCAAGATCGCGGTCTATGAGGACGAGACCCCCTTGTTCACGGAATCCATCGTCCACTCCCCCGAGGAGCTGGCCCCTTTCGACCATGTGGCCGAGCAGTATGAGTTCCGAAAGGAACTGGTGGTCAAGGCGCTGGAGGGCCACGGGGTGACCCTGGACAGCCTGTCCGGCATTGTGTCCCGGGGCGGCCTGCTCACCCCCATCCAGGCGGGGGCCTATGAGGTCAACGACGACATGGTGTGGCAGCTTAAAAACAGGCCCCAGAACGAGCACGCCTCCAACGTGGGGGCCATGATCGCTCGCTCCATCAGCAAGGAGTACGGCATCCCCGCGTTCATCTACGACGGCATCACCGTGGACGAACTGCTGCCCATCAACAAGATCACCGGCATTACCCAGTTTCGCCGCAAGGGCATGGGCCACAACCTGAACACCCGTGCCGCCGCCCTGCGCTACGCCCGGGAAAACGGCAGGGATTATAAGGACATCACCGTCATCGTGGCCCACCTGGGCGGCGGCATCTCCGTCAACCTCCACCACAACGGCAAAATTGAAGACTTCATTAGCGATGAGGAGGGTTCCTTCTCCCCCGAGCGGTCTGGCGGCCTGCCGATGTTCGATGTGATTAAAATGTGCTTCGACGGGAAGCAGACTTACGATTCCATGATGAAGTTGGTAAAGCGTCAGGGCGGCCTTATGGCCCATCTGGGTACCACAGACAGCCGGGAAGTGGAGAAACTGATTGATAACGGCGATGAGCACGCCAAGCTCATCTATGACGCCATGGCCCTGAACATCGCCAAGAACATTGCCAAGTGCGCCCCCAATGTCTGCGGCAGGGTGGACGCCATCCTGCTCACTGGCGGCATCGCCTACTCCAAATACATCACTGAGTACATCCGGGAGCGCGTGGAGTTCATCGCGCCCGTGGTCGTCTATCCCGGCGAGGACGAGATGCTCTCCCTGGCCCTGGGCGGCCTGCGGGTGCTCCGGGGCCAGGAGGAGGCCAAAATATACACCAAGGTGGAAAACCCCGGCTACTGAGCCCGCCTGCTGCTATTTGCCCATCGGCGGCAGGCTCACCGAATTCCATCGGTATCAGCGGCCCAAGGTCCGGGAATACTGGATTGCGGACTCGCGCCTTCCTCCTTGCAATCCGCGGAGGGCCATGGTACAATTGGAATACTAGAAAAGAGCTTACCGTTATTGCGAGGAGTGAGATTATGGCATTGCCGGCAGAGAAAGGCCGCTGCACATTCGCGGATGTTTTGGCTTGGAACGACAGCGAACGGGTGGAACTCATTGGCGGGGAAATCTTCCTGATGGCCCCTGCCCCCTCCAGAGCACACCAGGAAATCAGCGGGGAAATATTTCGACAGATCGCCAACTATTTGGAAGGGAAGCGGTGCAGGGTCTATCACGCCCCTTTTGACGTGCGCCTGTTTGAAAGGGAGGAAGACCGCCCGGAGGATGTGGACACAGTGGTGGAACCGGACCTGACGGTAGTCTGCGATCTTTCCAAGCTGGACCACTACGGCTGTAGGGGAGCCCCGGACATGGTGATAGAAATTCTCTCCCCCTCCACCCGGCGGCATGACCGGCTGGTCAAACTGGGATTGTACCAGCGGGCCCAGGTCCGGGAATACTGGATTGTGGACCCGGAGAACAAGGCTGTGCAGGTGCTCACCTTGACCAACGGCCTTCTGCTTCCTCACGAGGACTACGGGCGGGAAGACGTGGCGAAAGTCAACGTCCTGGACGGCTGTTTTATCGAACTGAACAAGGTTTTTCCTGAATGCCAGTAAGAGAACCGGCAATACAGATGGAAAAAGCGGCGCCCCTGCGGGGCGCCGCTTTGCCATGTCTGCCGTTTAATAGAAGCTGTCGTCCTCCGCTCCGTCACAAGTGATGGAGGAGGCCCCGGGCTGGGGCTGATGCGCTGTGGGATGTCCGGTGGGCGGCAGTTTCCGGACGGCCTTGAAGCTGTCCGCCCGTACCCAAAAGACTTCCGCCACCGCCAGATACGCATCCATGTAGGTATAATTTCCCCGTCCCGTCTGATGCCGCATGATGTACTCAAAACCCTGACGGCGCTGCTCCATGTCCTGGGCAAATTCTACTTTGCCCTCGCCAATGATGGAGGAGAAGGCGCGGCTGTACCGGTTTGCCACGTCGCCGCTGCCGATCAGCTCTCCCTCGATGTCCATCTCAAAGCAGACCTGGGGATTGTTCCGCAGGGCGCGGTTTTTTGTTCCCCTGAGGCCGCAGTGGAAGTACAGCACCAACCCCTCCTCATCCCAGCGGTAGCCGAATACCATTGGAAGGATGTAGGGGCGGCCCTCGGCCACCATGGCGATCCTGCAGGTCTTGCAGCTCTGGAGGATGGCCTCAATGTCCTGCCGCTCGGTAAGGACCAGACTTTGCTTCAACATATTCTCACCTCTTCTGTGGCAGGCGGTTTCTCTGAGGGATCACCTGCCTGCGTTTTCCTTGACGTATTGGGTGAACGCCTCCAATACGTCGCTGCCGTATCTCCTGGCCACGAAGAATATTTTGGACGCCGTGGGCCAGCCCTCCAGCTTCAGGAATTTGACCCCCGGCACAGAGCATCCGGAGCAGAACACCCGGGGAAGGACCCCCGCGCCGGAGGCCGCCAGGTGATAAACATAGTCCTGGTTGATGAAGTCCTCATACATGACCTCATAATCCCCCAAGTCCGCGCCCAAGCTGGAGAAAAAGTCGTTTTCCTGCTGCTGGTACCGCTCATTCCAGCGGTTAAAGATAAAGCAGCAGTATTTCAGCTCCTCCAGGCGCACCGTATCCTGTCTGGCCAGCACGTCCTTTTCGCTGACCCCGATATACATGTCCCGGTTCTCCTCCAGGACGGTCACCGTCAGCTGTTCCTCGCCGTACTTGCTGGCAAACATCCTCTCCCAATATCCCCTGGATGACGCGCTCTCCGACGCATACAGGAACGCGCAGTCCAGCATTCCCTCGGACAGCAGCCGGACGATCTCCTCCTGGGACTTGAGGATGGTGGTCATACGGACCTGGGGACACTGGGCGTAAAAGCCAGACATCAGCCGCCCCGACCCCAGATCTCCCAGCATCACGGCCACACCCACGGTGATGCTGTCCGCGCTGATATTCAGATAGGCCTTGGCGCGGTTGAGCATGGAGGCGTGGGTGTTCAGCATCTGCTGGAACAGCGGCATCAAGGCTTCCCCGTGGGCGGTGAGCGAGGTGGAGTTTTTGCGGGTCATACGCTGAAAAAGCCTCAGATCCAGCTCACTCTCCACATTGGCCACCCGCTTGGACAGCAGGGAGACATTGGTCTTGGTGCTCTTGGCCGCCTCGTTGTAGCCGCCGTAGAGGTTGACCAGGGAAATGGCCTCCAGCTCGTTCCAGTTCACCGGATCACCCCCTGTTCAGCCGCGTACTCCCGGACGAACGAAATCAGGGTCTTTACCATGGGCGAGGAATAGTGCTTGGGATATACAAAGATGCCGCTGGATATGATCTCAGAATCCGTCACCAGGGGAAACCGCACCCCGGGCAGGTCCTCTGGCGGGATGCAGCAAGTAGGCAGCACCCCTCTGTTTTCGGAGACAAAACTGGCCACCATCGGCTTGTTGATGAAATCCATCCGCACGATCTTCACCGGGATATGCCACGCAGCTTCCTGTCCAAATAGAAACCTCTGGGAGCCCTGGGTCACATTTTCATGGGCGGGGGTGTCATTGAATACAAAGGTATCCTGATAAAGCTCGGAGATCGACACCGACTCCCGCCCCGCCAGGGGATGCCGCTCGCTGAGTCCTACGCTGACAGAGTCCCGGCGCATAACGGGGATATGGCAGATGCCGCTGCTGAGCAGCACGTCCAACACATCGTTGTGCACCTGCTGGTCCCCCACCATGAACACAAATGCACAGTCCAGACTGCCCTCCTGCAGCATAAGCAGCAGGTCTTTGCGGTGCCGCAGCACATGATTGACCCGCACCGACGGATTTTCATTTTTGAAACGGGACAGGATCTCCGTTTCCCCCATGGTGCCCATGAGCGGGGGATAGCCCACTGTGAGCTCCGCCCCGTTCTTGTTCCCGGTGCTGCCCGCATAGGCGAAGACCCGGTTGTTGAGGGAGACAATCCTCTGGATGTAGGGGATCATCAGCTCCCCGAACTCGGTCAGCGTCACATGGGGGCTCTTGCCGCGGAGGAAAATGGGCGCGCCAAGTTCCTCCTCCACCTTGCTCACCCGTTTGGAGATGGTGGAGGGGGACTGGATGGTCTGGTATGCGGCCTCCGTCCAGCCGTCGTACTGATACACGGCCAAAACAGCCTCATAGTTTTCGATCTTCACGGTTTGACACCTCCTGTCGGCACAAACCGAACACCTGCCGCGGCCCGGCGGCGGGGAGTGGGCCCGTCGTATACGGCCCTTTACCTCTCCCCGCCGGTCCGTCGCCGCGGCATGAGCACCCCGGTCCGCCGCCGGAAAGGCGGGCGCGACGCAGGAAACCTTGTTTCCTATTTTACCTTATTTTCTCAGTTTTATCAAATGCATTTTCCCGCGGCTCAATTCCCAAAAGACTGGGTCTCCGGGTTAAACTTGCTCAGCCCGGTGTCAGAGAACCGCTCCTTCCACCGCCCCACGGGGCAGTAGAGCAGGCATCGCTCGCACAGATAGCGGGGATAGTGGTCCACAGACAAGCCGTTCAGCGGCTTCTTGGCAAACGCCGCCTTCAGCTCTTCATCCGTAGGGTCATCGCCCTGAATCAGGTCGGGCACCGGCGCCCTGCCCTGGAACTCCTTCCGATAGGCAGTGGAGGCCACGATGCAGCTGTTCACCTTCAGGTCGGCGACCTCCACCTCTTTGCCGCCCGCCGCCTTGGTCTTGCCGCTGCCGCTGCCGGGGGCCGGGATGGCGTGGGTGGGGCACAGCTTGGAGCACACGCCGCACTTCTCCGGGTCGCAAAGCCGGGCGCCGGAGTAAGGCTCGTCATACTCCAACTCCAGCGTAGTAATCACCGCACACAGCAGCTGCCGGGGGCCGTATTCCTCGGTGAGGAACCGGTTGCTCCAGCCAAACTCACCGATCCCGGCGGCCATCGCCGCCTTGAACACGTCCAGCGGCATCCCTTGCTTGTAGGGGTCGGTGAAGATGGGCGCGGGGACGTTGTCCCACACGGTGCTCTGCTGCACGCCGAAGGGAACCGGCGCCGCCACCGCACCGAACATATCCTCCAGGTACTGGGCGATATTGTATGCGTCGTTCACCAGCAGAAAGTTGGGGGCCAGGTCGTGGCCATAGGCGGCGTAGGTGCTCTGGGCCGGCATGTTCTTGTCCTCCAGCGCCCGGAACCCGGCCTGGACCACGCCGTCGGCCAGACCGCGGCCGAAAACGATGATGCTCTTCGCGCCGGGAAGCAGGTCACCGGGCCGGTGGCCCTCCGGCTCCCCCGCCAGGGCCTCGGCTGAAGCCACGCCCACAAAGTCCATGTCGCAGTCATTCCGAATATAATTTTTCAGCTTTTCAGTTAAATTCATACCGTTTTCACCTCAATCTGCCCTTAAAGCAGGCCGTTTGCTCTGTCCACCCGGAGGATGATGAAGCCCAGGGTCTCGCCGCCGAGCCGGTTGCCCTGCTCGTCCACTTCCACCGCTTCCACACGGCCCCATCGCTCCTCCGCGCACCAGTCCGTCACATACTTCTCCGGACCCACGCTCTTGATCCAGCCCGTGTGATCCAGCTTGTAGAACACGTTGGCTCCCGCGTCCCGGATGACGCTCCCGTTGGCGTCCAGCACCACCTTGCCGTCCGCCCCCAGCGTCTTGGTCTGCACCACCTTGTAAATGTGCTCGCCGTGGTACTCCCGCTTCACCTCGGGGTGAAACCCCGTATAGATCACCATCTTTTTCATTGTGCCGGCCCTCCCTTATCGAATTTGGACAGGCCGGTGTCGGAGAACCGCCTCTCCCAATCGCCCAGAGGGCAGTAGAGCATGCATTTATTGCAGAAATGCTTCGGATAGTGGTCCAGCGAATAGTGGCTCAGCGGCTTCTTCGCGTAGGCTTCGGCCAGCTCCTCGTCGGAAGGGTCGTTCGACATGATCAGGTCGGGTATTTCCCCCTTCACCGCAAATTCGCTGCGGAACGCCATGGAGGCCACCGCGCAGGCGTTGGCGTTGATGTGGGCCACCTTCACCTCGCCGTTCGCCACCGGCACCACGTCCACCTCCCCGTCCGAGGGCGGGATGGCGTGCATCGGGCACACCTTGCTGCAGATGCCGCAGGCGGCGGGGTCACACAGCCGGGGGCCGCTGTACGGCTTGTCGTACTCCAGCTCCATGCTGGTCACCACCAGCCCCACCACCTGCCGGGGACCGTTCTCCTTGGTCACCAGCATGTTGTTCCAGGCTAGGTCGCCCAGCCCGGCGGCGTAGGCCGCCCGCTCCGAGTTGATGATGTACGCATTCCGCTTCGGCCCGATAAACACGGGCAGGGGCTTGTTCACCGACGTCACGTTCTGCATCGGCCCGGAGGGCACCGGCACCGCGGTATAGCCGAAGGTCATCTCGATGAACGTGGCGATGTTGAACTGCATGAAGAACACGTTCATGTTGGGGGTCAGGTCGCTGCCGTAGGCGGCATAGATGCTGTGGGCGTCCGCGTTGCCGTCCTCACGGCTGCGGAACGCGGCCTGGATCACCCCGTCCGGGATGCGCCGGGTAAACACGATCACGCTCTTGGCGCCGGGGAGCACGTCCTCAGGGCGGTGCCCCTCCGGCTCGCCGTCGAAGGCGGACGCAGGGGCGACACCCACAGAATCCATCCTGCAGTCGCCCAAAATATAGTTTTTAATCGTCTCCGTCAAGCTCATATTCGTCGCCTCGCTTTACTTTTCGTCGCCGTCGATGTATTTGTCTGTGTCCACCGCGGACAGGCCGGTGTCCCGGAATCGCTCCTTCCAGTCTCCCACCGGGCAGTAGGTCAGGCAGTTGCCGCACTTCCAGGTGGGGTTGTGCTGGTGGAAGTTCTGGCGGGGATGGCCGGCGTAATACTTGTTGATGTCGCCCAGCTCCTCGTCCAGCGGGTCGTCCATCTCAATGGGGATGATGTCCCCGCCACTCTCGTTGTACTCCGCGTGAGTGCCGTGGCACATCAGCCGGCACTTGGCCCAGTTGATCTGGCTGTAGTCCACCTCTTTGCCGCCCGCGCACACGATCCGGCCCTCTCCCTCCACATAGGGGGGGATGGCCCCCGTGGGGCACATCTTTTCGCAGATATGGCACTTCTCCGGCTCGCACAGCCGGGGGCCGCTGTACATAGGGTCCGGGGTGAGTTCGGCGGTGGTGAGCACCGCACCGAACCGGTTGCGGGGGCCGAACTCCGGCGTCAGCATCAGCGAGCTCCAGCCAAATTCGCCCAGGCCGGCGGCGTAGGCGCAGTGGCGCATGCTCAGCATCTTGGCGCCGTGGGTGGGACCCGCCGTGTTGGGCATGGCGGCGCAGCCGGTGACCTTCTCCACAAAGCGGGAGATCTTGTAGTTGGCCCAGAGCAGGTTGTAGTTGGGCGCGCCCACATAGCCGTATGCGCCGTATATGCCGTGGATGTCGTAGTTTCTGTCCTCAAAGGTGCGGTAGGTAGCGTTGACGGCGCCGTCTGGCAGGCGGACGCAGAAGGCGATCACGGACTTGCACCCAGGCAGGAAGTCCGTGGGGTGCATCCCCTCGGGGGATTCGTTGAATCGGTCGATGCTGGCGATGCCCACCTTGGCCATGCGGGCATCGGTCAGGGCAAAGTTTTTGATCTGCTGCGTTACACTGGATACTCTCATGGCATTTACCTCTTTTTTTCGATACTGTTTCAGCAAGCGGAAAGGCCCGGGCGAAAAAGTCGGGCCCTGCCGCTCCAGTCGTTCCATTATGCGGCCGCGGGGGCGCTTTGCTCAGCCCTCCGGTGCGATTACCACAAACCGAAGGAGCAGGTCAGCGGGACCCAGATAGCCGTGATGACGGAGATGAACAGGCAGATGGGGATGGTGGCCTTCACCTGGGTGCCCACGGAATAGTAGCCGTAGTTGTAGGCCATGAGGGGCAGGGTGTCGATGGGGATCATGAAGGCGCACAGTCCGCAGAACAGCAGGGGCACCACCGCCACCACCGGGTTGATGCCAAAGCCCAGGCAGATGGCGATCAGCGGCACGGATAGCTGGTTGGTGAGCGAGTTGCCGATGGGCATGAGCAGCAGCAGCAGCCAGGCAACAATCGTGATGACGAAGGCCATGAGGACGGGGTTGACCTGGCCCACGTTGAGTTCCGCCACGGTGTTGGCCAGGAAGGCCACCACGCCGTTGGCGGACAGGCGGCCGGACAGGGTGGTCAGCGCGCCGAACACGATGAACATGCTCCAGTTGACACTCTTGAAGAAGTCCTGGATGGTCATGACACCCAGGCCCGGGCAGATGAAGAGGAACAGGCCGGTCATGGCCACGATGGTGGTGTTCAGATAGGGGAACCAGGTGGACAGAATCCACAGGGCAAACATGCCGCCGCAAATGAGGCAGGTCTTGATCTCGGGGATGGACCACTGATTGTCCACTTCCAGGCTGTCCAGGTAGTTTTCGATCTCCTGGGTGGAGAGCTGGGCGGGCTTATAGGCCTTGGACAGGAAGAACCAGGCGAACAGGATGGTCAGGATGCCCAGAGGCGCGCCGATCACCATCCAGGCCAGGAAGGTGATGTTGATGTTGGCGGCGGACTGGAGGCGCTCCATAACCATCACGTTGATGGCCGCGCCGGCGGGGGTGATGACGCCGCCCGCCATGCCCGCGATGGGCACGCCCAGAATGAAGGCGCAGGCGGTGCGGGTGCGGTCCTTGCCCTCGGGGAAGAGCTTGACGAACTGGTCTGCCAGGGGCAGGAAGGCCGCCACCACGGGCAGGTTGCTCATGATGGAGGAGACGATGCCGCACACCAGCATGATGGCCAGCAGCACGCCGGTGGTGGTCTTGCCGAAGGTCTTGATGACCCAGCGCATCATCCGCTTGGCCACCGGAGTGGTGGTGATGGCGGCGGTGATGCCGAAGGAGGCGAAGATAAAGAAGGTGGTGGGGTTGGCATAGCCGGCCAGAGACTCGCCCACGTTGGTGCACACGCCGGTGAAGTAGAGCATGGGCACCAGCAGGATGCCGATGGTGGCCACGGGGAAGGTGCGGCAGATCAGCAGGCAGATGGTGGCCACTAGCACCCCGATGGTGTTGATGCCCGCCCGGGTGAGTGCTTCGGATTCGGGAATCAGATACATGACCACCAGCGCAACTACGGCCAGAATCAGACCCGCCAGCTGCATGGTGTCAAAAATGGGCTTCTTTGCCAGGTTTTTTTGTTCGGTTGACATACGCTCTCTTCCTTTCTTCTCTCGTTTTTGCAGGTCCAGGGACAGGAATTGGGGCACATTGCCGATAGGGCGCCCAGACAGACCGCCTGTAAGGTGCTGTCCGGAGCGCGGTGTGTCTGTGTACATGCCAAAACAAAATAGTCCAAATCAACCCGAGATCTGTCCCCTGATATTTGGACGTTTTCCACAGACATATTGTAAATATAACAAAAACCCCCCACAATCTACAATTCTATTTTTGGGCCGCTTTTTCAAAAGAGGAAAGCATCTGCCCCCGGCGGCACCCGCCTGCCGCCGGTCCGGTTAAAAAATATTCAGGGCAAAATCAAATTTTTGTGACACATCCGTTGAGATTTGGTATAATCAACACAGTCCGCCGGACAGCGGGCAATCCAATCGGCAAGGAAGGTGCTGGACATGGCAGCAGTCAAGAACAGCGAAGGAAAGTATGGCAAATATTACGTGACGGACCTGAAAGCGCCCCAGTTCCCGCCGGAATTTCTGGAGCGGTACAAGCAGTTCGGGACCCGTATCCTCTGGCTGGACCAGAACGTGGTCCCCGGGGCGTTTCAGATCAACGCCTCCTGGTATCATCACGCCATGCCTGAGCCCATTTTTGCCCCCGAGCACGTTCACCCCAACGACGAGGTGGTGGGCTTTTTCGGCAGCGACCCCGATCACCCGGAGGAGCTGAACGGCGAGGTGGAATTCACCATGGACGGGGAGACTCACCTGCTGACCAAAAGCGCCATGATCTTCATCCCCGGCGGAGTGAAGCACCTGCCGCTGAAGCTGGTGCGGGTGGACAAGCCCATTTTCCACTTCTCCATCTGCCTCTCCGGGGACTATGTGGACGAGAACAAGGACGGCAAGAGCATTTATGATGCCTGACCTGCTCCATATCCCAAATGGAAACGCCTTTTCCAATTTGGAATTGCGCTCCATAGGGGCGTTCCGCTATAATTTTCATCATACCATATATAAACTGTGCGGAAGGTGGGATCAAGATGAGTGAATGTCGTGCCCCGACCCTGGAAAGCGGCCTGACGCGCCTGGACGAAATGCTTCGGGAATATGACTGCGATTCCGACAACCTGGTGGCCATCCTCCAGCGGACCCAGGAGCTCTTCGGTTATCTGCCTGAGGAGGCGCTGACCCATATCGCCGCCGCCACCGGCTGCCCGGCCTCGGCGGTCTTCGGCGTATCCACATTCTACTCCCAGTTCCGCACCACTCCGGTGGGTAAGTACCTGATCCTGCTGTGCAAGGGCACCGCCTGCTATGTCAGCGGCGTCAACCCCATCGAGTCGGCCCTCCAGAATTATCTCGGCGTGCCGGACGGCGGCACCACTGAGGACGGCCTGTTCACCCTGGAGAACGTGGCCTGCATCGGCTGCTGCTGCCTGGCCCCGGCCATGATGATAAACGGCCGGACCTACGGGCACCTCACCCCCAACTACGCCGTGAGCGTCCTCAAGGAGCTGCGGGCCAGGGAGGAGACCCCATGAGGACCGCCGCCGTAGGACAGGGCAGCTGCGGACTGGCCGCAGGCGCCGGAGAGGTCTACGCCGCGTTGGAGCAGCTTCAGGGCGGCGGCTTCCGGCTCCGGACCGTGGGCTGCCTGGGCATGTGCTATCTTGAGCCCATCGTGGATCTGTATGAGGACGGTGTGCTGGCCCGCCGCCTGGTCCGCGTCAAGCCGGACGACGCCCCCGCCATTGCCAACGCCCTCACCAGCGGCCGGTGGGAGGAGGTGAACCGCCTGGCCATCTCCCAGGAGGACGAGGCCGTCCTCGCCGGGCAGACCCGCATCGCCCTGCGCGGCTGCGGCCTGGTGGACCCCACCGATATCGACGACTACATCGCCCGCGGAGGCTACGAGGCCGCCCGGCACGCCCTCACCGCCCTGACTCCCGAGCAGGTCATCGCGGAGGTAAAGGCCTCCGGCCTGGCGGGGCGCGGGGGAGCGGGCTTTCCTACCTGGAGGAAATGGGACGGGGCCCGCGCCGCCTCCGGGGACGTCAAATACCTCATCTGCAACGGCGACGAGGGCGACCCCGGGGCCTTTATGGACCGGGCCCTGTTGGAGAGTGACCCCCACAGGGTCATAGAGGGCATGCTCATCGGCGCTTACGCCACTGGGGCCGCCGAGCTCATCGTCTACATCCGGGCGGAGTATCCCCTGGCCGTGTCCAGGCTCCGCCAGGCGGCGGAGCAGGCCCAGGCGCAAGGCTTCCTGGGTCCCCACGCCATGGGTTCTGAGTTTTCCTGCCGCATCCGCGTGCGCACCGGCGCGGGGGCCTTTGTCTGCGGGGAGGAGACCGCCCTCATCGCCTCCCTGGAGGGCCGCAGAGGGATGCCGTCCCTCCGCCCGCCCTACCCTGTTCAGCAGGGGTACAAGGGCAAGCCCACCTGCATCAACAACGTGGAGACCTTCGCCAACATCCCCTGGATTCTCCAAAACGGCGGGGCGGCCTTTGCCGCCATCGGCACGGAGCACAGCAAGGGCACCAAGGTCTTTGCCCTGGCCGGTCAGGTCCGGCGGGGCGGTCTGGTGGAGGTGCCAATGGGCACCTCACTGCGGGAGGTCATTTTCGGCCTGGGCGGCGGAGTGCGCACCCGCGCTGCCTTCAAGGCGGTTCAGATGGGCGGGCCCTCCGGCGGCTGCCTGCCTGAGTCCATGCTGGACACGCCCATCGACTACCAGGCGCTGGCAGCCACCGGCGCCATGATGGGCTCCGGCGGCATGGTGGTCATGGATGACTCCACCTGCATGGTGGAGATGGCCCGATTCTTCCTCCGCTTCACCGCCGCCGAGAGCTGCGGCAAGTGCGTCCCCTGCCGCATCGGCACCCGGAGGGCGGAGGAAATCCTCACCCGCATCATTGACGGCCAGGGTCGGGAGGGCGATGTGGAGCTACTGGAGGAATTGTCCGCCGCCGTCCAGGACGGGGCATTGTGCGGCCTGGGGCGGACCGCCCTCAACCCGGTGCTCACCACCCTGCGCTACTTCCGGGACGAGCTGGTGGCCCATGTCCGGGACAAGTCCTGCCCCGCCGGGCAATGCGTAGCCCTGCGTACCTATTACATCATCCCCAAGCTGTGCCGGAACTGCCGGCTGTGTTTGAAGAGCTGTCCCGTCAACTGCATCATCCGCGTACCCGGAAAAACCTTTATCATCGACCAGGACGCCTGCATCAAATGCGACGCCTGTATCCCCTTCTGTCCCTTCGACGCCATCGTGGTCCTGAAAGAAGGTGTGCCCGATGCCTGAACAGGTCTGCCTCACCATTAACGGCCGCCAGATTTCGGGAGACGCCGGGAGCACTATCCTGGAGCTGGCCCTGCGCAGCAGCATCCATATCCCCCACCTGTGCGCCCAGAAGGGGCTTGCGCCCTTTGGGGCCTGCGGGCTGTGTCTGGTGGAGGCCTCCGGGAATCCCCGGCTGCTGCGTGCCTGCTCCACCGCCGCTGTCAGCGGCATGGTGGTGGACAGCGAAACGCCCCGGGTCCGCCGCGCCCGCGCGGCGGCGCTGGAGCTGATGCTCAGCGACCACGAGGGGGACTGCACCGCCCCCTGCGCCCTGTCCTGTCCTGCCCATGTGGACTGCCAGCGGTTCCTCAAGGCCATCTCCGGCGGAGATATGGAACAGGCCGCCGCCGTCCTGCTGGACCGGCTCCCCCTGCCCGCCTCCATCGGGCGGGTGTGTGCCCATCCCTGCGAGTCGGCCTGCCGCCGCCGCTTTGTGGAGGAGCCCTTGTCCATCGCCGCCCTCCAGGTCTTTGCGGCCGAGGCGAATCTGAACGCGCCTAATCCCGTTCAGCCCCGCTGCCTGCCCGCCACGGGTAAATCGGTGGCAGTGGTAGGCGGAGGCCCCTGCGGGCTGTCCGCCGCCTGCTTCCTGGCTCGGATGGGCCATCGGGTCACTCTTTTTGATGCCATGCCTCAGATGGGCGGGACACTGCGCGGCGCGTGCTCTCCCAACCTGCTGCCTCCGGACGTTTTGGACCGGGAGGTGGCTCAAATCCAGGCGCTGGGCGTCCACATGGTGAACGGCCGCAGAATATCCGGCAGGGAGGAGCTTGCCGCCCTCCGGGCCGAATATGATGCGGTCCTCCTTGCCGTGGGCGCTCAGGCGCCCGCTTCCGAAGGGTCCGCCGGACAGGCGTTTCTTCAGGACCCGGCCTCCCGCCGGGCGGAGCTGGACGATTTTCCAGAGCTGGCCCAAACGGTTGCGGGTCGCATCGCGGCGGAGCCGGGCACCTTCCGCACCAATATGGAAGGGGTCTTTGCGGCGGGGGACGCAGCCAACCGCGGTGTGCGTCACGCGGTCTCCGCCGTGGGGCAGGCCGCAGACGCGGCTGCGGCCATAGACGCCTTTCTGCGGGGCACGCCTGTCTCCCGGCCCATTACTGTCCGTTCCCGCCGGAAGGTTTCGGAGGACACGTTCCAGGCGGTGGAGCGGCAGCCCAGGGCGGTCTTTCCGGCTCCCGGCCCCTCCCAAGAGGAGTGTCGGGCCGAGGCCGCCCGCTGCATGGAGTGCGGCTGCGCCGCTTATCCCGGCTGCGGCCTGCTCCAGGAGTTCAACGCCCAGCAAGTCTGCCCCGGCCGCCTGGAGAGCAGCTCCCAGAGGGAAGGCGTGCAGGCCCGGCCCGGCGCGATCCTCTATGACCGGGGAAAATGTATCCTGTGCGGCCAGTGCGTCCGCGTCTGCCGGGAACAGGCGCAGCAGGAGCTGCTGGGCTTTGTGGGCCGGGGATTTGGCGTCTCGATCCGCGCCGTCCCCACCCATGCGCAGCAAGACGCTGTCTGCCGGGGCTGCCGGCGCTGTGTGGAGCTGTGTCCCACCGGCGCGCTCCAATTCACCGGCGATACAGATTGAAAAAGCGGCGCCCCTCGCGGGGCGCCGCTTTGCTTTTTCTGCCGTTCAACAGGAGCTGCCATACTATGGTAAAGGGTATGCGACAAATTTTGGATGGCAGATATGGAAACAAGCTGGTTGACTGCTTCTCCGGACTAGATCAAAAATATCATAATGGTTATATTCACAATAAGTCCATTCCTCTAATTCTGTCGGGTGAAATCGCAAACCCATACCAGTATTATATTGAGCATCGCCATTCAGATTTGATCCAGCAACAGGAGGAAGCACTTCCTGTCTTGGCTGCTGGCTTGTGGATTGATAAACGAAGCATCTATCAGCAGGCTAATGCGGCACAGTTAAAAACAGAACTCTTGGTCTTTTTGAAAGCCGACGACCTGCATATACGGCTGAAAGTGTTTTCGGCTTTGGAGGGTATGCTTCCGCTGAACAGGGCAGAGGATCTCTCCTGCTATATTGAAGCCTGTGTCAAATATATAAATGATTTCCATCAGATTCTCCCCTCTTGGAATTGGCTTTTGTGGGACGTACTGACGAAGGATTTCAAAATAGAAACCCAGGCCCGCATCAGCGAGGAGGCGCTTCGATGGATATGCACACGTACCCGAAGCAAAATGCCTGTGGCCTTTGAATTTGCGGATACATTCACTTACAACGTCTGTTCCTTGCTGGATGACAACACATTTCGTCTTGTGCCTTCCGAAAACAGTCTCGATGAGGCAATCGAATATATTACCAGACGCCTAGAAGCTATAGTTGGCCAGCCGCAGTAAAAAACTTAGCTTTTGTGTAAAGGGTCAAATGGAAGCTTCCTCTGTCTATGCTTACCCACGATGGGAGCTAATTTTGTTAGAAAGCCCCACTTTCTCTGACGAATAGCGCCCATCAGATTGCTTGTTTTCGTTCGGAAAATTTGTCCTTTAAGTGAAAGGCAGTTTTATCACCTTTTCCTGTAAGTCCCGCTTTGAGGGTACTTTTTTGTGGAAAAAGAATAAGGACAAACCGCTCAACCCGCTGCGCCGCAAAGGTTTATCCGATTTGTCCTTATTATGCCATAAGGGCACATATTCGCCACCCTGTCGCTGCAGAACGGCGTAGACGTGAAGACCCTCTCCAACACGCTGGGCCACTACAGTGCGGGCTTCACCCTGGACACCTATACCCACGCCACCCAGCGGATGAAATGGGAGGCGGCGGATACTATCGGCAGCGTAATCGACCAGGTGATGTGAGCAAGCCAAAAAGTGAAAAATGGGCAGGAGCGAATAAGGAATCCCTGTCCGCTCCTGCCCGTGCCGTTGAGTTTTGTCCGAAATCTATTGGAAACAATCCCCTTAGCCAGAACGGTCTTGCCCATGTTCATATCCTTCTGAGGTTAGTTTTGGTAGGATTGACTTTTCTCCCGCATCGAACTATAATCCTACCATCAATAGGGGAAACAAACACACATATATAAACTTGAAAATACAGTTACTGGCGATTGTTGTTCCGATACTATGATACGATAAAAATAGAACAGGGGGAAAAGGATGAATATCACTGATGTTCTGTATAGCGTTGGTCTTGAGGTTATGCAAGACACGCTTAGAAGCAAGAACATGGATGCCAGGGCAAAAAAGCGATTGGAGGAATATCTGTCAAGGCAGGAAAAAATCAACGAACTGTGCACACAAGACGAAGAAATAGATTTTCAGAAATTGTCAGAGTACATATGCAAAGATCTCATTGACGATATGAGACTCAGATTTTACGGAAATAAGAGCGAACGCGCGGCAGCCAGGAACAACATCGTACAAAAAGCAATGTATTATGCAAATGCCAACTGCCGAATATCAGAGAAACGCGCGGCAAAAATCATTGATGATGCCATGTCGATACTCAAGGGATTTTTTAGGCGCAGCATAAACAAGGACACACTGTTCGCTATGGGGGAAATAGAGGATGCGGTAGAAGAACATATTGACAGAGCCATTTCAGTAATGGAGGAGCGCCTTAAGCAGTTGGAGCGTAAGATGGACGATAACTGCGTATTGTCTCCCGACAAGAATATGGAATTGATTGATGCGGGGAAATTGGAGCTGGTGGGGGACAGTCTTTCTACACATATGGACCGTATCAGTACCAGGCACCACCTATATCCGTATTATGGATTTGGATTGGTTGACGGAAAAAACCTTGTCAGTATTCCGCTCAGGGATGATGCACTGAAACAATATCCGCCGAAAATGGCAATGAATATATCAGATATTCGAATTGGCGAACATCCTGTTCCGCCCGGAAGTGATTTTCTGGACAAAGCATACCGCTTTCAGCAGCCAGTCTGTTTTTATGTAAATAGTGCCACCAAATTTCTTGGTGACATCCAGGATCCTGATCAACACGAAGCAAAGAAAGCCATCGGTTCGCACCTTGTCCTTACGCCGCAAAAGTTCGAGGAAACTGGCCCTGTTCGGATATGTGCAGATGGAGAGACATTTTTTGATTATGTACCATTGAAGCTCCGCAAGATATTGGATGACGGAACGCGAGTAATGACAAACGAGGACCATGCGGCACGGAGCTTTGATATTACACACACATACCTTCCGCCAGATAAGCCTTTCACAGTGAGTATAACTCCCAAATCTGCATGCACACATGATATGCTAAGATTTTATCAATATATGAAGAAAATTGACGAGGGAGCAACTCTGGAGCTTTGTGACCTGGAAACAGGTATACGACGGGCATCCGGCAGCAAAACGGATGCAAAGGCACCATATGGAGACACACTGATAGAGGCCGCTGAAAAGTTGATCGACATCGAAAAATATTTCAAAAGGCAATTTTGTATCAAGAATATGCTTTCCGCCCAAGACTTATGGCTCATTAAGTACCTTAATACGTTAATTACTGGGGGAGAATTGGAAGGGGACTGGGAAAAAGCGGATTTTCCACTTACAGTTGACGACAGTGTTCGCGGGACACTGGGAAACTTAGGGAATATTTGCTATACTCCGGAATTTACAACTATTGTTAATCTGGAACTTTTAGGCGAAACATTTGAAATTTCTATTAAGCGCAAGCTTGATGGAGCGCGGGTATACGAATTGGATAAGCTGAAGGATTCTCTTGCAGGACTTAAGGATGGGGATGCAATCAATCTTACGCTTATTCCAGGAAATGGAGAGCTCTCCGGGCATTGCAAAGATGTGCTGACAAACCATTCAGAGTATAGACTGTCCTTCACTGATGGAGGAATTTAGTGTAATCGGCGGAGTAAATCATCAAGGAATGCCACCGCTGCCAGTGGCTGATCAGCCAGTGCAACGTAGAAACCGTGAACAAATAAAGCTTAACTCCGCCCACCATCCGCTGGAGGGAACCCCCTTCAGCAGATGGTGGGGGTACCCCAGCTGGGAGAGCCCCGAAAAGTATGTGTAAAAGAGAATAAAAGACATTCTATCAGTCAAGAATCGGAGCAGGAAATAAACTTGATTGAAAGGATGTATTATAATGGAACAGACACCAAAGGAAATGC
>CATLHC010000040.1 GCA_949948775.1 uncultured Oscillospiraceae bacterium
TGGTGACATTCACCGGCATCACCGTGGCGTTCTGTCTGCTGGCGTTCGTCGGAGTCATGTATCGGTACGCAATCTAAGCAAACCCATTTCCCACGGCAAAGGAGGGGAGACCCATGGCCAGAAAAGCAAAACGGGACCTGACCATTGAGCAGCAGCTGGCCAGGGGTCCTGTGGACCTGCCGTTTCTGGCTCTGGTGATGCTGCTGGTGGCCATCGGCCTGATCATGGTGCTATCCGCCTCCTTTGCGTCCGCTATGTATAACCTGGACCCCGATGTGGATACGGGGGGCGATCCGCTCTACTATTTCAAGCGGCAGTTTGCCTTCGCGGTGCTGGGCGTGGTGGCTATGTTCATCATCTCTAAGATCGACTATCAGCATTTTCGGTGGATGTCCGTGTTTGTACTGGGGGCGTCCATTGTATTGATGGCGCTGGTATTCGTTCCCTACTTTGGGCGGTCCGGCGGCGGCGCGCTGCGGTGGGTCAAGATTGGCCCTATTCGGTTTCAGCCCTCGGAGATCGCCAAGGTGGGCGTCATCATGTTTTTTTCTGCCGGGCTGTCCAAACGAAGCAGTCAGCTCGGACCGCCGAAAAAATGGAGCAAACGCACCTTCACGGGCCGGATGGCGGCACGGCTGGACCACATCGGCCTGCTGGAGCTGGTCCCCTACGGCGCGGTGCTGTTGGTGGTGCTGGGCATCATCGCCCTCCAGGGCCATATGTCCGCCATGGTTTTGGTGGTGGTGGCGGCGGCCTCGGTGCTGTTCGCCTCAGGCATCTCAATGGGCTGGTTTATCGCCGGGGGAACGCTGGTCGGCGCTGCGCTGTGGTTTATCATCACTCAGACGGAATACATGACCGCGCGCATCAAAATCTGGCAGGACCCCCTTAGCGACCTCCAGCACGGCGGCTATCAACCCTGGCAGTCCCGGATCGCCATCGGTTCCGGCGGGCTGCTGGGAGTGGGGCTGGGCAACAGCCAGCAGAAGCACCTGTTTCTCCCCGAGGAGCACAACGACTATATTTTCTCTATCGTCTGCGAGGAGCTTGGCATGGTGGGGGCCTGCGTCATCATGGCGCTGTTTGCTCTGCTGATCGTCCGGGGCTACTGGCTGGCCCTCCACGCGCGGGACCGGTTTGGCACGCTGCTGGTGGTGGGCATCACCTCGCTGATGGCGTTCCAGGTCTTTTTCAACATCGGCGTGGTCACCGGATTCCTGCCCCCCACCGGCATCTCTCTGCCGTTCTTCAGCTACGGCGGCACGGCGCTGGCCATCCAGCTGGCGGAGATGGGCATGGTGCTCAGCGTATCCAGACAGATCGCCGCCCCCAAGGCGGAATAGGAGGGCGCCCACAATGAAAGTGATATTTACCTGTGGCGGCTCGGCAGGCCATGTAAATCCCGCCCTGGCCGTGGCCCAGCAGTTTGAGACCCATCATCCGGGCTGCGAGATCCTGTTTGTGGGCGCGGAGCGGGGAATGGAACAGCGGCTTGTCAAACAGGCGGGTTACCCCATCGAGACGGTAAAGGTGTCCACCTTTGAGCGCAGCTGGAGCTGGAAGGTGCTCAAGCACAACGTGGGCAGCGTATTCAAGCTCCCCGTAGGCCAGCACGAGGCGTCCTCCATCCTGAAAAAGTTCAAGCCGGATTTGGTGGTGGGCACCGGGGGCTACGCCTCCTATCCCGCCGTCCACGAGGCGGCGAGACGCCGAATTCCCTGTGCCATCCACGAGTCCAACGCCTATCCGGGCCTCACTACCCGGACGCTGGCCAATAAGGTGGACCTGGTCATGGTGGGCTTTCCCGAGGCGGCGGAGTATTATAAGGACGCGAAAAGGGTGGTCGTCACGGGCACTCCCGTCCGGGGGGAATTCTTCACGCTGGACCGGGAGCAGGCCCGGTTAAAACTGGGCCTGCTGGACAGCCAGCCGCTGGTTATCTCCTTTTGGGGGTCCCAGGGGGCGGGCCACATGAGTGAACGCACCGTGGAGCTGGCGGAGCGCTGGTGGTTGGAGGGACGCCGGTTCCACTATATCCACGCCGCTGGGCGGGATTACGAGGATATGACCGCTGAGCTTTCAAAGCGGGGCGTGTCCGTTTCTGATAGTGAAGTGCGGCCCTACATTGACAACATGCCGGTGGTGATGGCCGCGGCCGATTTGGTGATCTGCCGGGCGGGAGCGTCCACCATCGGCGAGCTGACCGCGCTGGGCAAACCCGCCATTTTGGTGCCGTCTCCTTTTGTGGCGGCCAACCATCAATATAAAAACGCCAAGGTGCTGGCCGACCGGGGCGGAGTGGAGCTGATTGAGGAGAAGGGGTGCACCGGTGAGCGCCTCTACCAAGCGGCCATGGAGCTGCTGGCGGACGGAAGCCGCCGGGCAGCCATGGGCCGGGCCCTGAAAGAGCTGGCCTCCCCCAATGCGGCCCAGGACATCTATGAAAACCTGATTGCCCTCATGAAATAACAGCCCAAAACCCTTTCGCATAGAATGAAGCGAGATTTCTTTCTATGGGGAGGCTTTGCCATGAGTGTGATGTATCTGCGGGGCGGAACGCCGCTGGAGGGAGAGCTGGCCGTCCACGGGGCGAAGAACAGTGTGCTGCCCATTCTGGCGGCCTGTCTGCTGGCCCGGGGACCGGTGACGCTCCACAACTGTCCGCGGCTCACCGATGTGACTGCCGCGCTGGGTATTCTGCGGCACTTGGGCTGCCGGGTGGAGCAGGAGGGGCACACCATCACGGTGGACTCCACCGGTGCGTCGGGGAGTGCCGTCTCGGAAGAACAGATGCGCGCCATGCGCTCGTCCATCATCTTTCTGGGTCCGCTGCT
The DNA here is from genome assembly GCA_949948775.1 of uncultured Oscillospiraceae bacterium. Taxonomy (GTDB): domain Bacteria; phylum Bacillota; class Clostridia; order Oscillospirales; family Oscillospiraceae; genus Enterenecus. The sequence continues at coordinate 2,835 of CATLHC010000040.1, forward strand.
GGCCCGGACGGGGGAAGCCCATCTGACCTATCCCGGTGGGTGTGAGCTGGGCCCCCGGCCCATTGACCTGCACCTCAGCGCGATCCGGGCCATGGGGTGCCAGGTCAGCGAGGACCGGGGGATTCACTGTCAGGGACGGCCCCGGGGGGGAGAGGTACAGCTTGCCCTGCCCAGTGTGGGGGCCACGGAAAACGCCATGCTGTGCGCTGTGGGAGCGACAGGGACCACCACCATCGCCAACGCAGCCCGTGAGCCGGAGATCGGCGACCTCCAGGACTTTCTCAACAGCCTGGGTGCGCGGGTTCAAGGGGCGGGCAGCTCTGCCATCACCATAGAGGGAGGTAGGGAGCTGTCCGGCGGGGAGCTTACCGTCATGGGCGATCGGATTGTGGCGGCAACCCTCCTGTCCGCCGCCGCCTCCGCAGGAGGAAAAGTGCGCCTGAGCGGGGTGGACTGGCGGCATCTGGCTACGGTGCTGTCGGTGTTCCACCAGGCGGGATGCCGGGTGGAGAGCAAATTGGAATACGTGGAGCTGGAGCGGGGCCGAGAGGTCCCCCTCAAAGGCGTGCCCACCATCCGCACGGCCCCGTACCCCGGCTTTCCCACCGACGCCCAAGCCCCGGTGATGGCGGCGCTGGCGGCGTCTCAGGGGTGCACTCTGTTTGTGGAGACCATGTTTGACAGCCGCTACCGCCATGTGCCTGAGTTGATCCGCATGGGTGCGGATATTACCACAGAGGGACGGGTGGCGCTGGTGCGGGGTGTGGAGCGGCTCCACGGCGCCCGGGTGGAGGCGGCTGACCTGCGGGGCGGAGGAGCCCTGGCGGCAGCTGCGCTAGGGGCGGAGGGCACCACGGTGCTGTCCGGCCTGAACCACATCGACCGGGGATATGAGGGCCTGGAGAAAATGCTCCAATGCCTCGGCGCGAGTGTGGAGCGCAGAGAAGTCTAAAAAAATTAACTAACAAACCGAAAACCCCACCCGCTGAGGCGCAGTCCGTGGACCGCAATATTCTCAGTGACGAAATACAAGCGGCAGCACAAATAGGGGGACACGAGCCGTAAAGCCGCACGCGCCGGAAGGATAACACAAATGGCAGTATAAGCGTCCCCAGAGGATACCTAAGGGGCCGCAGCCCCTTAGGCGCGTTCTTTGGTTACTTTCTGTCGCGTGACAGAAAGTAACCCCCGCCGGAGGCGCCCCATTGCGGGGCCGCAAGAGAGAACCGAGGTGATACCGTGGCACGACAGCGCAGACACAATAGGCCCAGCCGGCGCAGAGGCCGGTTCAGCGGGCTTTATAAAGTGCTGTCTGTCCTGTTGGCGGCGGCAGCGGTGATCGTGGCCTGTGTGGTATTTTTCCGGGTGAATTCCGTCGAGGTGGCGGGCAATGTGCGCTACACTGCCCAGGAGATCATTGACGCCTCCGGCGTAAACATTGGGGATAACCTCATTGCCCTGCCAGCCAGCCGGATATCGGCCTCCATCCGCGCCCAGCTGCCGTATGTGGAGGGGGTGACGATCCAGCGGGTTTATCCGGACAGCCTGGTGATTCGGGTGACGGAACGGGTAGCGGCGGCGTCGGTGGACTCCGCCGAGGGCAGATGGTTGATCTCTGCCCAAGGAAAGCTGCTGGAGCGGGACAACGGAACCGTTCGTACAGTCCAAATCAACGGCCTTATGGCGGTGGGGCCCTATGCCGGGGGAATGATCCAGACTGCGGAGGAGGAAAAGCTCACCCTGGAATATGTGAAGGAGCTGCTGGGGGTGTTGGAGAGCTATGGGATGTTGGAGCAGTGTACACAGCTGGACTGCACTGCGGCCTCGTCCATGACGCTGAACTACAGCATTTACCGTCTGCGGCTGCCCCGGGGCGGGGATTATGACTACTGTATCCGATTGGCGCAGAGCGCCTTAAGCAAAGGAATTGAGGAGGGAAAAATCCAGGAGGGGCAGGGCGGCCTACTGGATCTGACAGTGGCCGACGGAAAGGCGCGGTTTCGGCCGGATCAATCGTGAAGTTTTTTCCTTACGTCAAAAAACTGCGATTTTCTATTGACCGGCTGGAGAAAAAAGGGTACAATGTAGCAAGATGTGGTTTTCTACATTGATTGAACTGCTACTAATGGTTTTACATAGGAGGGTCACAGGATGGCATTTGTAATGGATTCCGCCGCCAGTCATGAGGACGTATTAAAGGTCATTGGCGTGGGCGGCGGCGGAAACAACGTGGTGAACCGGATGGTCCGCGCGGGGATGCAGGGCGTGGAGTTCATCGCGGTGAACACCGACCGCCAGTGCCTCAACGCCTCCGAGGCCACCCAGAAACTGGCCATCGGGGAAAAGCTCACCGGAGGCAAGGGCGCGGGGGCCAACCCCGAGGTGGGCCGGGAGTCCGCCAAGGAGAGCAAGGAGCAGATTACCGCTCTGCTGGAGGGGGCGGATATGGTATTTGTCACTGCGGGTATGGGGGGCGGTACCGGTACCGGCGCGGCGCCCGTGGTGGCGGAGATTGCCAAGGAGAAGGGAATCCTTACCGTGGGCGTGGTCACCAAGCCCTTTAACTTCGAGGGCCGCCGCCGGATGGAACAGGCTGCTCAGGGTATTGAGGAGCTGCGCCAGAAGGTGGACTCCCTGGTCATCATCCCCAACGACCGGCTGCAGTACGCCACCGATGAGAAAATCACCTTTGCCAACGCCTTCGCCATTGCCGACGACGTACTGCGCCAGGCGGTGCAGTCCATCTCCGACCTGATCAAGACCACCGGCCTCATTAACCTGGACTTTGCCGACGTCACCGCCGTGATGAAGGACGCGGGGCTGGCCCACATGGGCGTGGGCCGGGCGGCGGGCAAGAACAAGGCGGAGGAGGCCACCCGCATCGCCATCAACAGTCCCCTGCTGGAGACCTCCATCCAGGGGGCCAAGGGCATCATCGTCAACATCACCGGACCTATGGATATGGGCCTGGAGGAAGTGGAGCAGGCCGCCGAGATGGTCAAGCAGGTGGCTGACCCCGACGCGCTGTTCATGATGGGCACCGCCTTTGACGATACCCTGGAGGATGAGCTGCGGGTCACCGTGATCGCCACGGGTTTTGGCGCGGTGGACAACCCCGTTCCCGCCAAGGAAGGGGAGCAGCCCGCTCAGGCGCAGCCTCAGGCGAAGGCCCAGCCCCAGGCTGCGGCGGAGGACAAACCCAAATGTGTCCCTGCTGGGGTTGGTCCCATTACGCCGCCAAAACCTCTGTCTGAGACCGCCGCCGAGCAGGTGGAGGATGATCCCTTCGACGATATCTTCCGCATCTTCAATAAACGCTGAAAATGCCCCTCCCGACAAGCCGCCGGGAGGGGTTTGCGCCATTCGCAGGAGGGAAGACTATTGGATACCGTACCCGCAAAGCATCTGCTCCATCGGAGTCGGTCTGCGGAGTGGTTTGGCACCGACCACACCATGAACATCTACCGGGGGTGCTGCCACGGCTGCCTGTACTGTGACAGCCGCAGCGACTGCTATCAGATCGGGGAATTTGACCGGGTGCGGGTTAAGGCGGACGCGCTGCGCATCCTGCGGGACGATCTGGCCAGAAAGATCCGGCCCGCGTTTATCGCCACCGGCTCCATGAGTGATCCTTACAATCCTTTTGAGGAGGAGCTGCGGCTTACACGACACGCTCTGGAGCTCATCGACGCCTATGACTGCGGCGTGGCCATTGCCACAAAAAGCGACCTCATTGTCCGGGATATTGACATTTTGACCTCCATCCAGATCCATTCCCCGGTAATCTGTAAGTTCACCGTCACCACCGCGGACGACGCCCTGGCGGCAAGGCTGGAGCCCCAAGCGCCGCCGCCCAGCCGCCGCCTGGCGGCGCTGAGGAGACTGAGTGAAGCGGGGCTGTTCGTCGGGGTGCTGCTTATGCCGGTGCTGCCCTTTCTGGAGGACAGCGACGAGAGTGTGTTGGCCGTGGTGGAGGGCGCGGCCCAGGCGGGGGCGCGGTTTATCTACCCGGCCCTGGGCGTCACCATGCGCCAGGGCCAGCGGGAGTATTTCTTGGACGGCCTGGAGCGGGCTTTCCCCGGCCAGGGTTTGAAGGGGCGCTATCTGCGGCAGTATGGGGACCGCTACCGGTGCGCCAGCCCCAGAGCGCGGGGTTTGTGGAGGAAATTTTCTCAAGCCTGCGGGGAGCGAGGAATTTTGTACGACATGAAGTCCATCATCCGGGCGGCCACCCTGGGCTATGAGGACCGGCAGCTCACATTTTTTGACTGAGGGGGAGAGAAAATGGGCGTAAGAGGAAGGTTTGCCCCCACCCCCAGCGGGCGGATGCACCTGGGCAATCTGCTGGCGGCGCTGCTGGCCTGGCTGGACGTGCGCAGCAGCGGAGGAGAGCTGGTGCTGCGCATTGAGGACCTGGACACTCAACGCACCAGCCCGGAATTTGCCCGACAGCTCATGGACGACCTGCGCTGGCTGGGGCTGGACTGGGACGAGGGTGGGCTGGAGCCGGATTATATGCAGAGCTGCCGCACGGTCTATTACGAGAAGGCGTTCCAAACATTGGAGGCGAAAGGGCTGATTTATCCCTGCTACTGTACCCGTTCTGAGCGAATGGCGGCTTCTGCGCCGCATAGGGATGATGGCGCGGTGGTATATGATGGCAAGTGTTTTTACTTGACAATAGGGGAGCGGATAAAGTTGGAGCGCTCAGGCCGACGTCCGGCATGGCGGGTGCGGTGTCCTGACCTGCTCGTGTCGATGGAGGATGGAAACTGCGGACCCTACGGGGAGAACCTGGCCCGGGACTGCGGGGACTTTATTGTCCGGCGGTCCGACGGGGTGTTCGCCTACCAGCTGGCGGTGGTGGTGGACGACGCGCTGATGGGGGTGAACCATGTGGTCCGGGGGCGGGATCTGCTGTGCTCCGCGCCTCGGCAGGTATGGCTCCACCAGGTGCTGGGATATGAGCCGCCGAAGTTTTTTCACACGCCGCTGCTGCTGGCGGCCGACGGGCGGCGGCTGGCCAAGCGGGACCGCGATTTGGATATGGGGACTCTGCGGAGGCGGTACACGGCCCAGGAGCTGACGGGCCTGCTGGCCTTTTATGCGGGCTTGCTGGAACGCCCGGAAAAAGTGACAGCCAAAGAGCTTGTATCCCAGTTCTCCTGGGCAAAAGTGCCAAAAAATGACGTTGTGGTATGTTTATCTTGACATGGACTTGTGCAAAGCGTAAAATAGGAAAAATTTAAATATTAGGAGGATGGACTATGGCGCAGATGGATTGGAACGACAAGTTCGGCAAACGGGGCCTTACCTTTGACGACGTGCTGCTCATCCCGGCGGAGAGCAATGTGCTTCCGGCGGACGTGGACCTGCACACGCACCTGACAAAAAAGATCATCCTGAATATCCCGGTGATGAGCGCGGCCATGGACACGGTTACCGAGTACCGCATGGCCATTGCCTTGGCCCGTGAGGGCGGCATCGGCGTGATCCATAAAAACATGTCTATCGGCCAGCAGGCTGAGCAGGTGGATATGGTGAAGCGCAGTGAGAACGGCGTCATCACCGACCCCTTCTGGCTGGGTCCCGGCCATACCTTGGCGGAGGCGGACGAGCTGATGGCGAAATTCCGCATCTCCGGCGTGCCCATCTGCGACGGTGGCAAGCTCATCGGCATCATTACCAACCGGGACATGAAGTTTGAGACCGATATGAACCAGCTCATCGACAATGTGATGACCAAGGACCACCTGGTCACCGCCCCCGAGGGTACTACGCTGGATCAGGCTCGGGAGATCCTCCGCAGGCATAAGATTGAGAAGCTGCCCATTGTGGACGGCGAGTTCCATTTGAAGGGTCTCATTACGATTAAGGATATTGAGAAGGCTCAGGTGTATCCCAACTCCGCCCGCGACGAGCAGGGCAGGCTGCTGGTGGGCGCCGCCATCGGCGTTACCCCCGACGTGCTGGATCGGGTGGCGGCTCTGGTGGAGGCGGGGGCGGACGTACTCTGCCTGGACTCCGCCCACGGCCATTCCAGAAACATTTTGGAGTGCGTTATGCGCATCAAGTCCCTGTATCCTGACGTTCAGCTGGTGGCGGGCAATGTGGCTACGGCTGAGGCCACCCGTGCTCTCATCGAGGCGGGCGCCGACTGCGTGAAAATCGGCATCGGTCCCGGTTCCATCTGTACCACCCGTGTGGTGGCGGGCATCGGCGTACCCCAGGTCACCGCCGTGTTCGACGCGGCCCAGGTGGCGGCGGAGTACGGCGTACCCATCATCGCAGACGGCGGCATCAAGTACTCCGGCGACATCGCCAAGGCCATCGCCGCGGGCGGCAACGTGGTTATGCTGGGTTCTCTGCTGGCGGGCTGTGAGGAGTCCCCCGGCGACACCGAGGTGTATCAGGGCCGTCAATTCAAGGTCTACCGCGGCATGGGCTCCCTGGGGGCCATGGCCAAGGGCTCCAAGGACCGCTACTTCCAGCAGAACAACAAGAAGCTGGTGCCCGAAGGCGTGGAGGGCCGCGTGCCCTACAAGGGGCCGGTGTCCGAGACCATCTACCAGATGATGGGCGGCCTGCGGGCCGGTATGGGCTACTGCGGCTGCGGCACCATCGACGAGCTGCGCACAAAGGCCCAATTCACGCAGATTACCGCCGCGGGTCTGAAGGAGTCTCACCCCCACGACATCTATATCACCAAGGACGCGCCCAACTACACTCTGAATCCGCAATAAAAGGTTCGAGCCCTCCGGCATTGCCGGAGGGCTCGATTTTGATCAGGCGGCAATATCCTTGCGCTGATACCACCACAGGCCAAAGCCAATCCCCAGCGCTCCCAGGGCGCAGCCCGTCAGGATAGGGGCAGCGGATACGTCTTCGGAGAAGACCCGGGCGGCGTCGGCGTAGTAGTAGGGGGTGACGAAGCGCAGCCAGTCCAGGCCCTGGTCCAGATTGACAAGTAAACCCGCGAAATACAGCAGCGCGGTCAGCCCCATGGCCAACCCCAGCCCGCCCCTGCGGAGCAGGGAGGAGAGTCCAAAGCACAGCCCGCCGACCTCCAGCTGCATCAGCAGCAAGGCGCCGTGGTATCGGAGTAGGTCGCTCCAATCCGTATCCTCGCCAATGGTCAAAATGCCGCCCGCGCCGCAGGCAAAGCAGATCAGGTTCAGGCCCACAATCAGTACAGCCAGCGCCGCCAGCTTTTCAGACGCGGCCCGCAGGCGGCTGACGGGGTGGGTGAGCAGAAATTCCGCCGTGTGGCCGCCCTCTTCTCCCGCCAGCAGGCCCATGGCGGTGAGAGCGGCGTAGAACGCCCCGCCCAAACCTAAAATATTTCCGCATTCCGTGCCGTAAAAGCCCATGATGGAGCCGAATTGCAGCTTGTCCAGTCCAAAGGCGGCGGAGAAATCTCCCATTCCGGCAAATAGGGCGGACATGTCATCCATAGACCCCGCCATGGAAGGATAAAGCCCCACGCACACCGCCATGAGTCCGCCGACCACGGCGGACCACACCAAAAAGCTCAGCGCCCCCGCGCGAAGCTCCTTGCGAAAGATGGTCATTGTCCCAGCCTCCCCTCGTAGTAGTCGAAGAATTTGTTTTCGATGTCCAGCGCTTGGGTGGTGTCCTCCACCAACAGCCGCCCCTCCCGGATGATGGCGGCCCGGTCGCAGTACCGCTGGACCTCATAGAGCACATGGGAGGACAGGAACACGGTGGCGCCTTCTTTACGCCTCTGGTCCAGCTCGGACCAGAAGGCCCGCTGGACCAGAGGGTCCAGGCCGCTGGTGGGCTCGTCCAGGATGTACAGCTGGGGCCGGTGCTGCATGGCGCACACGATGGATACTTTTTTCCGGTTGCCCAGGCTCAGCTCTCGGATGCGCTTTTTAGTGTCAAGTTCAAGCGCTTCACATAGCGCGGCGGCCTGGGCTTTGCAGTCCTTTTTGCGCAGGCCGGCGGACAGGCGGATGACCTCCGACACGCGCATGTCCGGGTAGAGCATGGCCTCGGAAGGCATATAGCCCACCTGGGCCAGAATGGCGTTCCGCTCCCGGACACAGTCCAGCCCCATCAGCTTTGCTGACCCGGCGGTGGGGGAGAGCAGGCCCAGCAGGGTGCGGATGGTGGTGGATTTGCCCGCTCCATTGGGGCCGATGAAGCCGAAGCAGCTGCCCTCCGGGACGTGGAGCGTCAGGTCTGTGATTCCTCTGGCTTTTCCGTAGGTCTTGGTGAGATGATTGATCCGAATCATAAATACTCCTCCTTATAGAGATGCCGACGCAGCATATCCGCGTATGCTCGATATTCCTGGAATAGACGGTCAATTTCCTCGGCCGTATAGGCGCCTGTCTCTGCCAGCATCCCCTCGGAGGCCAGCGTGAGCAGGCGGACCACTGCCCGGGGGTCCACGCCGTCCTTGAATTTGTGCAGGTCCATCCGGGAGAGAAAAGTGGTGGTGGTTTCTTCCAACACGTCGGCCAGCTTTTTGCGCAGCTTGGGGGTGAGCACGCTGTCGCGCTCATAGTAGGCACGCATGACAAAGCGGAACAGCCCCGGATGGCGGCGCACCATGTCCATTTTGACCTTGTGTCCGACCTCCAGCGTCTGGAAAAAGTCCGTCTGGCCAAAATAGCTGGCCTTCAGGATGTGCTTGTTAAAGATGTTCATGCACTCGTCGATGGCGTATTGGAACAGGTACAGATACAGCTCCCGCTTGTCCTTGAAGTAGTGAAACAGCAGGCCCTTGGACACCCCGGCCCGCTTGGCGATGGAGTCGGCGGAGGTCTTTTTGAAGGTGCTGTCGCCAAACTCGGTCATGGCGCTGTTTCGGATCAGGTCCTGGCGCTCTTGCGGGAGGTTGAAGAATTTTTGATTCATCGGAAACCCTCCTTTCACACCCACCATACCGCCGTTGACCAAATCGGTCAACCCCCAAAATTTATTTGCTTTGGACCTAAACTGCGCTGTCATCCGTCTAATAGATGTGACCGGTCAACAGAGCAGTACAAAGAAGGGATAACATGGAAGAACTGTTAGAGCGGGCCAGAGACGGGGACGGTTCGGCATTTGTGGCGCTGATCGAGAGCCAGAAGGGGACCATGTATAAGGTGGCCCGGAGCTATCTCCACAACGACGCCGACGCGGCGGACGCCATCAGCGAGACAGTGCTGGCCTGTTTTGAGAAGCTGGACACTCTGCATCAGCCCTGGTATTTCCGCACCTGGCTCATCCGAATTTTGATCCGCAAGTGTCAGGACATGCTGCGGGAGCGGAAGCGGAGCGTGCCGCTGGATGAGATCACTGAGGTGGGCCGGAACGAGCCGGGCCATGCCAGGGTGGAGTTCCTGGCTCTGCTGGACAGCCTGGACGAGAAGTACCGCACGGTGCTGCTGCTGTACTACGGCGAGGGCTTTTCCGTGCGGGAGATTGCCCAGGCGATGGACTTGAAGGAGGAGACGGTAAAGACCCGTCTCAAGCGAGCCAGGGCCGGGTTCAAGCTGGCCTACGAGGCGGAATAGGAGGGGCGGCGCATGGATGAACAGAAGCTGCATGAAATTTTGGGACAGGACGTGGAGGCGCCTGCTGTGGTGAATAAAAAGCTGGAGAATACCTATGCTCAGTTGGAGGAAAAACGGAGTCCGGCCAAGCGGAGGGGATTTCACCCCGTGCGCACGGTACTGATCGCGGCGGCGGTCGTAGCCCTGCTGTGCGGGACGGCCGCAGCGGCCTATGACTACTACGTACGTCAGAACGTGGCGGTGGATGAGCCCCAGACGGTCCAGGGCATCGTGGGCGGCGGGCAGCCGTCCTGGGAGCGTAAAGAGGTCTATAACGAGTCAGGGAAGCTCGACCACTACTGGCCCAACCGGGAGACGGTGGCCGTGGACCCCGCACAGGCCCAGGCTCTGCTGGGGGACTACCTGCCCGAGAGCGGCTATCAGTGGCAGATCGAGGACTACACGTTTACCGTGGAGGGCTACGTGCTGGACGAGCACACCGGCATCGCCAAATTCTACTACACAATGGAGCATCCCGGCGGGTTCGGCGAGGGCGCGGTGGATTGGGAGCACGGTTGGCTGAACAATGAGGTCTATAAGCCCTCCGTCATGTTTGAAACCATGTCCGATGTGGACTGGCCGTGGATCAGCGGGCGCACCTATGTGGATGTGGAGCGCTCCACCCAGGAGAAGGTGTGCGTGGTGGAGAGCGCGGCCAGCCTGGGTGGATGGAAGGCGGAGGACGGCCTACGCATCAGGTTTATCATCAGCGGCGACCAGCGTGAAGAGGACGGCAGGCATTACTCGGAGGACCCCATTGTGGATACCTATCTGGACCTGCCCGCCGTGAAGAGCCTGCCTACCCGGTCCGCCACTGACCCCGTCACGGGGAACACTGTGGAGCTGTCCGCCATTGGTCTCATGCTGAGCTGTGAGGACGATGTGGACTACTGTGCGCTGGAGTATGCCGACGGCACCCGGTACGTGGTGCAGGACGATGTCAGCAGTTTAGACAACACGGACTACGGACTGATCGACGGAGAGCGGCCCAACCGGGTGGTGCGGGAGGTGTTCAACCGCCTGGTGGACCCGTCCCAGGTGACAGCCGTGGTCGTGGATGACCAGCGGTACGAAGTGAGCCGCTGAATCTCATAAAACATAAAAGCTCCGTTCAGGCTTCCTGGACGGGGCTTTTTGGGGCTGACATGGAACGGGCAGGATGAAAAGCACAGGCTGATACGGGCCGATGGACGGTTCCGCCAAGCAGAGGGCGCTGGATCGAAAAAAGGTTTTTCCTAGAAGTTTTTCTTTCGGACGCAACAATTTGCCCCGCTGATGCGTCAATACAGATGAGGGGAGGTGTTCCGTATGTCCCACGAATCCAACCGGCCGGTGGATTGGGAAACGCTTGTCACACAGAACGAAAACCGCCTGTACCGGGCGGCCTTGGCCATTTTGGGCGACCCTCAGGAGGCGGAGGACGCGGTCCAGGATGCCTTCGTCCGCTTCTTGGAGCGCGCGCCCGAACATATGGAAAACGCCGGCGCCTGGCTGATGCGGGTGCTGATGAACGGCTGTAAGAGCCGCCTGCGTCTGGCCTGGCGGCGGGTGGGCCCGCTGCCGGACACGCTGGCCGCCCCCGGCCCGGAGGAGCGGGAGGACTTGGAGGAGCTGTTCTCCCTTCCGCCCGGGGACCGGGCGGTGATCCACCTGCACTATTATGAGGGCTGGTCCACCGATGAGATCGCCCAGATGCTGGGCCAGCGGCCGGGTACCGTGCGCTCCCGGCTTTCCAGGTCCAGGGAGAGGCTGCGCAGGCTGCTGGAGAAAGAATGATAAGGAGGATATTCATGAAATATTACCGTTCTTATATGGACCGACAGGAGATCTCTCCCGAGCGGCACAAGGAATTGATGAATCTGTACCCCCAGCACGGCGTCTCCCGCCGCCCCTGGGTGAGATATGCCGCTTTGGCCGCCTGCGCCGCTCTGATTCTGGGCATGGGAGCGTGGCGGCTGGTCCCCGGACCCACGGCGGACCAGCCCGGCGGTCCCGGCCCCGCATCCAACGTTCTGCAGACTGAGGCGGCGGGCACACCTCAGCCGGAGGACAGCCAGAGCGGAGCGGACGTCCAGGGCTTTGTGGTGTCCGGACCTGCCCAGAGGGATAAGCTGGCCTTCCCCATGATCCCATATATTCAGTACCAGGATGTGACGGACGCCCCGGAGGTCGCCGCCTCCCGAGCCTTTGCCCCGGGTACTTTTATGGTGGAGCTGACGAAGGAGGACATCCAGGGCATTTTCTGGGGTTCCGAGGGCAAGCCGGAGGCGGACCACCCCAAGACGGAGCAGGGGGACCTGCCCTGGATGCTGTTCTGGGACGGCTACACCGTCCACGGCATTGCCTGGTATGACGGTCAGGGCCGGCTCACCGAGCTGACCATCTGGGGCGAGAAGGGCCGGGCCTCCTTCACCCTGGAGCTGCGGCTGGGGGCGCTGCCCTTCACCTGCTGCGTCGAACCGAACCGAGGCGATGAGATCAGCGAATTCAACGGCGTGGAGATCGCCGCCTGGAGCAAGGTCTATGACTGGGACGGCGACGGCCTCACCGACGATATCTGCGGCAGCGAGTTCATGACCCCCAATGACATCGGCGTCCGCTTTAAAAGCATCAACAGCGGTATGCAGGCGGAATACGGCGGCGGCACGGATGGCGCGAATCTGGCTCTGGACGGGACCTGTACCTTCAACGCGCTCTTTGTCCGCCAGGCGCTGGCGGCGGACGGCGGCTTGCATTTGGATCACCTGATGACTGCCGGCCACATCCCCGCATGGCGCGATGTGACCTTTGACACCTTGGAGCAGGCCCGGGTGGAGACGGAGTTTGCCCCCTACCTGCCCATGTCGGAGCCGGAGGGCTACGGCGCCTATGCCGGCAATAAGGAGTTCTTCGGTCGCCTGAGCTACCAGGAGGGAAACGAAAACATGCTGTTCGTGCGCTGGACCCGGGGCTATGACAACGTGGAGGTGGACGTCTATCTGCCCGAGGGGGATTGGCCCGGTCAGTGCCAGCCGGTGGACATCGACCGGCCCGAGCGCTATGACACCCGGCTCTATTCCATCCCCTGGTGCGACAGCGTGCCGCAGGAGTACCGGTCCGATTTTGATAACGTCATCTTCCGGGCCCAGGATATGTCCCTGGAGGCGGTAAAGGCCCGGGAGGTTCCCCACGACACCGGCGGCGCCAGCTTCAGCTTCAGGGTCCTCCACGAGAACGGCGTGGTGGTGAACTACCATTGCGACGGCATGACCGCCCAGCAGGTGTGGGAGCTGGTGGAGACCACGCTGCCGTAAGACCGGCTCAAAATAAACGCTCCAGGCCCGCCGCGCAGGCGGGCCTGGAGCGTTTGGCGCGCAATGGGCTGGGGGAGCGCCTTTTTGCGCATCATTCTCATATCTTGGACGGCTCGGCGCAGGTGATATGGAAGCTGCTGCATACAAATTGAGGGGAACGGAAATATATACCTTGAAAAATTGATTTTAAACTGGTATAATCAGAGGCATCGTATTTTACTCTTCTTTCCAGGACCGCTGGAAAGCTGCTGGGTCAGGACAAAGAAGCATACCGGCAGACGCCGGTATGCTTTTGCGCATTGAAACAGGGAGGGAGTGCCGTGAAGCGGGAGATGATCACCAGCAGGGCAAACCCCCTGTGTGCGCACTTCCGGAAGCTGGCCTCCTCCCGGGCGTATCGGGAGAAGACAGGGGAGTTTTTGTGCGATGGGCCTAAGCTGCTGCGGGAGGCTGAACTGTGGAATCAGAGAATCTGCGCCATTCTGTACACGGAGGAGGCGCAGCTGCGCTCGTTCAGCGCCGGTCAGAATGATGAGCGTGTGCGTGTGGCGCAGGTTTCCGAGAGCGTCATGCGTTCGATCAGCCCCATGGAAACCCCTCAGGGCGTTCTGTTTTCCTGCCGCTGGAGCGCCCAAAGCCTTCGCCCGCCGGAAAGCTTGGGGCCGGGGCGCTGTCTGGTATTGGATGGCGTGCAGGACCCGGGAAACGTGGGTACCATCCTGCGCACGGCGGACGCCTTTGACTGCGGGCCGGTGTTCTTGCTCCCCGGCTGCGCCGATTTATATAACCCCAAAACGCTCCGGGCGGGGATGGGAGTCCAGTTCCGCAGGTCCATTTATCAGTGCTCCCTGGAGGAGCTGGCCGCTGTTCTGAAAAGGGCGCGGATCCCGCTGTACGCCACGGCGCTGCGGGAGGACACGGTGGATGTGCGTGCGGTGGAGTTCAAAAATTGCGCTGTAGTCATCGGCAGCGAGGGGCGGGGCGTGTCCCGGGAGGTCCTGGCGCTGAGCGAAAAGACTGTGAAGATACCCATGTCCAGCAGATGCGAGTCGCTGAACGCGGCTGTCGCCGCATCCGTGGTGCTGTGGGAGATGGCCCGGAACGGATGAATGAAAAAGAAAAGGAGAGGTCCGCTTGTGTCTAACCTGAAGCATTGGATTTGGCTCAGCCTGCGTAAAGGGCTGGCGGGACAGAACGCCGTGCGGCTGCTGGAGCACTTCGGCACGCCGGAACTGGCTCATGCCGCGGATCAGGAAGCCTATCGGATGGTGGGCGGTTTGAGCAACGCAACAATCCAATCGCTGATGAATAAGTCGCTGGACCAGGCCGATGTGGTGCTGGGGGACTGTGAGCGGTACGGCATACAATTGCTTACGCTCCAGGATTCCATCTACCCGGAGCGGCTGAGGGCGATTCACCAGCCGCCTATGGTGCTGTATTGGAAAGGAAGGCAGATCGCCTTTGACAACGAGGCCGCCGTTGGCATGGTGGGGTCTCGGGAGGCCACGCCTTATGGCGTCAAGTGCGCTATGAAGCTGTCCGCCGATCTGACCCGGAAGGGAGCGCTTGTCGTCACCGGAATGGCCCAGGGCATCGACGCGGCCTGCGTGCGGGGTGCGTTGAAGGTGGGCGGGCCGGTGGTGTCGGTGCTGGCCGGCGGCATCGACCGGGTATATCCCAGCTATCACAAGAACCTCTATGAAGACGTGGCGGCGGTGGGGGCGCTGATCTCTGAGTACCCGCCGGGGACGGACCACATAGGCAGTCATTTCCCCATCCGAAACCGCATCATCAGCGGGCTGTCTGTGGGAGTGATCGCGGTGGAAAGCGCCCGGCCCAGCGGTACGCTGCTCACGGTCAACCATGCGCTGGAGCAGAACCGGGAGGTGTTTGCCGTTCCCGGCCCCATCGACGCGCCTCAGAGTGAGGGCACGAACCGCCTTATTCAAGAGGGCTGTGCCAAGCTCATCCTGGAGGCGGACGACGTGTTGTGCGAATTTGTGGATAAATTTCCGGGCAAGCTGCGTCTGGGCGGGGGCGCGTGCCTTCCACCGGAGGCGGAAAGGCAGCGGCTGGAGGAGGCCGCTGCGGCCGCGGAGCCTAGGAAGGCCCCCAGGACAAGGGAAAAGCCCACCCGAGAGGATCAAGACGATCTGGTCTATCTCCGCTGGGCGGACTGCAAAGAGAAGCTCACGGACGACCAGCGGGCCGTGCTGTTGGCCATGGATGGGGGCACGGTTCAGGCGGACGACTTGGTGGAGCGGACCCAGATCCCCGCCCGGCGGGTGCTGTCCGCCCTGACGCTGCTGCAGATCCAGGGCTATGCGGCGGAGGAGAGCGGAAAGCGGTTTCGAGCCGCCGTCAAATTGAAAATGGAGTAGTTGAGGGACATGGCAAATACGAACAACTTGGTCATCGTGGAGTCGCCGGCGAAGGCGAAGACCATTGGAAAATATCTGGGACCCGGCTTTGAGGTGAAGGCGTCCATGGGACACATCCGGGACCTGCCCAAGAGCAAGCTGGGGGTGGATGTGGCCACCTTCGAGCCGGACTATGAGAACATCAAGGACAAGGCGGATATCATCAAAGACCTGCGCAAATCCGCCAAGGCCAGCGATAAAATCTATCTGGCCACCGACCCTGACCGGGAGGGGGAGGCCATCTCCTGGCACCTCCAGAGTGTGCTGGGCGTGCCGAAGGAAAAGACCTGCCGGGTTACCTTCAATGAAATAACCCAGAAGGTGGTGCGGGAGTCCATCGCCAACCCCAGGGACATCGATCAGGACCTGGTGGACGCCCAGCAGGCCCGGCGTGTGCTGGACCGGATTGTGGGATACCAATTGTCCCCGCTGCTGTGGAAGAAGATCCGCCGGGGCCTGTCCGCCGGACGGGTGCAGTCCGTGGCCACTCGGCTGGCGGTGGAGCGAGAGGAGGAGATCCGGGCTTTTACCCCGCAGGAATACTGGTCCATCACCGCAGACCTGTCCCGGATCGCGCCCAATCTGGGCGGCTTCAAGGCGGACTTTTACGGGAAAGAGAAGCGCATGGAGCTTTCCAGCCGCGAGCAGGTTGACGAGGTTGTAAATGCTGTGAAGGAATCTCCCTTTACTGTAAAAAGCGTGAAGCGGCAGGACAAGAACCGCAGCCCCGCCCCGCCGTTTACGACCTCTACGCTTCAGCAGGAGGCGTCCCGGAAGCTGAATATGATTCCCCGGCGCACCATGTCCATCGCCCAGCAGCTCTATGAGGGCGTCGACATCCAGGGCGTGGGTACCGTGGGCCTGATCACCTATATGCGTACCGACTCCCTGCGGCTGTCCGAGGAAGCGCTGGCGGCGGCCAAAACCTTTATTCAGAGCCGCTACGGCAGGCAGTATTACCCGGAGAAGACCCGGCGGTTCAAGTCCAAGGGCAACGCGCAGGACGCCCACGAGGCCATCCGGCCCTCCGACGTGAATCTGACGCCGGAGGATTTGAAAAAGAGTCTGACCGCCGACCAGTACCGCCTCTACAAGCTGATTTGGAGCCGGTTCCTGGCCTGCCAGATGGCGGGGGCGGTGTACGACAGCGTGACCATTGAGACGGAGTCCGCGGGCTATCGCTTCCGCGCCAGTCATTCCTCCGTAAAGTTTAATGGCTTTACAGCGGTTTATGAGGAGAGCCGGGACGAGGATGAGGAGACGCCCCAGTCCCCGCTCCCGGACTTGAGGGAGGGGGAGAGCCTCAAGCTCAACAGCCTGACGCCCGGACAGCATTTTACCCAGCCCCCGGCCCGGTTCACGGAGGCCACCCTGATCAAAGCGCTGGAGGAGAAGGGGGTGGGCCGTCCGTCCACTTACGCGCCCACCATTTCCACCATCACGGACCGGCAGTATGTGGTGAAAGAGGGCAAGTACCTGCGCCCCACGCCGCTGGGCGAGGTGGTCACGGGGCTGATGAAGGAGAAATTTCCCGATATCGTGGACACCGATTTTACCGCGCAGATGGAGAGCCGGCTGGACAAGGTGGAGACCGGAGACGTGGCCTGGAAGGACGTGCTGGGCGAGTTCTATACCAGCTTCGACGCGGAGCTGAAAAAGGCCGAGTCTGAGCTGGATGGGGAGCGCATCAAGGTGCCCGACGAGGAGTCGGACGAGGTATGCGACCTGTGCGGCCGGAAAATGGTGGTGAAACTGGGCCGGTTCGGGCGGTTCTTGGCCTGCCCCGGCTGGCCGGAGTGCACCTTCACCAAGCCACTGGTGGTGGAGATGCCGGGCAGGTGCCCCAAGTGCGGGGGCCGTCTGGTGAAACGCACGGGCGTGAGCAAAAAGAACAATAAACAGTACACGTATTACTGCTGTGAGTACCTGAACAGTAAGGTGGAGGAGAAACGCTGCGATTTCATGACCTGGGACGTGCCGGTCAAGGACAACTGCCCGGTCTGCGGCTGGACCATGTTCAAGTTGTCCGGGCGGGGGTTCAAGCGGCCCTTCTGCATCAATCCGGACTGCTCCAACTTCCTGCCTGAAGATAAGCGGGGCGGGTATAAGAAAAAGTCGGAGGACGCCGCTGAGGACGAGGGCGCCGAGAAAAAGCCTGCCGCCAAGAAGGCTGCGGCGAAAAAGACTACGGCGAAGAAAACCGCGTCGGCCTCCAAGACTGCGGCGGCGAAAAAGCCCGCCGCTAAGAAGACCACGGCAAAAAAGACCACCACAGCCAAAAAGACCACAAAAAAGGCGGCGGAGTGAGTCACCTGGACAACTCCATGGCGATTTGAAACCCGGCGCGGAACAGAGCCCGCCCATAGAAGGACGAGAGCAGGTTTTGCTCGTCCAGCAGATCGTCAAAGCGTTCCCGCGCCTTTTCGTCCAACAGGGTGCGGAAGGTTTCCTCCTGCTTTTCAACGCACAGGTGGACGTTGGTATATTCGCGCTCCTGACTTAGCAGGGAGCACACCATGTGTTCCTGGGCGTAAAGGAATAATGCTTGCATGGCATCAGTCATATATATCAACTCCAAAAATAACGCTTTAAGTACATTATAACATGTACTTAAAGCGTCGTCAAGAGGTTTACCATGGAAAGTTTTAAGACCAGAGTAAAAGAGTTGCGCAAAGAGAAACGGTTTACCCAGCGGGAAATGGGCGAACAGCTGGGGATAACCATGCGGGCTTACCAGTGCTATGAACAGGGCACAAGGTACCCGGAGTTCCCCGGACTCATCAAATTAGCGGACTTTTTTGATGTATCGCTTGACTACCTGGTGGGCCGCTCCGACTACAGGGAGAGAATGTGATGCCCATGAATGTCACCGTCATCGGCGCGGGCCTGGCCGGGTGCGAGTGCGCCTGGCAGCTGGCCCAGCGGGGAATCTCCGTCACGCTGATGGAGATGAAGCCCCGCAAAATGACCCCCGCCCACCACAGTCCCGGCTTCGCCGAGCTGGTGTGCTCCAACTCCCTGCGCTCCGACCAGCTGGAAAACGCGGTGGGACTGTTAAAGGAGGAGCTGCGCCGGTGCGCTTCCCTCATCCTGCGCTGCGCCGACCAGACCCGGGTGGAGGCGGGCGGTGCTCTGGCCGTGGACCGGGAGGGTTTTTCCGCCGCCGTGACGCAGTCCGTCCGCGCCCATCCCGGAATCACCGTGGCGGAGGGGGAGGTTACCGCCATCCCCGATGGGGAGGTGGTCATCGCCTCCGGCCCGCTGACCTCGGACGCTCTGTCCGCCGCCGTCGCCGGGCTGTTCCCGGAGAACAGCTATCTCAATTTCTTTGACGCGGCGGCCCCCATCGTCACCTTTGACAGCATCGATATGGACCACGCCTGGTTCGCCTCCCGGTATGACCGGGGGACGGCGGACTACATCAACTGCGCTCTGTCCGAGGAAGAGTATCTGGCCTTTTGGAAGGAGCTGTGCGCCGCCGAGCAGGCGCAGGTCCACGGCTTTGAGGACAAGAACGTGTTTGAGGGCTGTATGCCCGTGGAGGTTATGGCCCGGCGGGGGGTGCAGACCCTGGCTTTCGGGCCTCTGAAGCCCAAGGGCCTGCCCGACCCGAAAACCGGGCGGGAGCCCTACGCCGTGGTGCAGCTGCGCCGGGATAACGCCCAGGGCACGCTGTACAATCTGGTGGGCTTCCAGACCCATTTGAAGTGGGGGGAGCAGAAGCGGGTGTTCTCCATGATTCCCGCGCTGAAAAACGCGGAATACGTGCGCTACGGGGTGATGCACCGCAACACCTACCTGGACTCGCCCCGGCTGCTGGACCGCTATTACCGGGTGCGGGGGCAGGAGCGCATCACCTTCGCCGGGCAGATTACCGGGGTGGAGGGGTATGTGGAGTCCACCGCCTCCGGCTTCCTGGCGGGGGTGGAGCTGGCGCGCCGCCTGTTGGGGCGGGAGCCGTTGGATTTTCCTCGGGAGACCGCCATCGGAGCGCTGGCGTTCTACGTCAGCAACGAGAGCGTGGTGGATTTCCAGCCGATGAACATCAACTTCGGCATTATGCCTGCGCTGGACCACAGGGTAAAGGGCAAGCGGAACAAAAACGCGGAGCTGTCCCAGCGTTCGCTGAGCATTGTGGACACGCTCAAAGAGAGACTATAAGGAGGCCGAGATATGCGCATCATCGTAGACGCCATGGGCGGCGACAACGCGCCCCAGGCGCCGGTGCAGGGGGCTTTGCAGGCGATCAAGGAGTACGGGATCGAGGTGGTCCTGGTGGGCCGGGGAGAGGACATTTTGGAAGCCCTTCAGGCGGAGGGCCTGGCCGAGCTGCCCCAGGGCCTTTCCATCACCCACGCCGACCAGGTGGTGGACATGTGCGACAACCCCGCCACCGCGTTCAAGGAGAAAAAGGACTCCTCCCTTACCGTGGGGCTGAACCTGCTGAAGAGCGGGGAGGGGGACGCCTTTGTGTCCGCGGGTTCCACGGGAGCGCTGCTGTCCGGAGCCACCCTGCTGGTAAAGCGCATCAAAGGCATCCGCCGGGCGGCCATGGCCCCGGTGGTCCCCACCGGGGGAGGCGGAGCCGTGCTGGTGGACTGCGGAGCCACCGCCGAGGGCACGCCGGAATTTCTGCTCCAGTTTGCCTTTATGGGCAGCTATTACGCGGAGCGGGTGCTGGGGCGCCCCGAACCCAAGGTGGGACTGCTGAATATCGGCGCCGAGCCCTCCAAGGGCACCGGCCTTCAGCGGGAGGCGTATCAGCTGCTGCGGAAGGCCAAGGAGGAGGGCCGCATCAACTTTGTGGGCAACGTGGAGGCCCGGGAGGCGATGGAGGGGGCCGTGGACGTCATCGTGGCGGACGGCTACTCCGGGAACATCTTTTTAAAAGCGGTGGAGGGCGCGGGGCTGTTCCTCAGCCGTGAGATGAAGAGGATGTTCCTGAAGAGCCTGAAAACCAAAATCGCCGCGCTGCTGATGAAGGACGGGCTGCGGGACTTCAAAAAGCTGTTGGATTCCAATGAGGTTGGAGGGACGGCGCTGGTGGGCATCGCCAAGCCGGTGATCAAGGCGCACGGTTCGTCCAACGGCTATGCCATTAAGAACGCTATCCGTCAGGCGGTGGAGTTCAGCCGCTCCGGCATCATCGAGGATATCACGGAAAATGTGGAACACATGCGTCTTCCGGTGCGTTCTGCCGCCGCCGACGGGAGCGAAGGGTAATATCAGAAAAAAATTGTCAAAAATACTATTGACAGCCAGCGCCAAAGCTCCTATTATGATGTTGATTAAGGCAACATAAAGGAGCTGCTTGAATATGTTTGAGAAATTGTGTAAACTGATTGCCGAACAATTCGGCGTAGAGCCTGACAGCGTCACCGCTGACAGCGCTTTTGTGGATGACTTGGGCGCGGATTCCGTTGACCTGATGGATTTATCCATGGCATTGGAAGAGGAGTTTGGCATGGAGGAGATGGACAGTGAGGAGATCGAATCCATCGTCACGGTAGGCGACCTGTACAAATATATGCAGGAGCACTTGGATATCTGAGCTTACAATCTTGAAAGAAAAAGTCCCGCCGAGGCGGGGCTTTTTCCGTGGTGGAGGATGTATATGAACGAGCTGGAAGAGAAGCTGGGCTACCGCTTCAAGGACCGGGGCCTGCTGGAGCACGCCATGACCCACAGCTCCTACGCCAACGAGCACCGGGGGGCGGGGCTGACCAGCAACGAGCGGCTGGAGTTTTTGGGCGACTCGGTGCTGGGGGTGGTGGTGGCGGACTACCTGTTCCACCAGCACCCGGACATGCCCGAGGGGGAGCTGACCCGCACCCGGGCGGCTCTGGTGTGCGAGGGCAGCCTCCACGAGGCGGCCAGGGGCCTGGGGCTGGGCCGCTATCTCCGCCTGGGCAAGGGGGAGG
>CATLHC010000041.1 GCA_949948775.1 uncultured Oscillospiraceae bacterium
CCCGAGGGCTGTCCAGCGGCACGGCCCGGGAAGGGGCCATGGCCTTGTTCTGGGCCTACTGCGGGGGCATGGCCGTCCTCACCCTGGTTCCCCAGCCCGGCTATGTGACCGCAGCCTTTCTGGGGCATGCCGCCCCCTATTTCGATGTAAGCGGCCTCTCCCGTCGGGTGAGCCTCATCCCCTTCTCCCAGCTGGACAGCCTGTTCAATATTCTGGGAAACATCGTTATGTTCCTCCCCTTCGGCTTTTTTGCCGCTTTGCTGTGGCGGGACTTCGGCTGGAGGCGGGCTGTCCTTCTCAGCTTCGCCATCACTGCCTTGATCGAGTGCTGGCAGCTATTTGTAGGCCGGTACTTCGATGTGGACGACATCATATTCAACGCCCTGGGCGTGTTCTCCGGCTTCCTGCTGGGTGCGGCCCTGCGGCGGCTGTTTCCCCGGCTCGCGTCAGAGCTGGCCGTATCCCCAAAACTTTGATCTGATTGAGGTAGCTTTTATGGCTCAACCCATCCTGAAAACCGAAAACCTCACCTTCCGCTACACCACCGAGGAGGGCGTGGCCCCCACGGTGCTGGACGGCCTCACCCTGTCCATCCAGCCGGGAGAGTTCGTGGCAGTGCTGGGCCACAACGGGAGCGGACATTCCACCCTGGCCAAGCACTTCAACGCTATCCTCCTGCCCTCGGGGGGCAAGGTGTACGTGGACGGCCTGGACACCTGCGACGAGGACAAGCTGCTGGACATCCGCCGCCAGGTGGGCATGGTGTTCCAGAACCCGGACAACCAGATCGTGGCCAGTGTGGTGGAGGAGGACGTGGCCTTCGGCCCGGAAAACCTGGGGGTCCCCTCCGGGGAGATCCGGGAGCGGGTGGACGCCGCCCTGGCCGCCGTGCGCATGACCGACTACACCCGCCACGCCCCCCATCTGCTGTCCGGCGGGCAAAAGCAGCGGGTGGCCATCGCGGGGGTGCTGGCCATGCGCCCCCGGTGCATCGTGCTGGACGAGCCCACCGCTATGCTGGACCCGGTGGGCCGGAAAGAGGTGCTGGACACCATCCGCTATCTCAACCGGGAGCAGAGTATCACCGTAGTGCTCATCACCCACCACATGGACGAGGCCGCCCAGGCCGACCGGCTGGTGGTCATGCACGACGGGCACATCGTGGCGGACGACAGCCCCGCGCTGGTGTTCCAGAACGTGGACGGCCTGCGCTCCCTGGGGCTGGAGGTGCCCGAGCCGGTGGCCCTGCTGTACGAACTGCGGCAGGCGGGGGTGGACGTGCCCCTCACCGCGCTGACGGTGGACGAGTGCGCCCAGGTCTTGAAGGAGCTACTGGCGTAGGGCAGTATAAAGCAGAATTTATAAACGGAGGACTATTTTCATGAAAAAAGTGATTTTGGGTTCTGCTATGTTCCTTGCAGGACTGCTTTCTGCCGCAGTCCTTCTTGCGGGAACCATGGCAAACCAATGGACGATCAACGGGATGCGATCTTCCCTTTGGAATATGTCAGAGTATGGCCTTATGCCTGCGCTCTATATTTTTATTGGTGTCGCGATCCTGGGCTTTGCTATCGCGATATGGGGGATATACGAGAAGAACGACTGATTTATTCCCTCATGAAGATCCTCAGCACACTATCTCCATTCCAAGGAGCTTGATCCATGGGCGCTATTATTGAGACAAAACAACTCACCCACACCTACAGCCAGGGCACGCCCTTTGAGCACACCGCCCTGGACAGCGTGGACTTTTCCGCCCAGCCCGGGGAATACCTGGCCGTCATCGGCCGCACCGGGTCGGGCAAATCCACCCTGATCCAGCACCTCAACGGCCTGCTCAAGCCCACCTCCGGCCAGATGCTGTTCGACGGCGTGGACATCTGGGAGTCCAAGGAGCGCACCCGGCAGGTTCGGTGCCAGGTGGGGCTGGTGTTCCAGTACCCGGAGTACCAGCTCTTTGAGGAGACGGTGTATCAGGACATCGCCTTCGGCCCCAAAAACATGGGGTTGGACGAGGCGGAGGTGGACCGCCGGGTGAAGCAGGCCGCCCGGTTCGTGGGGCTGGAGCCCGGTGTATTGGAGAAGTCCCCCTTCGACCTGTCCGGCGGGCAGAAGCGCCGGGTTGCCATCGCCGGAGTCATCGCCATGGAGCCGTCCGTTCTGGTGCTGGACGAGCCCACGGCGGGCCTGGACCCCTCCGGCTCCGCCCGCATTCTGGACAACATCCGCACCTACCACCAGGAGAAGAACGCCTGCATCATCCTGGTGTCCCACTCCATGGAGGAGGTGGCCCGGGAGGCGGAGCGTCTGGTGGTCATCCATCAGGGGACCATCCCCTTCTCCGGCCCCCCCGAGGCGGTCTTCTCCCACGGAAAGGAGTTGGAGGCCATGGGCCTGGGCGTGCCCGCCATGACGAGGGTATTTGCCCGGCTGCGCGACCTAGGGGTGGATCTGCCCGCCTCGGTGTACACCATCCCCCAGGCCCGGGAGGCCGTTTTAGCCGCCCTTCACCGGGGTCCCCGCAAAACCGCCCTTGGGCTCGGCGGGGAGAAAGCTCCTTCCGACGAAAAGGGGGCGAAGTAATGGCGCTGCGCGATATTACCCTGGGCCAGTACTTCCCGGGAAGCTCCCCCATCCACCGCCTAGACCCCAGGGCCAAGCTGGTGGCTATGATCTGCTACATCGTGGCCCTGTTTTTGGGCGAGTGGTTCGTCACCTATGCCGTGCTCCTCCTGGTGCTGGCGGCGGTGGTGAAGGTGTCCACCGTCAAGCCCCGCGCCCTGGTGCGGGGGCTGAAGCCGGTGGTGTTTATCCTGGTGTTCACCGCCGTGCTCAACATCTTCTACACCCCCGGCGAGCCGCTGGTGTCCTTCTGGATCTTTACCATCACCCGGGAGGGCATCCTCCACGCCTTTTTCATGGTAGTGCGCATTATCATGCTCATCACCTGCACCTTCCTGCTCACCTACACCACCTCTCCCCTGGAGCTCACCGACGCTCTGGAATTCCTGATGGGACCGCTGAAAAAGCTTCATGTCCCCGTCCATGAGCTGTCCATGATGATGTCCATCGCCCTGCGGTTCATCCCCACGCTGATCGAGGAAACGGACAAGATCATGTCCGCCCAGAAGGCCCGGGGAGCGGACTTCGACTCGGGCAACCTGATCCAGCGGGCGAAGGCCCTGATCCCCCTGCTGGTGCCCCTGTTCATCTCCGCTTTCCGGCGGGCGGACGAGCTGGCCACCGCCATGGAGTGCCGCTGCTACCACGGCGGCGAGGGCCGGACCCGGATGAAGCAGCTCCACTACCGCCCCGGCGATATCATTTTCATGCTGGGGGCGCTGGCGCTGGCGATCTTGATCGGCGTTCTGGGCCACTGGGGGCTGTGACATGGAACAGCGCAACATCGCCCTGCGGCTGAGCTACACCGGCACCGCCTACCACGGCTGGCAGGTGCAGAAAAACGCCGTGTCCGTGGCGGAGACCCTGGAAAAAGCCCTGGCCTCGGTGGTGTGCCACCCCGTCAAGGTCACCGGGGCGGGCCGCACCGACGCGGGGGTCCACGCCCAGGTGTACGTGGCCAATTTCCGCACCACCTCGGGCATCCCCGTGGAGCGCCTCCCCTTGGCCGTGAACACCCGCCTGCCCGACGACATCTCGGTGTTCAAGGCCACGGTGGTGCCCGACGGCTTCAACGCCATCGGCTCCTGCCGGAAGAAGGAATACACCTATAAAATCTACAATTCCCGCATCCGGGACCCGTTTTTCGTCAACCGGGTGTGGTTCTACCCCAAGCCTTTAGACGAGGGGGTCATGGCCCGGGCCGCCGCCCAGTTCGTGGGCACCCACGACTTCGCCGCCGTCCGCTCGGTGGGCACCGAGACCCGCACCACCGTGCGCACCGTCCACTATTTCGATATCGAGCGCCACGGCACCGTCATCGACTGCCGGGTGTGCGCCGACGGCTTCCTTTACAACATGGTGCGGGCCATGGTGGGCACCTGCATCTACGCCGCCGAGGGCAAGCTGGACCCGGAGGAGATCCCGGCCATCCTGGCCTCCCGCAACCGCACGCTGGCGGGGCCCACTGCGCCGCCGGACGGGCTGTATATGACCAACCTGTGGTATGATGAAAACGTCCTTTGACAACGGAGCGTCTATGGAAGATCAGAGCCGACAAAAACCAAAAATTCAGCCAATTCAACCGGAGCCAAAGCCGTCCGATCCGGAGCAGCCGCGCAAGCGGCCGCATAAGCTGCCGCGCTTTCTGACCCATGTGATCGCCACGCTGGTCGTGCTGGCGGCAGCGCTGTGCCTGGTGGCGGTGGTGGCCTTCCGGGACAGCCTGAACCTGGACAGTGTAAAGCGCTGGTTTACCTACCGTTCCCTAGTGCGCAGCGACAGCGGGCGGGCGGAGTCCTTCGCCTACGACGGCGACCTTACCGATACCTTCGCCGTACTGGACGGGGATCTGCTGGTATGTTCCCGGAACGCCATCTCTCTCTATTCCGGCAGCGGCACTCAGTATATCAACCTGTCCGTGGGCATGGAAAACCCGGTGGTGAACACCAACGGCTCTCTGGCCGTGGTGTACGACGCCGGGGGTTCTGACCTGTACATATTGGGCCAGCGGGCGCTGGTATGGTCGGCGGAAGATTTTGAGTCCATCCTGTCCGCCCGGCTGAATAAAAACGGCCAGCTCACCGTGGTCACCCAGGCCAGCGGCTACCGGGGAACGGTGACGGTGTATGACGCCGCCTATACCCCGGTGATGAGCGTAAACCTGGGTTCCGCCTTCGTGATGGACGCGGCGCTGTCCGACGATGGACACACCCTGGCCATCCTCACCGTGGGCCAGTCCGGCGGCGCCTTTTCCACCGGGCTGGAGCTGTACGAGATGAACTATTCCAGCGGCCAATACACCCCCAATTTCACCTGCCGGCTGGGAAACGGCGTGGTGTTGGAGACCCGGCACACCGCCTCATCGGTGTGGACCCTGGGGGATCTGGGGCTGACTGTCACCGGCCACGACGGCCGCTCCTCCGGCGTCAGCTGGGCGGACAAGCATCTGCGGCGGTATACCCTCAGCGGGGACGGCTTCGCCGCCGTTTTGCTGGGCAAGTACCGGGCGGGCAGCCAGGCGGAGCTGTGGGTGGTGGACGAGGCGGGCCAGCGCCGGACCCTGGAGCTAAACGAGCAGGTTCTGTCCATCTCCGCCGCCGGGCGATATCTGGCGGTGCTCACCGGTGACCGGCTGGATATCTACACCGACGAGCTGGAGCTGTACAACACTCTGAACGGCACCCAGGGCGCGCGGAACGTCCTGCTGATGCCCGACGGATCGGCCATTTTGATCTCGGCGGACAATGCCGGGTTCTACATCCCCTGAGGCGGCGTCCCGCACATCCGCGGACGGTTAGGAGGAGGAGCTTATGGGAGACTACCTATTTGACATCATCATTGTCGCTCTGCTGGCTCTGTTTGCCTGGCGAGGAGCTGCAAAGGGGCTGGTCCTATCCCTTTGCGGGCTGGCCGCCGTTTTTGTGGCCTTTTTCGCCGCCCAGTTCATCTCCGAGACGTTCTGCGCACCGGTGGGCAACATCCTCCGCCCCATTGTCATCCAGACGGTCCGTGGCGCGGACGCCGAGCCGAAGGTGAATCCCGAGAACCCGGAGGATACCTACACTGTGGACGAGCTTCTGGCCGCCATTCAGGAAAAGGGTCTGTTTGAGGGCTTTTCCGGCTTTTTGGAGCGGAGTGTCGCCAATGATGCCGTGGACCGCGGCCCCTTGTCCCCCATGGACGCCCTGGCCGGCTATCTGGCCCGCGCCATCGCCCGGGCGCTGCTGTTCGGCATCGTCTTCTTCGGCGGGCTGCTGGCCTGGTTCCTGCTGAGCCACGCGCTGGACCTGGCCTTCAAGCTGCCCATTCTGGCACAGGTCAATCTGGCGGGCGGGCTGATCGTAGGACTGGTCAAGGGTTCGCTGTTCACCATGGTGCTGGTGTGGATGGGTCAGCTGGCGGGCATCGTCCCCAATCCCGCCGAGGGTCCCGTGGTCTCCCTGTTCACCGTGGACAGGCTGTGGGAGCTGCTGGGCGCCCTGCCCGCGTGAGTCCCGATTCCCCGGCTCCTTCCAGGGGCGTGATGATTTCCCTGGCCGCCGCAAAATTACCACTCTAAAATTCATGACATGTTCATATTTATCTGATATGGTACTGCAAACTGCAAATCAGAAGGCGAGAACTTGTTCTCCCTGAAAGGAGCGACACCATGCATCCTACCCTGTGTACCCGCTGCAAGAAAAACGTGGCGGTGGTCTTCATAACAAAAATTGAAAACGGCGAGACCAAAAACGAGGGTCTCTGTCTGAAGTGCGCCCGGGAGCTGGGCATCAAGCCGGTGGACGACATGATGAAAAAAATGGGTATCTCCGACGAGGACCTGGAGTCCATCTCCACCGAAATGATGTCCGCCTTCGGCGGCGCGGAGGAGCCGGACGGCCTGGCCCCCGCCGACCACGACGGCGATTCCGACGACAGTGAGGAAGACGAAGGCCGCACCGCCACCTTCCCCTTCCTGAACAAGCTGTTCGGCGCCTCATCGGACAGCGGTCCGGACCGGGACCCCGTCCAGCGGGGGGGCGCCGCCAAGGAGGACAAGACCGCCGCCAAAACGGAGCGGGGTCAG
Organism: uncultured Oscillospiraceae bacterium; assembly: GCA_949948775.1. Lineage (GTDB taxonomy): Bacteria > Bacillota > Clostridia > Oscillospirales > Oscillospiraceae > Enterenecus. The sequence continues at coordinate 6,689 of CATLHC010000041.1, forward strand.
GCCCAGAAACGGAAGTTCTTGGAGAACTACTGTATCTCCCTCACCCGGAAGGCCCAGGAGGGCAAGCTGGACCGCATCGTGGGGCGCTCCAATGAGATCGAGCGGACCATTCAGATTTTGAACCGGCGGCAGAAGAACAACCCCTGCCTCATCGGCGACCCCGGCGTGGGCAAGACCGCCATCGCCGAGGGGCTGGCCCAGCGCATCTGCGACCGGGATGTGCCTTACAAGCTACTGGACAAGGAGGTCTATCTGTTGGACCTCACCGCCCTGGTGGCGGGCACCCAGTTCCGCGGCCAGTTCGAGAGCCGCATGAAGGGCCTCATCGACGAGGTGAAAAAGCTGGGCAACATCATCCTGGTCATCGACGAGGTCCACTCCATCGTGGGCGCGGGGGACGCGGAGGGGTCCATGAACGCCGCCAACATCCTCAAGCCCGCCCTGAGCCGGGGCGAGATCCAGGTCATCGGCGCCACCACCCTCACCGAGTACCGCAAGTACATCGAGAAGGACTCCGCCCTGGAGCGCCGGTTCCAGCCCGTCATCGTGGAGGAGCCCTCCATCGACGACTCCGTGGAGATTTTGAAGGGCATCGCGCCCTATTATGAGTCCTTCCACCACGTCGCCATCAGCCCGGACATCTGCCGCCAGGCCGTCACCATGAGCGAGCGGTACATCACCGACCGTTACCTGCCCGACAAGGCCATCGACCTGATCGACGAGGCATCCTCCGACGTGAACCTGCACAACAAGGACCTGGCGAGGCTGGCCGAGATCGACAAGGAGCTGGCCGACTACGCCAAGGAGATGGAGGTGGTGCTGGCCTCCACCGGCGGGCAAAACGACCCCAAACTCCAGGAGCTGCAAAAGCAGGAGCAGAAGCTCCAGCGCCAGCGGGACACCCTGGAGATGGCGGTGAGCCGGGACGACGCCGAGGCCCCCAACCGGGACGATCCCGCCTTCCAGGAGCGGCAGGACGGCCGCAGAAAGCAGATCGCCGAGCTCCAGGAGAAGCTGTCCTCCGTCACCGCCGAAAAGCAGGCGGTGCAGACCGCCGCCAACGACAAGGCCTACCAGCGCCTGGCCGAGCTGAAAAGCCGTCAGGCCCAGCTCACCGCGGAGCGGGACGCCATTGCCGCCAAGGGCGATCCCCCGCTGACCGCGGCCCACTTGGCCCGAGTTATCGAGCTGTGGACCAAGATCCCCGCCTCCTCCATCCAGGAGCAAGAGTTTGAGCGGCTGGCCAAGCTGGACGAGCGGCTGAAAGCCCACATCGTGGGCCAGGACGAGGCGGTGAACGCGGTGGCCAACGCCATCCGGCGGGGCCGGGTAGGCATCTCCGCCAAGCACAAGCCCGTCTCCTTCATCTTTGTGGGCTCCACCGGCGTGGGCAAGACGGAGCTGGTCAAGCAGCTGGCCGCCGACCTGTTCTCCTCCCCCGAGTCCCTGATCCGGCTGGACATGAGCGAGTTCATGGAAAAGCACTCCGTGTCCCGCATCATCGGCTCCCCGCCGGGATACGTGGGCTACGACGACGCGGGGCAGCTCACCGAGAAAATCCGCCGCAAGCCCTATACGGTGGTGCTCTTCGACGAGATCGAGAAGGCCCACCCCGACGTGCTCAACGTGCTGCTCCAGATTCTGGACGACGGGCACATCTCCGACGCCCACGGCAAGGTGGTCAACTTTGAGAACACCGTCATCGTCATGACCTCCAACGCGGGCAGCGACGTGAAGGGCGGCTCCCTGGGCTTTGACCGCTCCTCCAGCCAGTTGGGTAAGGAAAAGGCCATGAAGGGATTGGAGTCCTTCCTGCGGCCCGAGTTCATCAACCGGGTGGATGAGATCGTCTACTTCAACCAGCTCACCGAGGACAACTTCAAGGCCATCGCCCGCATCATGCTGGGCGAGCTGGACGCCGTCATGAAGGACAAGAACATCGCCTTCTCCTACAACGACAGCGTGCTGGACTACCTGGTGAAGAAGTCCTATTCCGCCGCCTACGGCGCCCGGAATCTGCGCCGCCAGATTCAGAAGGATTTGGAGGACCCCATCGCCGCCAAGCTCATCCAGCGGTACGCCGATCCCGTCACGCACATCGAACTGTCCGCGAACAACGGCGAGATGCATATCAACACCAATTGACAGCCGGGGCGGCGGGAATTTCCCGCCGCCCCGCGGTAGCTCTTTTCTCCCCGTTGTTACAGCTTTGATACCAGTTCTTAAGGCGATTTTAAGGTTTAAGAGATTGAATCATTCATAAACCTATGGTATCCTATCTCTGTTATTTTTGATGGAATGGAGGGTTCGCAGCCATGAACACCGAACTCAACGAAACCCAGGAAAACACCGAAACCCCACAGGTCCAGCCGCCCAAGAAAAAGGGCAAGGCAGGCCACATCATCTTCGCCGTTCTGGCGGCCTGCTGCCTGGTGGCCAGCCTGGGGCTGAACATCTACCAGGCCGTGGTGCCCAATCAGAAATCGGCGGACTTCATTGACTACATCCTGGAGCGCATCGCCGAGGAGGAGAAAAAGGAAAACGAGTACATCGAGGACGGCTATAAAGTGGGCGGCGAGTATGAGATCCGCTCCACTACCCACATCTCTGACGCCTACAAGACCGGCGACGACAGCCAGCTCAGCGAGGAGGACAAGGACACGCTGAAGATGGCCAAGGCCGTGCTGGACGAGGTCATTGAAGACGGCATGAGCAATTATCAGAAGGAGGAGGCCGTCTACCAGTGGATGGTGAAAAACATCGGCCACGGCCGCGGCGGCGTCATCAGCCGGCCCGGCATGGATCGCTCCGCCTTCACCCCTCACGACGTGCTGACCTCCAGGGGGGCGGTGTGTGTGGGCTACGCCACCACCTTCCGCCTGTTCATGAACATGCTGGGCATGGACTGCCACATCGTACATAACGAGTACCACTCCTGGGACCTGGTGCAGCTGGACGAGGACTGGTACCATGTGGATGTCTACAGCGACGCCCACGGAGTGATGTACGGCAACTTCAACATGACGGACGAGGTCGCGAAAAACGGCCATAACTGGGATGAGTCCGCTCTGCCCGAGGCCAAAAGCGTCAAATACTCCCCCGCCGTGCAAAACGCGGTGGAGGTGGACGGCCTCAAGGACATCCCCGCCGCCATGAGCGAGTCCCTGGACGGCAAGAGCGCCACCCTGTTCTACAAGTTCAAGACCCCCCTGTCCGACGAGGACATGGGGAAGGCGGACTTCCTAGTGAACATCCTGGACATGGTGCTGGGCGGCGGTATGCTGGAGGATCAGAGCTACTACTTCCGGGCCTGCTGGTATCCCAGCGAGCGGGAGGACGACTACATCCTGGGCCTGCTGCTGGAGAGCCACAACGCGGAGGAGGAGAACTACTTCGACATGGACTCCCCCGAGGCCAAGGAGATCATCAAGCTGGTGGCCGAGGCCTTTGGCGTGGACCCGGTCATGCTGGGCGGCGACAGCGGCGATGAGCCGGGCGTAAGCTATCCCATCGACGACGTCATCGGCGGGGCCGACGGTCCCACGCAGACCGTCGTCACGGAAAACGGCGAGGTCGTCACCACCTGGAACGGCGGCGGCAGCGTGAAGCTGCGCTGAGCGTACCGCGATTTGGAGGAATGATTATGAAGCGCTTGAGACAAGCGGTCTGCCTCTCTCTGGCGGCGCTGCTGCTGGCGAACACCTGGGGTTGCACCAGTAACTCCGGCCCCGACGAGCCCACCGTGGACCCGGAAACCATCGTCCAGGCCATGCTGAAGGTGGACACCACCCTGCCCGAGATGGTGACCCGCTCCAGCTCGGACCCAGAGGCCAAGGACAATTTCTTCTACCTGTCCGACCTGGACTACGGCAAGGTGGACTCCTATTGCTACGCCTATGCCGACGGGGGCACGGCGGAGGAGATGGCTGTGGTCAAGCTCAAGGACAAATCGGACGCCGCCGCCCTGATGGAGTCCCTCCATGAGCATGTAAAGACCCGGCAGGGCACCTTTGAGGAGTACGACCCGAAGCAGGTGCCTCTCACCGAGAACGCGGTGGTCACAAACCAGGGGCGGTACGTGGTCCTCATCGTCTCCAAGAAAAACGGGCTGGCGCAAAACGAGTTCAAGCAGTTTTTCCAGACAAACTGACCCCGTTTTTCGGCCCATAATTGTAGCCCCCGCGCCGCTTCCCAGCGGCGCGGGGGCTCTACTTTCAAAGAGAACCTCTGATTAAATTCGGCTGCGGATGGCCCGGAGGAACTCCAACCCGGTCACCTTTTGGGCTTTGGCCTCGCCCTCCCACAATCCCACCAGGTCACCGGTCATGACGCCGCTCTCGATGGTGTCGATGGACGCCTTTTCCAGCCTGCGGGCAAAGGCGGACAACTCGGGCAGACCGTCCAGCTCCCCACGTTTTGCCAGCGCCCCCGTCCAGGCGAACAGGGTGGCCATGGGGTTGGTGGACACCTGCTCCCCCTTCAGGTGGCGGTAGTAGTGCTGGGTGACGGTGCCGTGGGCGGCCTCGTACTCGTAGTTACCGTCGGGGGACACCAGCACCGAGGTCATCATGGCCAGGGAGCCGAAGGCGGTGGACACCATGTCGCTCATCACATCGCCGTCGTAGTTCTTGCAGGCCCAGATGAAGCCCCCCTTGGAGCGGATGACCCGGGCCACCGCGTCGTCAATGAGGGTGTAGAAGTAGGTGATCCCCGCCTGCTCAAACTTCTCCCTGTACCGCGCCTCATAGACCTCGGCGAAGATGTCTTTAAAGGTATGATCGTACTGCTTGGAGATGGTGTCCTTGGTGGAGAACCACAGGTCCTGTTTCGTATCCAGGGCGAACTGGAAGCAGGAGTGGGCGAAGGAGGTGATGGACGACTCCAAATTGAACTGCCCCTGGAGCACGCCGGGGCCGTCGAACTTGTTGATGACCTGACGGGTCTCCTTCCCGTCCGCGCCGGTGAACACCAGCTCCGCCGTGCCCGGGCCGGGGACCTTGAGCTCCGCGGCCTTGTACACGTCGCCGAAGGCGTGGCGGGCGATGGTGATGGGGGCCTTCCAGTTCTTCACCACCGGGTTTAAGCCCTTCACCATGATGGGGGCGCGGAACACGGTGCCGTCCAGGATGGCCCGGATGGTGCCGTTGGGGGACTTCCACATCTGGGACAGCTTGTACTCCTCCACCCGCTGCTGGTTGGGGGTGATGGTGGCGCACTTCACCGCCACGCCGTATTTTTTGTTGGCCTGGGCCGCGTCGATGGTCACCTGGTCCTTTGTGCGCTCCCGCTCGGGCAGGCCCAGGTCGTAGTACTCGGTCTTGAGATCGATATACGGCTCCAGCAGCTCCTCCTTGATCTGCTGCCAGAGGATGCGGGTCATCTCGTCCCCGTCCATCTCCACCAGGGGGGTTTTCATTTGCAGTTTACTCATGGGTGATCGCTCCTTTTTCTGAGTAAGGGCGGGGGCGGAAACCCGTCCCCGCCCTTGGGGTTTACCCGCTCAATTCCAGGGATCGTCCCTGGGGGGCTTGGGAGGCGGAGGCGGGAGACCGCCGCCGGAACCGGACCCCGTCCCCGGACCGGAGCTTCCGGAGTTCCAGGTGTAGTCGGTGGGACCGCCCCAGCCGCCGGGGCCGCCGAAGCCGGGCCCGCTGTGGAGGCCGTCCAGCCTGCCGTTGGTCCAGTCGTAGAACCTGGCCATGGCGCCGGTGGTGTAGGGCTGGAGCCACAACTGCAGCACCGTAGCCGCGATGACCACCACGGCGATAAGTACCAACGCGAAGCCGGAAGCGGCGATCAGCCCACCTGTGCTGGACGCGGAAAACTGGGACACCATGGCCATCAGCGCCACCATGATTCCCGCGTAGACAATGACAATCATCAGCAGATACCAGCCGAAAAAGGACACCTGGAGCACCCAGCCCCTGCCGATATTGCCCTTCATCAGCCGTTTGCTCTCCCGGATAGCGTCCATTCCGGACAATCCTTTGTCCAGCAGCACGTAGTCCACCAGGGCGTAGCGCATGGTCACCCAGATAGCCGCCAGCACAAAGCCCACAAAGGCCGCCAGCAGGAGAACGATCGTCAGGCCCACCAGCTCGGTGGCCGTGCCGATCACGGCGATGACCACCACCGCCACGATATAGCCCAAGCCCACCAGCAGCGACCACAGCAGCTCAAACAGCCCCGTGAGGAACCGGGTCACCAGCACCGCGCCAATGCGGGGCAGGGCGGCGAAAATTTTGCCGATGGGCGGGTTTTCACTGCGGACCATGCCCAGACACCAGCCCTTATAGCCCACGTTCATGGCGCTCTGCCACAGGGCCACCAGGATGGATGTCACCATGCCCACCGTAATCACGCTGACCAGCGGCCCAGGACCCAGGCTCAACAGCTTGAGGATGGCCTGCTCCACCGCCTCCTCCAGCTCGCGGCCCGCCTGGAGCTGGAATGAAATCATGGTGGACAAACCCAAGTCTCCGGGGGTCAGCCAGCCCAGCACCGTGTTGATGAGCCAGGCGCCCGCCGATACCACCACGGTGAACAGCAGCGTCACCATCATGCAGCCGCTGCGCTTCATGGACAGCTTGACGTCCCGCTTGAGCCGCGCGCGGTCATATTCCATAGTAAGACCTCCTTCTCCCAGGGGCTGCGCGCCCCGTCCTCCGCCTGCGGCGGTTTGGACTCATTATACAGTAAGCGGGGAAAAATTGCAACAGCAACCGGCCCGTCCCAAAAGCCCGTGACAAATCCGCTTCGCTGTGGTATGATACTTTTCAGCGCCCGGAGGACGGGCAATCTACGACAAGCGAGGGATATCCCATGAATATGAAAGAGGTGGGCGAGCTGCGCCGCCGCTTCCGCCCGGGCAAAAACGCCGTCAGCCACATCTACGGCTGCTATGTGGGCGCCACAAAGGAGATCATCGGCGAGGTGGACCAGTCCCTGGCCCTGCTCAGCGAGGACGACGGGTCGGGCATTCTGAACCTGCTGAAAAAGGCCCTGTCAGGCTCCTTGGGCCGCAATCTCCTGGATCTGGGCTTTTCCACCCAGCAGGTGGCGGAAGGGGCGGACCACAAGCTGCTCCAGGACCTGCGAAGCTCCAAGCTGAAGGATCGGGAGCTGCGCCGGGCGTTCTATGAAAAGGTCATCCAGAGCGTGGACATGGGGGATGACAGCTACCTCATCCTGCTGGCCCACGACACCTACGACGTGCCCTTCAAATCCAAAAACGACGAGCTGCTGGACGACTCCTCCGACACGGTGTTCTCCTATATCGTGTGCGCCGTCTGCCCCATGCGGGAGGGCAAGCCGGGTCTGGGCTACCTGCCGGCGGACAACGTGCTGCACATGAAAACCGCCGGTCAGCTGGCCGCGGCGCCGGAGCTGGGCTTTCTCTTCCCCGCCTTCGATGACCGGGCCGCCAACCTGTACAGCGCCCTCTACTACATTCACAAGCCGGAGTTCGTTCACGGCGAGTTTATTGAGGGGGTGTTCGGCCTGCCCGCCCCCATGTCCGCCCCGGAGCAGAAGGAGGCCTTCGAGTCCGCCCTGTCCGACGCCCTGGGGGTGGAGTGCAGCATGGAACTGGTCCAGGCCGTCCACGAACAGCTGCGGGAGCGCATGGAGCTGCACAAGGAGAGCCAGAGCCCGGATCCCCTCACCGTCACGGCGGCAGACGTGGGCGGGATGCTGCGGGAATGCGGCATTGAGGAGGAGCGGGTGGCCTCCTTCCAGGACTACTGCACACAGCGGCTGGGGGAGGACGCGGCCATGGACCCGGCCAACCTCATCGACAGCAAACGCTTCCAGATCAAGGCCGGGGAGATCACCATCACCGTCAAGCCGGAGCTGTCCGGCCAGGTGGAAGCCCGGGTGCTGGAGGGGCGCAAGTACCTGCTCATCCCCGCCGGGGAGGGTGTGGAGGTCAACGGCCTGGCTGTAGAGCTGGAGGCCGAGTCCGCGGTCAAGATTTAATACTTTTGTAATACTTAGGGCCGAACTTTCGTAATGACTTTCCCTTATTCTAATCCTTGCAAGAGATATCCTTTCTTTTTCATTCTATCCTCCATCCTCAAAAAAGAGCCGGGGCCAAAAGCCCCGGTTCTTTGCGTTTATTCCAGGTACTTCTTCCGGATGAATGCGGCGATCCCGCCCAGCCCCCGGGCCAGCACGCCCGTCTCCTCTTCCGTCAGCGTCTCCACCGTGGCCTCCACCAGTTCCCGGTGGAAATCGGCGTGGCGGCCGTCGGCCTCCCGCCCCTTTTGGGTGGGGTGGAGCCGGACGGAGCGCTTGTCGCCGCCGTCCCGCACCCGCTCCAGGTAGCCCTTGGCCTCCAGCTGGTTCACCGCCACGGTGAGGGTGCCCGCCGTCACATGCTGGGCGGCGGCGATGGCGGAGGAGCGATTGTCCCGCCCCTGGTCCACCGCCCGGCACACCTCCTCGATGATGTGCATCTCCCGCACGGACAGGTCGGTGCAGCGCTCGGCGACATAGATCTCCTCTGCCTTCAGGATGTCGTTGAACACCTCCACCAAAAAGGCGTTCAGCTCCTCTTGATAGCGGCCGTTTTTCATGGCGCGCTCCTCACTCCGCCGCGATGTAGGCCACGCCCACCGCGCCGGGACCCACATGGGTGCCGATGACCGCGCCGATGGAACCCATCAGCGGAGGCCGGCTCTGGGGCAGCACGTCCTTCAGCGCCTCCATGCACAGGGGCACCCGCTCGGGGGAGTTGGAGTGGCCGTAGGCCACTGGCCGGGTGGGGTCCGCCGGAGTCTGCCGGATGTGCCGGGCGATCCACTCCAGGCCGGAGGGGATGGAGCGGGCTTTGCCCAGTGCCTCCACCGTGCCCCGGCTGTCCACCCCTACGATGGGCTTAATGCCCAGCAGGCCGCCCACGGCGGCGGTGGCGGCGGAAATGCGCCCGCCCTTTTTTAAGTAGGTCAGGGTGTCCACAATGGCCAACAGATGGGTACGCCGGGCCAGCTTTTCCACCTCGGCGGCGATCTCCACAGCGGACAGACCCCGGTCCCGCATTCGGACCGCCTCCTCCACCAGCAGGGCCAGACCGAAGGTGACGGTGCGGGAATTCACAATGTGAATCTCCCCGCCCTCCACCATGTCCCGGGCGATGCAGGCGGACTGACAGGTACCGCTCAGCTCGGTGGACAGAAAGATGCCCACGATCTCGTCCCCCCGGTCCACGTATTTCTGGAACACCTCCAGGAAGTCGTCCGGATTGAGCTGGGAAGTGGTGGGCAGCTCATCGCTGGAGGTCAGCCGGGCGAAAAACTCCTCCCGGGTGATGTCCACCCCGTCCACAAAACTCTTCTGGCCAAAAAACACCCGCATGGGCATGACGTGGACGTCCAATTCCGCCGCCCGCTGGGCGGTCATATCACTGGTGCCGTCGGTAATGATGCGTATCATATCAAACACTCCTCACAAGATCATTTGATTCTCAAATATTTTGAATATCAAATCTTTTGATTTTCAAAATATCATAGACACATTCCCCCCAATTGTCAAGCTCCGCTTTACCAAAAAACCGCGAAAAGGAGCCGATCAATTGTGGCCCTTTTCACAATTCTGCGGCTTTCGCGGCGGCAGACACAGCTTTGAAACCTTTATTCATCCGCCAGGCATTGACAAACCCACCGAAAAACGGTTAAACTATAGCTGGTTTAATTTGCCTGCATCAGCGCCGGCCCCGACCGGGCACGCCGGGGTCCTGGGAGGTATACACATGATCGTCCCAATTCTTTTATTTGCCGTTGGGCTGGTCTTTCTCATCAAAGGGGGCGACTGGTTCGTGGACGGCGCCACCGGCATCGCTCGCCGGTTCGGCTTGCCCGAGCTGCTCATCGGCGCTACGGTGGTGTCCATCGGCACCACGCTGCCCGAGGTGATGGTGTCCACCACCTCCGCCCTCAGCGGCCACGGTGAGATCGCCTACGGCAACGCCATCGGCTCGGTGATTTGCAATACCGCCCTCATCGCCGCCATCACGGTGGCCGTCAAGCCGGGGAAGGTGGACCCCAAGTCCCTGCGCCTGCCGGTGGCCTTTTTCTTCACCGCCGCCGCCACCTATGCCGGTATCGCCTATACCACCGGCTATTTCAGCCAAGTCTCCGGCTTTATCCTCCTGGCCATGTTCGTGGTCTATATGACCGCCACCGTGTGGCAGATGAAGTCGAATTCCAGCTCTAAGCCCCGCGCCGCTGCCGAACCTCAAACGGAAGAAAGTTCCATGCTCAAGGACGTCGTCATGATCGTGGTGGGCGCGGCCCTCATCGCCGTGGGGGCCAACCTTCTGGTGGACAACGGCACCCTCATCGCCAAGGCGATGGGCGTGCCCGAGTCGGTGATCGCCCTCACCTTCGTGGCCCTGGGCACCTCCCTGCCCGAGCTGGTCACCGCCGTCACCTCCCTCATCAAGGGCCACGGGGCCCTGTCCCTGGGCAATATCATCGGCGCCAACCTCTTTAATCTGGTGCTGGTGTCCGGGGTGTCGGTGGCTCTGGCCCCCTTCTCCATCCCCCAGAACTCCACCATCGCGGGCTGCAACGCCTCGCTGGTGCTGGACATCCCGGTGATGTTCCTGGTCATGGCCCTTCTCACCCTGCCCGCCCTGCGCCGGGGCAGGCTCAGCCGCATCCAGGGCGTGGCCCTGCCGCTCATCTACGGGGCGTTCTGCGCCGTCCAGTTCACCATTTGATCGGGGGCCTTTCCGCCCCAAAAGGAGGTACACCCCATGAAAAAGCCGGTATTGGTCATCATGGCCGCGGGCATGGGCAGCCGGTACGGCGGCCTCAAGCAGATGGACCCTGTGGGCGGCCACGGACAGGTCATTTTGGATTACTCCATCTACGACGCCCGGCGGGCCGGGTTCGAGACGGTGATCTTCGTCATTAAGGACGAGATCGAGGCGGATTTCAAGCAGCGCGTGGGCTCCCGCATCGAGCCCCACATGGACGTGCGCTACGCCTTCCAGCGCATGGATGACCTGCCCGCGGGCTATTCCATCCCGGAGGGGCGCACCAAGCCCTGGGGTACCGCCCAGGCGGCGCTGGCGGCCCAGCCCCTGATCGACGGGCCCTTCGCCATCATCAACGCCGACGACTACTATGGGCCCTCGGCGTTTCAGGTGATCTACGACTATCTGCTGGACCACCCTGACGGGAATGAGTACGCCATGGTGGCCTACCGCCTGGAGAACACCGTCACCGACTATGGCCACGTGGCCCGGGGGGTGTGCCAGGTGGGGGCGGACGGCCTGCTCACCGGCATCGTGGAGCGCCTGCACATCGAAAAGGGGCCTCCCCCCCGGTTCACCGAGGACGGCGGCCAGACCTGGACCCAGCTGCCGGGGGACACCATGGTGTCCATGAACTTCTGGGGCTTCACCCCCACCTTGCTGGACCAGGCCAGGGAGCGCTTCCCCGATTTCCTGGACAGCGCCCTGCGGTCAAACCCCATGAAGGGGGAGTACCTGCTTCCCACTCTGGTGGGCCGGCTCATCGAGGAGCGCGCGGCCTCTGTGCGGGCCCTGTCCTCCGGCGACAGGTGGTACGGCGTCACCTATCAGGAGGACAAGCCCGCTGTGTCCGCCGCCATCGCCCGGATGACGGCCCAGGGGCTCTACCCCGACGATCTGTGGAAATAAAAAGCCACCCCCGGTCCAGCCGGGGGTGGTCTCTTTTTATATCGTGCCCAGGAACTTCAGGAAGCGCTCCTTGCCCTCAGGGGTGCGGGCATAGACGCCGCAGTGCTCCAGCACCTGGGCGAACACCTTGCCCGTCTCCGCCTTGACGATGTCCAGGGCGTTGTCCGAGGTGATCTCATAGTTTTTGGCAAACGCCTCCGCCCAATCGGCGTGTTTTTCCGTCAGCTCATCGGCGCGCAGGTCCGCCCCCTTGGCCAGGCCGTCCGCCACCGCGGCCAGCTCCTCCTTGAGCCGCGCCGGGAGCACCGCCAGCCCCATCACCTCAATGAGTCCGATGTTCTCCTTCTTGATGTGGTGCAGCTGGGCGTGGGGGTGGTAGACGCCCAGGGGGTGCTCTTTCGTGGTGATGTTGTTGCGCAGCACCAAGTCCAGCTCGAATTTATCCCCCCGCTTCCGGGCGATGGGGGTGATGGTGTTGTGGGGTTCGCCGTCGGTCTCGGCGTAGATGAACGCCTCCTCGTCGGTGTAGCCCCGCCAGGCGGTGAGAATGCGGTCCGCCAGCTCCACCAGCCGGTCCGGCTTCTCGCAGGCCAGGCGCACCACCGACATGGGCCATTTCACGATGCCCGCCTCCACATCCTCGTAACCGGGGAAGGTGAAGGGGGTCTCCACCGGCGCTTTCGCCATGGCGAACTCGTACCGCCCGCCCTGGAAGTGGTCGTGGGCCAGGATGGAGCCTCCCACGATGGGCAGGTCCGCGTTGGAGCCCACAAAGTAGTGGGGGAACTGGCCCACAAAGTCCAGCAGCTTGCCAAAACAGGCCCTATCAATTTTCATGGGCACGTGAGCGCTGTTCAGGCAGATGCAGTGCTCGTTGTAGTACACATAGGGGGAGTACTGCAAAAACCAGGGGGAGCCGTTGATGGTGATGGGCACGATACGGTGGTTCTGCCGGGCGGGATGGTTCACCCGGCCCGCGTAGCCCTCGTTCTCGGCGCACAGCTGGCACCGGGGGTAGGCGGAGGCGGGCAGGTTTTTGGCCGCCGCGATGGCCTTGGGGTCCTTCTCCGGCTTGGACAGGTTGATGGTCACGTCCAGCTCGCCGTACTGGGTGGGCGCCTTCCACTGGATGTCCTTGGCAATTCGGTCCCGGCGGATGTAGTTGGTGTCCTGGCTGAATGTGTAGTACCAGTCAGTGGCTTTCTTCGGGTCCTCCCGGTACAACGCCTGAAATTTCTCAATGACCTGGGCCGGGCGGGGGGTGAGCCGCCCCATGAGTTCGGTGTCGAACAGGTCCCGGTAGACCACGGAGTTTTCGGTGAGCACGCCCCGCTGGTAGGCGTCGTCCAGCAGCTCCTCCAGCACTGGGGCCAGCTCCACCTGGCCCCAGTCCCGGCCGGGGTCGGCATAGCTGTCGAGCTTCAGAACATCCAGAATGGTATTCACGGCCCAGTCCTTCTCGCAGGGCTGGATCAGGCCCGTCTGTAGGGCGTAGGCGACCAGCTTGGAAACAGCGTTGTCAATCATGTATCATCCCTCCCCCGTTTACTCGGCCACCACAGTCCCACCCTGGGGCCGTATGTGGAGCACGTGGCACTTGCCCTGGCCCAGCAGGGCCTCCATGCCGGACTGGAACAGGGACAGCCTGTCCTCCGGCACCCACGCCTGGATGGTGCCCGCAAAGCCGCCGCCGTGGACCCGGACGGCCCCGGTGCCGTCCAACAGCTCCTCTGCCACGGCCAGGCACAGCGGGATGGCCTGCTGGCGCGGGTCGGAGATGGACCAGGTGTTTTGCAGGAGGAGCGAGGAGGACTTGCCGGAGGCGTTTACCAACTTCAGGAACCGGCTGAAATCCCCGGCCTTCAGGGCCTGGGCCTCCTGGGCCGCCCGGCGGTCGTCGTCATAGAAGTGCAGGGAGCGCAGCACCGCCCGGTCGCCGCACTCCCGCCGCAGGGCGGAGACGGCGGCCCGGAAGTGCTGCTCCGGCACGTCCCGCAGCACCTTTTTGCCAAAGTACGCGGCCACCGCCCCCATCTCCCGGGTGACGGCGGCGTAGTCGTCCGTCAAATCGCCGTGGCTGAAGCAGGTGTCCACGATGCAAAGGGTGTGGCCGGACTTGGTGAAGTCGTAATCCACCCGCTCCACCACCGGGTCGCTGGGGTCGTTGAAGTCGATGGCCACGCAGGCCCCCACCGACGAGCCCATCTGGTCCATCAGGCCGCAGGGCTTGCCGAAGTAGACGTTTTCGGCGTACTGGCCGATCTTGGCGATGGTCACCGGGTCCAGCTTGTCGCCGCAGCAGAAGTGGTTGAAGATGTTGCCCACCAGAGTCTCGTAGGCGGCGGAGGAGGACAATCCGGACCCGGACAGCACGGTGGAGTTGGCGCAGGCGTCAAACCCGGACAGGGCATACCCCATCTCCCTGATCTTGGCCGCCACCCCCCGCACCAGAGCGGCGGAGGTGTTCTCCTCCTCCTTTTTGGGCGTCAGGTCATCCAGGTCTACCTCCAGCTCGGGGTAGCCCTCGGACCGGATGCGCGCCAGCCTTGTACCGTTGGGGGCGGCGCAGGCCAGCATGTCCAGGTCCACGCTGCCGCATAGGACATGGCCGTGCTGGTGGTCGGTGTGGTTGCCGCCGATCTCCGTGCGGCCGGGCCCGGAAAATAGGGCCGGACCCTGGGCCTGCGCCCCATAGCGCTCGGCAAAGACCTCCACCGTGCGGACAGCCCGATCACGGGCCTCGCCCAGCCGCTGGGCGCCGCCGTCCAAAGCGTAGAGGGCCACCAGAGCCTGGTCATGGGCGCCGTTTTTCAAGGCGGTCAACAGCTGCGTACAGTCAGACATCGCTCTCACCTCATTTTTGATTTTTAAGGGATAGGATGGTGTTTGAGCCACCCTCCAAATTCTACGCTATTAACATACCACAGCGGACAATTTTTGGCAAGGACGGCTTGGAGAAAACCGGTAAAAAGCGAAATATCCGTCCCCCGCAGCCGGTGACAAAGCCCCGCGCTCTCCGGCGCGGGGCTTCCATATGCGCTTATTCACCCGCCAGCAGGGCCGTCAGCTCCTCCCCCGTCAGGTCCATGGCCTCCACGTCGTAGCGGTTCATGGCCCGCAGGGTCTGGGGCAGGCCCTTCACCAGCGTGTTCATCCCAGGCGTGGTGGTGACAGTGGCGTAGACGCCCTCCCTGGCCAGCAGAATCTCGCCGAGCACGGAGCACTGGCCGTAGGGATAGGCCAGGATATCCGCACGGCGGCCCAGGACGGGCTCCATCACCTCGTTAAACCGAGCGCAGTCTCCCTGGAGGAAGGCCGCGTAGTCCGCCTCGCTCTCGCCCTCCTTCTGGAGCACGCCGTGGCGGATGGGTTCCGGGTCCCGCCCCTTCACCTCATGGATATCATAGCCGTGGCTGCCGATGGTGATCAGACCCCCCGCCTCCATCTCCCCGGCCTGCTCTGCGGTGAAATGGGGGGTCATGGGCTCGCCGGTGTCCTTATAGGTGTCCTTGCCCATGGAGCAGCCGATGACATAAATGGTGGCTTTCATCCCGTATTTCTCCAGTAGAGGCAGGCCGATCTCCAGATTGCTCAGATAGCCGTCGTCAAAGGTGATGAGCACCGGCCGGTCCGGCAGCTCCCGCCCCTGCTCCACATAGGAGCGCAGATCGGCCAGAGTGACGGAGGTGTAGCCCGCCTCGCTCAGCGCCGCCAGATGTTCCTCCAGGGTATCTCCGGACACCGTCTCCTCCGACAGATGGTGATACATCAAAATGGGCAGCTCCATGGTGTACCCCGTCCGGTCCGGTTCCTCCACATCCCACAGCCGGGCCGGGCCGCTGTCCGCCGTACAGTACACGCCGAAGTCTCTGGGCCGGTACACCGAGCCGTCATCGAATATACGGGCCAGCATCATCTCCCCCACATGGCTGCGGAAGCTGGCCGGGTCGTAAAAATACCGTGGGTCCCGGCTCAGTGAGCTGGAGGTAAAATCCCAATAGGGGGTCACCCGGGCCAGGGCGGAAAAGAACTCCTCCACCTCTTTCCGGGAAAAGCGGGACAGGTAGTCATAATAGACCGGCGCGGCCACCACCACCAGGTTCACCCCCGCCTCTTCGCACAGGTCCCGGATGGCGGCCACGCTGGAGATACACTCCTGCTGCCACAGCAGCGGCGTGGAGGCGGGCAGATCAGTAAACTCTGGGTTGCTTTCCAGATAATCCTCCAGGCTGCCCGCGCCGATGGCCTCCACATCCCGGTCCGAATAGTCGATGGCCCCGGTGGCGGCGTCGAACCTGTCGGAGAAGCTGGGCACGATGCTGTCCGAGCCCAGGCACATGAGCTTGTTCAGGCCATAATGGGACTTGGCAAACAAATAGCGGATATAATAGGCCAGGGAGGAGCTGCCGTCCAGCTGGCAGGGCATGGCTTCGGTGATGGCCCGGTCGTCCCCGGCATGGGCTCGGGCGTTGTCCACCGTCACGCTGAGCACCAGGTTTTTCACCTCATAATGGCCCACCAGCCAACGGGCATACTGCTCAACATCCCGCATATCGTTGCCGCTCAGGGCCAGATTGTAGAAGTGTCCGTCAAAATACCGGTCCAGCGTCTCAGTGGACCAGGCGCCGGCGGAGGGCCCGCCGATCACATAGGAGTCAAATTCCTCATGGTGCTGCTCCAGGTAGGAAAATTTGGCAGTCCGGGAATTGAACGACATGTCGTAAGACCACCAGCCCAGCACCCGGTCGCCGAACACGCCGAAGGGATCCACGATCAGGTTGAGCAGCATCCAGCCCGCCAGGCACGCCGCCAGCGCGGCAGCCGCCAGGCCAAGCCAGCTGAACCGATTCCTTTTTGCCCTCATGGGCCTTCCCCCCTGCGCCAGCCCTCAAAGCTGCGAACAAATTATGACATGTTATTATAGCATGCCGCCATTTTTCTGTCAATGCGGCGGCGGGACCTCACGCCGTCTTACCGCCGGTTTTGGGCGCCTCCCGTTCTTTTCTTGTACGCGGCGGCACTTTTGTGGTATACTATCCGCAAAGCGCCGCCCTAAGCGGTATACGAACGATCAAGGAAGTGGAATTCCCCATGTATCTCTCCGATTATCATTTTCACACCCGCTGCTCCTCCGACTCCCCCGCCGCCCTGGCCCAGCAGGCCAAAGCCGCCATGGCTGCGGGCGTGCGTGAGATCTGCGTCACCGACCACTGGAACCTGCTGGACCAGCAGGGAAACCGTCTGCCCACCGTCTACGACTGGACTCCCCCCCTGGAGCA
>CATLHC010000042.1 GCA_949948775.1 uncultured Oscillospiraceae bacterium
TCGGATTTCTTAATTACAATCCACGCCCCCCTAATGGGGGGCGACGTGTTTTCGATACAATCAATTGCTGTTTCACCGATTTCAATCCACGCCCCCCGCATGGGGGGCGACTTTCCCAAAAGGTAGCTCACAGCTTGATCTACGTCATTTCAATCCACGCCCCCCGCATGGGGGGCGACCAGGACCCAGCTTGTCCAGTGTGTCCTTCTTAGAATTTCAATCCACGCCCCCCGCATGGGGGGCGACATATTGCCCTCATCGACATTGTTGACCATGCCGATTTCAATCCACGCCCCCCGCATGGGGGGCGACAGCAAAAGCAACCAAAAACTTTGACTATATTCTTCAAAAAGATAAGCAATTACTACAAGCACGGCCTTCCTGATTGCGCTCCGATTTGAGAACCAGATTGATTTCTCATATAAAAATGCCGTAAAATTCGGTGCGAACCTATGGCGATTTTCTGTTCGCTTATGCCTCGCACCTAAATCATCAAAACGTCCTCCGGATCGTATGATGCCTTTATGCCAAAATGCTCAATCTTATTTTCATAGCGGTTTCCCAAGTAGTAAAATCGCAGGCTGTCTTTTTCTGGGTCCATGATTTTGCACAGCTTTGCTTGCAGGCTGCGGCACTGGGCCGCGTCCAGCAGACACTCAAAGACGGAGTTTTGCACGCGCTGGCCATAATTGACGCATTGCTTTGCGATCTGCCGCAGACGCCGGCGGCCGGCCGCATCTTCGGTGTTCACGTCATAGGTAATTAAAACTAACATGATATCACTTCCATAAGAAAGGCGGATAGGCATCCAAGTCACCCCGGAGATGCCGTGCCAACAGGAGCGCCTGGATATAGGGGATCATCCCCCATGGGAGCTTTTCACCCAGATAAGGGTGGGTCAGCATCTCCTTTTTCTTTTCCTGCCAATGCTTCAGGAAGGCTTTCCGACCGTCGTCCGTCAGCAGCACGGCGCCGCTCTCCATGTACAGAAAGTCCGACGGCTTGATGTGGCGGCTGTTAATGAGCGTGAGTACAAAGCGGTCCGCCATGCAGGGCCGCAATTCTTCCATCAGATCCAGAGCTAAAGAGGCTCGGCCTGGGCGGTCTCGGTGTAAGAACCCGACATAAGAATCCAGTCCCACACTTTCCAGCGCGGAGGCGCAGTCATGGGCCAAAAGGCTGTACGCAAAGGAGAGCATGGCATTGACGGCGTCCAGCGGCGGGCGGCGGCTGCGGCCGTGGAAGGAGAAGGTCTCTTGGTCGCCCAAAATCATTTCATTAAAAACGCCGAAATAGGCGGAAGCCCCCACTCCCTCCAAGCCGCGCAGCTCCTCCGGAGAAGTGATTTCTTTGACCTGGGACAGCAGCCCGTAAAGTTGCTGTGACGCGGCGGTCAGCTTTTCGCCGTCCACCCGCAGAGCGTGATCCCGGCGGGTGCGCTCTATGCTCCAGCGGGCGTTGAACAGCTTGCCGAAGATCATGACGCGGCTGATTTGACAGTATTGGGCGGGGTCGTCTGCGGCACGGTATTGGGTCCTTCGGAGCAGAACATTTCCGTTTCCTTCCCCGCTTACCCGGGCCAGGAATCTTCCTCCGGGTGTGCAGAAGGCCAAGCCGATTTGGCGCTGAGCACAGGCCCCCATCAGGGCGGGAGAGGCCCCGGGGTAGGAAAAGGTAACAATGTTCTGCAGCGTGTGCAGGGGATAGCGGGCTGTCGCCTGCTTGTCCCGGCTGGCCACCACGTTTTCCCCATCCAAAGACAGGTAAATATCATCCGAGAGGACGTAAAGGGTGTTGAGCAGGCGTTTCATTTCGACTCCTCCATGGCGGCGGCCAAATAGTCCGCGACTGTTTTGCGGCCCATCAGCTTCGGCAGGCACAGTTCCTTCAAGGAGCAGGCGTTACAGGCCTTGGACGGCTTCACCTTGGGGGTATAGCGCCTTTTATACAGCTCATGCATCTCCGCCAGGCTGTCCCGGACCTGTCCGCGCAGTTCGGGCGTAAAGGAGACCACCGTCCGGCGGCGGGGTTCCCCGTAGTAGAGCGCTCCCTCCGGGACGGCGCAGCAGAGCATCTCCTCCAGGCACATGGCCTGGGCGCACAGCTGAAGCTCGTCCGCGCCGTGTTCCTTGGGCCTGCCCCGCTTGTACTCCACCGGGTAGGGCCGCCACAGCCCATCCCGGTCCCGAAGCGAAATTCCGTCGGGGTCTTTGAAAAACTCCACCGCGTCGCACTGGCCGGAAACGCCCAACTGCGCCGAATGGATGGCCAGCCCCCTGACGGTCAGCCGGTCGCCCCGGCTCTCTCGAAACTCCTGGTCGTGGACGCGCTCGTGCATGAGACGGCCGTCCACCGTGCGGTAGTTCTCCGCCCATTGGTCCTCAATGTGGATCAGCGCCCACTGGCGGCGGCAGAAGGCGAAGTGCTGCAAGCCGGACAGCTGGAGATACTCTTCCTCCTTAAATTCCATCCAGAATCTCCGGCTCCAGTCCGGCCAAAGGTTCCAATGTGATCTTGTAGTCCTCTGCGCAGGCCGGGAGGGCGTCGGAAGCGGCCAGTTCGGCTCGAACCGAGCGGTGGACCTTGGCGGAGGAATACTGACCGTCTTTGCAGTTGTGGCGGAACCAATAGAGCTTGACCACCTCCATGGACCCCTCAGGCCGGGCGGAGGAGGCGTCGTTGGCAAAGAGGGTGCGCAGGCACTCCTTCAAAATATCGGCGTCCTCCTCGGTAAAACCGGTTTTTTCCGCCAGCTGGACGTTGATGGAACCTTTAATTTTGTAGAGCCCAAAGCGGATAAAGTGCTTCATTCCCATGGTGTCAGAGGTGCGGCCTTTGTCGCCGCTCTCGCCGTTTACACTCTTGGTGATCTGCATATCCTCCACCTGCACAGGGGAGACGCTGACGCCCTGGTGGATAGAGACCGGGCCGCGCACACCGATGGACATGCCCTTCGTATCTTTAAATGCGAATACTTGGCCGAAGGAGCGCACATCCAGCCAGGCCTGGCAGGCTTTTTGAGCATAGGCGTCCGAGTCCTTAAATTCCTTTGCTTTTCCCAAAACGGCGGTGGCCCGCTCACTAAGGCTGCCGTACCCGTCGTCACACCGGTCGGCGGATTGGACAAACACGGTCTGTTCCAAGTCCTGCATCCGGTTGCGCAGCTTGCGCTTGATGCACACATCGCTGATCTCCCCTAGGCCGGCGTAGTCGGTGCGGGGACTGTTGCCGTTGAGGGGGTCGCCGTTGGGATTTGCCATGGTGACGGCGACAAAAGCCACAAAATCGATCTTGTTTTGCAAAATGCCCATATTCATACTCCTCCTTATTCCTCTGTCTCGGGTTTGTCAGCTCTCTCGGTGCGGTAGGCCCGCTGGTGGTAGTAGCCCAACAAATAGATATCATCCAGCTTCTGGTTCAGGCTGCCGTCTGAGGCGGACAGCTTGTCCACAATCTCCTGTGTCAACTTTCGATAGTACTGGCGCAGGCCGGGATTGAGCTGTTTATAGTAGGGCTCCAGCTTTTCCTCCAAAAGCCGCCAGGCGGCCATAGGCCGCAGAGCAAATGCCTTCTGCATTCGCAGGGCGTTGGTCTCCCGCCGGTCCTCGCCGGTGTAGGCGCTGCCTTCCACCGCGTCCGCGACGGCCAGCAGACGGCCAAACAAATAGCTTCGGTCGGAACAGTTTTTGTCTAAAGCCATATCCCACTCCTCCTTCGAAGTGTCATAATGGTATTTCCGAATGGCCGCGCAGGCCGTGAACAGCAGCTTTTGGCGGTTCTCTCCCTCATAGAGCAGGAGATAGGAGGCTTTTTCCACCAGGGCCCGCTCCACATCCAGAGGGAATGGCGCTTTGTCCACCCGGCAGGACATCAGCCGCTGCATCTGCTGACCCAGAATGCGGTCGTCAAGCTCCGCCTTGCCGTTTCGGGGCGTTCCGAAGGCCCAACTGACAATTTGGAACAACGTAGGGGACTGGATGCCATAGGAGAAATTTTCCCATTTGCAGGTATTTTCCCAGACATAGAGCCGATCCAGAAAGTCCGAGGCCGGCAGCTCATTGTAATAGGTGACGGCCAGCCGGCCTGTGGTGGCCGCGTCGAAGGCGGCGATAACCACGCCCGCCGACTGGGGCAGGTCCTCTTTCCAGCCGGAGAGCGCCTCGCGCAGCTGCTTTTGATATTGGCTGGGGTTGGCCGTACGCTGAGCGGTCCCGCTTTTGCGGCCCATAGGACCTGTCACCTTGGGAATTTGGACACCCTGGGGACTCCAGCACAGAAATGTCCGCCCGCCAAAGGGGGCGCTTTGGTTGGCCACCAGCCAGCGTAGCGCACTGTGGGCCTTTTGGGAGGCGGCATAGCCCACCGTTGCCGCCTGCGCCGCATCGTCGAACCGCCCCCGGTAGGTAAAACCGCTGGAGTCGTTGGCGGAAATCAGCTTGGCGTTGCCGTTGATGGGGATAATCCCTTTTGGATGCTGATTGGCGGGAGCGTCCATCAAACCTGTAATCATGCACAGTGAAGGCGATGTGTTTCTCCGCTTTGCGGCGCTGTAGTTGACAAAAGCGTCCATGAGCGCTCGGTCCTCCCAGCAGGGGCCGTTGAGCGCTTCTCCCAGGCCGTTGACAACCCAGCAGATCATCAGCTTCTCATCCTCGGGGCCGCCTTCCGGGGTCAGCGCAATCAGCTCCGCGTGTGACAAATCGGACAAAATCGTGCCGCCGCGCACATAGGCCAGGATGGGCTGCAATTTGGGGTGCGTGTATTCGGAATTGGCCCAGTGGGACAGCGCGTTCATGTAGAGAGCGTACTTTTTTTCATCGTGCGGGGATACATATCCCAGCTGATCGCACAGCGGATGGGCGCAGGGGGCGCTGGTTCTGCCCGCTGACTCCTCCGTTGCCGGGATGATAATTTTCGGCGCGTCCTTACCCATAGCCCGGGCGGAGACAAACCTTCCGTCCTGATCCAGTGTGATCTCAATCTGGGCCCGCGCCATGATGTGGCCAATTGGCGCCAGCGGCTCCTTTTCCCCCGCATATACGATCCCTGCCCGGTGGGCCATGGCGTCGTAGGTCTCTACGGCCTTTTGCAAAAGCCCCATTACTCCACCTCCCCAAATTCCCGCAGGCCGGAGAAATTCCCCAGATGTTCGCCAAAGGGCTTTACCTCCATCTCGCGCAGGGACTTGGTGAGCGTACAGTCCTCCGGGCGGGGAAAGGTGATGACGCCCCGCTTCATCACCGGATACCAAAACCGGGCGGTCATTTTCCCCCGGGTTTCGGGGGAATAGGCCTCGTCAGCATAGGTGATGCCGTGGTACATCAGTCCAAAGCTCAACTCCGGCAATGCGTCATAGGCGCCTGCCCCCTCGCCAAAGGCACAGGACTCCACATACCCCTGGCACTCCCTGGCGCCGAGGAAAATGTCCCGGCGTCCGCCCCTTTCGATCATCCGCTTCGCAATGTTGTGGTGCTTGTTCTCATTGCGGTCCCCGGCAAGTTCGGGGCGGTTTTCGTTCCACTCAAAGTGGGCCCGCACCTGATAACGGCAGCTTTTCAAATAAGTATAGTAGGACAGATCGTTTTTGCCGTCCTGGTAGTGAATGGGCCGGATGCCCTTCACCTCGGTCTGGATCTGATTCATGACCCGGACCGCGTCAATGTACCAGATTAGAGTGGGCTTCCAGTATGTAGAGGACAGGATGCCCTTCAGCGCCTCGTAAGTAGGCACCTGATAGCTGCATTTCTCCCCGCCCACGCGCATGATCGGGTCGGAAAAAAGCGCATAATCCCCCGTGACCTGAAACTCCACAATGTTTGGATGCCGCATCATATCACCTCCACAAAAATTCAAGATCGGATTCCCCCATGGAAAAGCCGGTTTGCTCACCGTAGTGCCCGCTGAGTCCCAACGCTCCGCCCTGAAGGGGGGTCAGGCTGTGCTCCATGTTCAGGCGGTCGATTTGATATTGGTACAGCGAGACGGTGTAGGGCTTTGCCGTCTCCAGAAGGGAACGCAGATAGGCCGGGTCCCGCCCCGCTTTTTCGCCGCATAAATCGTGAATGAGTTCGACACCTTTTCCGTAGGGGACGACCACGTCCGTGGTGTTCTCTTCAAAGACCTGAAACAGCGACCCGGCCAATCGGAAGGCCTGGCGGAAGTAGTAGGGCGAATCCTCTGTACAATAGCCGTTCATCGACAGAAGAGAAAAGAGGGATGGGCGGTCTTTCAGCGCGTAATCATGGTGCCCGCGCAGCTCCCTGCGGTAAAGGGCGCGGTAATAATACCCAATCGCCTCGTCGGAGTCCAGCCTGTTGTGATACAGCTCCGGATGAGCTGCAAACTCCGTAAGAAGCTCTAGGGTCGCGCCTTGCCCCGTCTGGATGTCCGGCAGCCTGGACAGCGATTCATTTTTGCATTGCACCAGATAGACCGGTGCCAGGACCCCCGGACCGGCCTCGCCGCCGCGGTTGCACCGGCCGGCGGCCTGAACCACGCTGTCCATCCCGGCGGAGAGACGAATTACGCAGGCAAAGGAAATGTCCACGCCCGCCTCAATGACCTGGGTGGAGACGCAGACGGTTTTCTGACCGCCCCGTTCCAGCGCGCGGCGCAGCTTGTCCAGCGTATCCCTGCGGTGGGACACACACATGGCGGCAGAGAGAGCAAATAGAGCAAGGTCTCCGCCTTTCAGCATACCGTATAGACGTTCCGCCTGATCCTTCTTGTTGCAGACGATCAGCAGACTGTCGGCACAGTCCAGTCTTTCCAGAGCAAACGCAGCGATCTGTTCCAAGGACATGGCTCCGATGCTTTGGATATCTGTCCGGCGAAACACGTCCCAGACAGCGGGATCATAGGGGGCGATCTCGGAGATCGGGCTATGAATCGGGTGCTCGATCCGCTCTGTGCAGGGCTGGGTGGCGGAGCAGAGAACCACCGTGGCCCCGCAAATCTCCGCCAAAAAGTTCACTGCCAGGGAGAACAGGGAAAGCATTTTACTGGGAACGGTCTGAACCTCGTCAATGACGATGACGCTGCCGCACAGGGAGTGGAACCGCCGGATGGCCGTGGTTTTTCCGGAGAACAGGGTGTTCAGAAGCTGGACCAGGGTGGTGATGATGATGGGGGCCTCCCAAGTTTCCGTCAGGAGTTCCCGTTCATCCAGCCGCTGGCCGTTTTCCGCTGTCTGTATCAGGTTGGAGTGGTGCTCCAGGATGAGACTGTCATCTTGGATATACTCACGGATCACCGCCGCGTTCTGCTCCAGAATGCTGAGCAGGGGAGAGGTGAAAATGATCCGCTGCTTTCGATGCCGGCGGGCGTGGGCCAGAGCAAACCGCAGGCTGGACAGGGTCTTGCCCCCGCCGGTGGGCACGTTCAGGCGGAATACGCCGCCGGGCTGTTCCGCAGCTTGCCTGCACTGGTCGGAAATTGCCCGTCGGGCCTGGTCGATGGGGGATTTTTGAGGGAACTGATCCAGCTTTTCCTCCATTTGGATCAAATGTGCGCTCCAAAGCTTTTCCAATGCCTCTCCGCTGCGTTTTGCGGGGAACCGTGTGCCGTTCAAGAATTCTGCCGTGTCCCGCCGGTCCCCTTCGATCACTGCGGAGAGCAGCAGCCGGGAGAGCAGCCCGGAGTAAAAGGCCGTCTCCTGGTTATAACGTTCCTCGCTGGCGTCCTCGCCGGTCATAGAGCAGATGCGCTCCAGCACGGGGGTCAGCTCGCTCAGCGCAGCTTGAAACCGTTGATCAAGCTCTTCTCGGCCGGCACAGGAGCGAAAAAAAGCGTCTGCCGCCTCGTCATAGCCGATATCTTCCTTGGTTAGACGATGCTGAAAACCGTTTTTCCGCCGCTCATCCACACAGTCGAACAGGCCGTGATGCCCACCGGCCGCCAATGCCAGAAGTTCGCTGACTACACCGGAAAAATCCTCAGCGTCCGCATGAAAAAAGCGTTCCAAAAGCAGGCGCACACCGGCAAATGTGTGATTCACACTGCCCCGCAGACCAATCTGGTTGACCAGATACGTTTGAAAGCTTGCCGTATACTTTCCCGCGTCATGAACCAGTCCCGCCAGGTAACCGCCGGCAGCCAGCGAAACCGGCTCCAGGGCCTCCGCGGCATATTTTGCGGTGCTGCGACAGTGTTCGGAGACAGTTTGCTCCGCTAGAGACACACCGGCGGCGTCCCTCAGAATGTGTGCCAAGTAATGATTCACGTGTCACCCTCCATCTCATTTTTTCGTTATAAATGCTAAAAATGAGTGCTGTTGGGAACTCAGATGGCGGAGAAGCAATCCATATGGAATTCCTGACTCAGCCGGCAGAAGCCATGGAATCTGCGGCCAGTTACATTATAAAGTAAATCGGGGGTAAAATCAATCCAAAAGACGCTCCGTTGGGCTCGGAGCAGCCGCGCTGATCCATAAAATTATATTTACAACCGGCCAAAATCGTGATATCATATAAAACTGTTGGAGTTTCTCTTACATAAATGATATCAAAATGAGGAGTGTTCCTTTATGAGCCGTATGGTCGGTACCGTATCCCGGGGCATCCGCACCCCCATCATCCGCAGTGGGGACGATCTGGTGGAGATCGTAACCGCTTCCCTGCTGGAAGCCGCCGCCGAGGAGGGCTTTGCCCTGCGCGACCGGGACATTGTGGCCATGACGGAGGCCATCGTGGCCCGGGCCCAGGGTAACTACGCCACCGTGGACGAGATCGCCGGCGACGTCCGGGCCAAGCTGGGCGGGGAGACGGTGGGGGTGATTTTCCCCATCCTCAGCCGCAACCGCTTTGCCATCTGCCTGCGGGGCATCGCCAAAGGGGCCAAAAAGATCGTGCTCATGCTCAGCTATCCCTCCGACGAGGTGGGCAACCACCTCATCAGCCTGGACGCCGTGGACGAGAAGGGGGTGGACCCCTACAAGGATGTGCTCACCTTGGAGCGCTACCGGGAGCTGTTCGGCTATGAGAAGCACCCCTTCACCGGTGTGGACTATGTGGCCTACTACCAGGAACTCATCGAGGGCTGCGGGGCCGAGGTGGAAATCGTCTTCGCCAACGATCCCCGGGCCATCCTGCCTTACACGAAAAATGTGCTGTGCTGCGACATCCACACCAGAGCGCGCACCAAGCGGCTGTTGAAGGCCGCCGGCGCGGAAAGGGTTTTCGGCCTGGATGAGATTCTGAACGCCCCCGTCAATGGCAGCGGGTATAACGAGAACTACGGCCTGCTGGGTTCCAACAAGTCCACCGAGGAGCAGGTGAAGCTGTTCCCCCGGGACTGCCAGGGGCTGGTGGAGGCCATCCAGAAGAGGCTGCTGGAGAAAACCGGCAAGCGCGTGGAGGTCATGGTCTACGGCGACGGTGCCTTCAAGGACCCGGTGGGCAAGATCTGGGAGCTGGCCGATCCGGTGGTCTCCCCCGCCTACACCGCCGGGTTGGAGGGCACGCCCAACGAGCTGAAGCTGAAGTACCTGGCCGACAACGACTTCGCCCACCTGTCCGGCGACGCGCTGAGGGAGGCCATCAAGGACCGCATCCACAAGAAGGACAGCGATCTGGTGGGACAGATGGTGTCGGAGGGCACCACCCCCCGCCGCCTCACCGACCTGATCGGCTCCCTGTGCGATCTCACCTCCGGCTCCGGCGACAAGGGCACCCCGGTGGTGTTCATCCAGGGCTATTTCGACAACTACACCACAGAGTAGATCACCTGTACAACAGGCCCTTGCCGGTGTTTTCCGGCAAGGGCCTGAAAATTATCCACATCAGGGGACTGCAGGGAAAAGACCGCCGTGGGCAAGCCTCCTTTTGCCGCCGCCGGGAATAGAATGGGATATCCGGGCAGGCACAACAGGAGGGAAACACCTTGGAATTATATGTAGTCAAAAGCGGCGACACCGTCCATCAAATCGCTCGTCGGTATTTTACGTCGGCGGCTGACATCATCTCCGCCAACCAGATGGAAAACCCCGACGTACTCTCGGTGGGTCAGGCCCTTGTGATCCCCAGCCAGGAAACTCGCCGCACGGTGAGCCGGGGTGACACCCTGTACTCCATCGCCCGCCGATACGGGGTCAGCCTTCCCCACCTCATCGCGGCAAACCCTCAGATTGCCGACCCCAACCGTATCTACCCCGGGCAGACGGTGGTCATTCCTGCCGACGGCCAACAGATGCGGGAGATCGTGGTCAACGGCTACGCGACCGACGCCGCGGACAGCACGCTGAACGCCACGCTGCCCTACCTGACCTTCCTGTCCCCTTTTTCCTACCGCTCCGATCTGTCGGGAAACCTGACGCCCACATTCCACGTGAATACGGCGCTGTCCGGCGGGCACCGCACGGCAAATCTTCTGACCCTCACAAACCTGCTGGAAGCGGGAGGCTTCTCCAGTCAGATCGCCCATGCCATTTTGACCGATCAGGCCGTACAGGACGCATTCTTGGAAAACGTGGAGGCGCTGCTGGGGCAGGGCGGTTGGTACGGCGTGAATGTGGACTTTGAGTACGTCTATCAGTTCGACCGGGAGAGCTACAATCAATTTCTGCGCCGTCTGACCCAGCGGATGCACCAGCTGGGTTATATTGTGGTGACCGCGCTGGCGCCCAAACTGTCCGAGGGCCAGCAGGGGCTTCTGTACGCAGCCCACGACTATGCCTTCCACGGCCAGACGGTGGACTATGTCGTTCTCATGACCTATGAATGGGGCTATACATACGGACCGGCCATGGCGGTGGCCCCCCTCAACATGGTGCGCCGGGTGCTGGACTACGCCGCCCAGGTCATACCGGCGGATCGCATTCTTATGGGCGTGCCCAACTACGGCTATGACTGGACGCTGCCCTTCGTGCAGGGCTCTGCGGCACGCTCTCTCACCAACATTGACGCTGTCAAGCTGGCCGGACAGGTGGGGGCGGGCATCCAGTTTGATCAAACTGCGCAGTCCCCCTTCTTCCGTTACTACGACGGGGACGGCAGACAGCACGAGGTCTGGTTTGAGGACGCCCGCAGCCTCCGGGCCAAATACGGCCTGGTGAATGAGTACGGCCTTGCCGGCGTCAGCTTTTGGAACCTGAATCACTTGTTCCGCACAAATTTTATCGTGTTGGAGTCCATATTCCGTGTGGAAAAGGTGCTGTGACCACCAATTCAGTCAAAAGAGAGGACCGGGGCAAAGGCTCCGGTCCTCTCTTTCGCCCCCTGCGTCACTCCCCGGGGCCAGGGGATATCACCTTTCTGAGGTTCCAGTTGATCGCCGCCTTTTGGGCGGCATCCCGGCGCTCGGCCTCGTTTTTATAAGAGAGTTCCGCCGTGTGGGCGCCGCAGTCCACGCACTGGACATACAGGCACCAACCGCCCTCCTCTTCGATGCTCCCTACGCCGCCGCAGCAGGGGCAATCCTGCAAGTCGATCTCCTCAAAGTGATCCATAGTCTGTCCTCCTACCATTTGTTTGTCCGCTTGGTATAATGTACCACAGAAGATGAAAAAGTACAACGAATTTTTTGTCAGCGCCGCTTTGCGGGGATGGGGCGACGCTCTAAACGCAGAAATCGTGCCGGTCAGCGGCAGATATCCCGTTGATCTTGTGCATTTCTTACAAAAACAGCGCGGAATAATTTACAGATCGCCGCATTGACAATTAACGAACGTTTGACTATACTAAACGCAGTTAACAGTTGTGCGATACAACTGAACAAAATAGGAGGAGGTAACCATGAAAACCAACGAAGAAATGATCGCGGAGGTGGTCCGCCAGGAAGAGACGGCCTGGATCAACCCCTGGCTGCTGCCCTTTGCGGTGACCAGCGCCACCTGCGAGCTGGTGGTCTCGGACGAGATGATCGCGGACGCGGAAAGGCGCCTGGCGCGGTTCGCGCCGTTCATCCGGAAGTGCTGGCCGGAGACGGAGCAGACCAACGGGCTGATTGAATCCCCGCTCACCCACATCCCCAAGGCGCAAAGGCAGCTGGAGGAGCAGTACGGCGTCTCCATCCCGGGGGGGCTGTTCCTGAAGATGGACAGCCACCTGGCCATCGCCGGCTCCGTCAAGGCCCGGGGCGGCATCTACGAGGTGCTCAAGCACGCCGAGGACCTGGCGCTGGAGGGCGGAAAGCTGGCGGAGACGGACTCCTATGAGGTTTTCGCCGGGGAGGAGATGCAGAAGTTCCTCCACCAGTACACGGTGCAGGTGGGTTCCACCGGCAACCTGGGGCTGTCCATCGGCATCATGAGCGCGGCGCTGGGCTTCAAGGTGATCGTGCACATGTCCGCAGACGCCAAGCAGTGGAAGAAGGACCTGCTGCGCAGCAAGGGCGTGCAGGTGGTGGAGTACGCGGACGACTACTCCAAGGCGGTGGCCGAGGGGCGCAAGAACTCGGACGCCGACCCCATGAGCTACTTCGTGGATGACGAGAAGTCGGTCAACCTCTTTTTGGGCTATGCCGTGGCGGCAAAGCGTTTGCAGGGGCAGCTCGCCGAGCAGGGGATCGCGGTGGACGAGGAGCACCCGCTCATCGTCTACATCCCCGCCGGAGTGGGCGGTGCGCCGGGGGGCGTGGCCTATGGCCTCAAGCGCATCTTCAAGGACAACGTGCACTGCTTCTTCTGCGAGCCGGTGCTGTGCCCGTCGGTGCTGCTGGGCATCGCCACGCAGAAGTTTGAGAAGTGCAACGTACATGACTACGGCATCTCCGGCATCACCCATGCGGACGGCCTGGCCTGCGCGAGCCCCTCCGGGTTCGTCACCCGCATCATGACCAACCTGCTGTCCGGCGAGTTCACCGTGACGGACGCCAAGCTGTACGACTACCTGCGGCTTTTGTACCAGGCCGAGGGCATCCAGATCGAGCCCTCCTCCTGCGCCGCCTTCGCCGGCCCGGTGGGGCTGCTGCATTACGCGGACAGCGCGGAGTACTGCGCCGCCCATGGGCTGGACGGGGCCAGGCTGGCCAACGCGGTCCAGATCGCCTGGGCCACCGGCGGGCGGCTGGTGCCGGAGGAGAACCGGGTCGAGTACCTGAACACCCATCTTTGAGAAGAGAGACTCCCCCGCCGGGGACCGGCACGGCGCACGGCCTGTCCCGGCGCGGGCATAAGCAAAGAGGAGGAAGCGTATGTCTACACCATTTGTAGTCGGCGGACTGGTCTGCGCGGTCGCCGTATTGATCTTGTGTACCGTCAAAATTAAGCTGCATCCCTTTTTTGCGCTGATCGCCACCACGGTTACCTTTGCGGTCATCTCGGGGATGGACCTGAACGTGATGCTGGAGGCCTTTGCCGACGGCATGGGCGGCACGGTGGCCGACATCGGCCTGGTCATCGCCCTGGGCACCGTGACCGGGGCGCTGCTGGAAAAATCCGGCGGGGCGGAGAAGATGGCCAAGTCCATCCTGAAGGTCACGGGCGAGAAGCACGCGGCCCTGGGCCTGGCCATCACCGGGTACTTTGTGTCCATCCCGGTGTTCTGTGACTCCGCCTATGTGCTGCTCAGCCCCATTGCCAAGCGGCTGTCCAAGGACACCAGGATCTCCATGACCACCATGGCCGTCGCCACCTGCATGGGCCTGCACGCCACCCACATGTTCGTCCCGCCCACGCCGGGCCCGCTGGCCGTCGCCGGCATCCTGAACGCCGATCTGGGCAGCGCCATCCTGTTCGGCGCCCTGGTGTCCATCCCGGTGACCATCGTGGCCTATTTCGCGGCTAAGTTCGTGGGAAAGAAGTATTACTACCTGCCCCATGTTGAGGAGGAGGAGGGCGGCGCGGACCGGCCCCTCCCCAACACCTTCATGGCCTTCGCCCCCATTCTCGTGCCCATCGCCCTGATGCTGCTCAAGACCATCCTGAGCATGACCGGGCTCACCGGCATCGCCGTGGACGTGATGAATGTGCTGGGCACCCCGCCGGTGGCCCTGCTGGCCGGCCTGATCATCGCCGCCATCGGCTACCGCCAGATCTGCCCGGAGGACAAGACCGCCTGGGGCTTTGACGGCGTGCTGGCCGAGGCCCTGCGCACCGCGGGCCAGATCGTGCTGATTGTCGGTGCGGGCGGCGCCTTCTCCGGCGTGCTGAAGGCATCCCCCCTCCAGGACATCATCACCAACAGCTTTTCCGGGCTGTCCATCGGCATCCTGGCCCCCTTCGTCATCGGCGCGATCTTCCGCACCTGCGTGGGCTCGGCCACCATCGCCATGGTCACCTCCGCCACCATGGTCTACCCGCTGCTGGACGTTCTGGGCTTCGCCTCCCCCATGGGCCACATCATCGCCATGCTGGCCTGCGCGGCGGGCGGCATGATGGTGTTCCACGGCAACGACGACTTCTTCTGGGTGGTGACCACCACCTCGGACATGGACACCTCGGTGGCCTACAAGACCATCCCCCTCATCAGCGTTTTGCAGTCTCTCACGGCGCTTTTGTGCGTGTTCCTGCTCAGCCTGGTCTTCCTGCACTGAGGACGGCCGGCGGGCGCGGTATCCTCTCCTGACAACATCTGAGCGGCGCTTTCGGGGCGGCAAGGGTCCCGAAAAGCGCCGCTCGCGCCCTCTGAGGCGGGGAGCGTCCGGGGCAGGAGAATCTGCCGCCGCCCGGCTCAAATTTTACTTGAAAACAGGCGGCGCACGTGATACCCTGTCAAGAGAAGGAGGTGGCTGTGATGGCCGACATTCAGCTGGGAGAGAAGATCAAGGCAATGCGGGAGGAGGCGGGGCTTGGCCTGCGGGACCTGGCGTCCAAGGCGAACGTATCGCCGTCTATGCTGAGCCAGATCGAGAATGGCTCCGCCAATCCGTCCATCAACACGCTGAAAAACATTGCCGTGGTGCTGAATGCGCCGCTCTACCGTTTCTTTCAGGAGAACAGCAGCCCGGAGGCGCTGGTGGTGCACAAGGACTCCAGAAAGATCATCGGCTTTGTGGGCCGGGAGGTGCAGTACGAGCTTTTGACCCCCGACGTCAGCGGGCAGATCGAGTTCTGCCTGATGACCATCCCCCCCAACAAGGCGTCGGCGGGGATGCCGGAGGGCCACGAGGGGGAGGAGGCGGCCTATGTGGTGTCCGGCTCCATCAACATTTTGCTGGAGGACACCTGCATCGCCCTGTCCGCCGGGGACTCGCTGCGCATCCCGCCGCTGACCCAGCACCGCTGGATCAATTCCTCCACGGAGGACGCGGTCATCATTTTCGCGGTGTCTCCGCCCAGCTTTTAGGTGGAAGCGGCACAGAGGACGCAAAAAGCCTGGGAAGCGACTACGCTTCCCAGGCTTTTTCGCGCCTGCGAGCGCCTAACCACCGGTTTTCTCCGTCCCGCTCAGCCGGGCCAGATACTCGGCCCCCTGGGCAATGAACGCCTGGGTGTCAAACCCGCTGTTTTGGATGGCCTCCTGGACGATAATGCCGTCGGACACCAGCAGAAGCAGCCAGGTGAGAAAGTCCGCGGACATATGGGTGCGCTCGGCGATTTTTTCGCTGATGAGCTGCTGGAACTGGCCATAGCGGCGCACCAGCTTCTCCCGCAGGAGTTCGTCCCCCGCCTGGGCCTCGCACAAAAGGTGCATCCGCAGCCCCGCGGAGGCGATGTCCCGCTCCACCACGTATTTCGCCAGCCGTTGGAGGGAGGTGTCCTTCTCCTTGTCCTCCGTCCAGCGGATGAAATCGTCCCACTGCTCGCTGAGATAGCGGTTGGCCAGCTCAAAGAGGATCTCGCCCTTGGTCTTGTAGTGGTAGTACAGCGTCCCCTTGGACACGCCGGACTGCTTAGCGATGTCCGCCAGGGAGATGTCCCCCCAGGTCCCGGTCTCCAGCAGGACCTGGGCCGCATCCAAAACCGCCGATTTGACATCGTCTTTTCTTGGCGCCGCCATAAATGCCTCCCAATTTTGATTCTTGTGTTGAACACAGGAATCCTGTCATTTGATTAAAACCGCTTTTCCCGCCGAAACGGCGGTGAGGATGTCATTATACCACCGGGAACGGATTCTGTCCACACCAACCCCCGATTTTTTATGCAATGCCCGCAAAAACCCGTTGACAAGCGGGATCCCTTTTGGTATGATTTCACTGTGCGGAGTAAGTCGGTTGGCCGACTAACGCAAAGGAAAGGAGGCATAGGCATGGATTTGCGGAACATCAACAGGCGGCTGTCCGCCCGCTTCGGCGGCGCGGTGCACGCCGCTTTCGCGGACGGGTGCGTGGTGCTGACAGGGCGGCTGGACACCTGGTCCGAGACGGTGGAGGCCTGCCAGCTGGCGGCGAAGAAGTACAGCAACCTCCACGTGGTCAATGATATTGTCTGCGCCGAGGCCCAGGCCAGCCCCCAGGCCATGCGCCTGCCGTCCCTCCGGGACGGCGCCCTGGAGGGGCGGCGGCCCGACGTACTCATTATCGGCGGCGGCATTTCCGGCGCGTCCATCGCCCGGGAGCTGTCCAAGTGGAAGCTGGACATCCTGCTGGTGGAGAAGGAGTGCGACCTGGCCCTCCAGGCGTCGGGGCGGAACGACGGGGAGGTGCACCCGGGGGTGGATCTCTCCAAGGGCTCGCTGAAGCACCATTACATCCGAAAGGGCAACGCCATGTACGACCAGGTGTGCCGGGAGCTGGACGTGCCCTTCCGCCGGGTGGGGCAGTATGTCTGCTTCGACAAGGGCTGGATGAAGCCCTTCATCGCCCTGTACTGCCTCTGGCGCAGAAAGCACGACGGCATCGAGGACACCCGGGTCATCTCCGGCGCGGAGCTGAGGCGGCGGGAACCCGATCTGAACCGGGACTTCAAATTTGCCGTGTCCAACCCCTCCTCCGGCTGTGTGTGCCCCTACGGGCTGACCATCGCCTATGGGGAAAACGCGGTGCAGAACGGTGCCCAAGTGTCGCTGAACACGGCGGTGCTGTCCATGGAGGTGGA
Organism: uncultured Oscillospiraceae bacterium; assembly: GCA_949948775.1. Taxonomy (GTDB): domain Bacteria; phylum Bacillota; class Clostridia; order Oscillospirales; family Oscillospiraceae; genus Enterenecus. The sequence goes on from CATLHC010000042.1 coordinate 16,913, forward strand.
GGGCGGCGAGATTAAGAGCGTACATACCAACCGGGGGACAATCTACCCGGAGCTGGTGATCAACGCCGCGGGGGTATTCGCCGAGGACGTGGCTCAAATGGCGGGGGACCGCTTCTTCTCCATCCACCCCCGCCGGGGGACCAACTCCATCCTGGACAAGAAGGCCGGGGCGCGGTTTTCCTCCATCGCCTCCATCATGGATTCCTCCCGCTCCAGGAGGCACTCCAAGGGAGGTGGCGTCCTGCACACGGCCCATGACAACCTGCTGGTGGGACCCGACGCGGTGGAGACCTTTGAGAAGGAGAACACGGCCACCCGCCCCCAGAGCATCGACACCGTATTCGCCAAGCAGGAAAAGACCATGCCCACCCTGAACCGGGGGGACATCATCACCTATTTCACCGGAGTGCGCGCCCCCACCTTCGAGGAGGACTTCATCATCGAGAAAGGGCGGAAAACCAGCAATATCATCCACTGCGCGGGGATACAGTCCCCCGGCCTGACCACCGCCCCGGCGGTGGCGCTGGACATTGAGAAGATGGCGGTGGAGGAGCTGCGGAAGAAGAAGACCGTGGTCCCAAACGAGAGCTATTCCCCCATCCGCCATGGTGTGCCTGTCCTGCGGGAGATGCCCGACGAGGAGCGGGCGGAATTGATCCGCAAAAACCCGGACTACGGGGTCATTGTGTGCCGCTGCGAGGAGGTCAGCCGCGGGGAGATCCTGGACGCCCTGCGCGCCCCCATCTGCGTGCCCACGGTGGACGGGGTGAAGAAGCGGGTCCGGCCGGGGATGGGCCGGTGCCAGGGGGGCTTCTGCTCGCCGCTGGTGGCAAAGATCATCGCGGAATTTTTGAACGTCCCGCTGGATCAGGTGAAAAAATCCGCCCCGGAGGCCGACATCACCTTCGGGCGGACAAAGTGAGGGGGGAGCGGCCATGCGTGAATACGATGTCACCGTCATCGGCGGCGGCCCCGCCGGACTGGCGGCGGCGCTGTCCGCCCGGGAAAACGGGGCGAAAACCCTGCTCATCGAGCGGGAGGCCCGCTTAGGCGGCATTCTGAAGCAGTGCATCCACGACGGCTTCGGCCTGGTGCGGTTTCAGGAGAAGCTCACCGGCCCGGAGTACGCCCAGCGGTTCATCGACCAGGTGGAGCGGGGGGGCATCGACGTGTCCACCCTCACCTTCGTCACCCGGCTGGAGCGGACGCAGGCGGGCTTTGCCGTCACGGTGGTGGACCGGGATGGGGTGGAGACCATCCTGACCCGCACCCTGGTGCTGGCCACCGGCTGCCGGGAGCGGACCGCCAAGCAGGTGAGCATACACGGCACCCGCCCCGCCGGGGTGTTCACCGCCGGCACCGCCCAGCACTTCACCAACCTGCTGGGCCAGCTCCCCACCAGGCGGTGCGTCATCCTGGGCAGCGGGGACATCGGGCTCATCATGGCCCGCCGCCTCACCCTGGAGGGGGCCAAAGTGCTGGGGGTGTACGAGGCCAAGCCCACCCCCTCCGGGCTGACCCGGAACATCCACCAGTGCCTGCGGGATTACGACATCCCCCTGCACCTGTCCCACACGGTGACCCGGGTGCTGGGGGAGGACCGGCTGACGGCGGTGGAGGTGGCCCAGGTGGACGATAAGATGCGGCCCATCCCCGGCACCGGGGAGATCGTGGAGTGCGACGGGCTGATTTTGTCGGTGGGGCTGATCCCAGAAAACGAACTGGCCCAGTCCCTGGGGGCGGAGCTGGACCCCAGGACCAAGGGCCCTGTCTGCAACGGCCAGCTCATGACCAGCGTGGACGGGGTGTTCTCCTGCGGCAACGCCCTGCACGTCAACGACCTGGTGGACTACGTGTCGGAGAGCGGGGAGCTGGCCGGGCGCGCCGCCGCCCGCTTTACCCCCGCCCCCCGTCGGGAGGTGGAGCTTCACCCCTCCCCCGCCCTGCTCTACGCCGTCCCACAGCGGCTGGATCTGAATCGGGACAACAGCAAAACCACCCTGTACTTCCGAAGCCGGGAGGTGCTGGAGCGGTGCGCCCTGCGGCTGCGGGTGGACGGGCGGGAGGTATTTTCCAAGCGTTACCCCTTCCTGCGCCCGCCGGAGATGGAGCGGCTGGACATGGATTTCACAAGGTTTGACCTGAATGAGAATTCCCGGCTTGAGCTGGAGATCGAGGTGACGGGCCATGAGTGAGCTGGTGTGTATCGTGTGTCCCCGGGGCTGCACCCTCCAGGTGGAGGGGGCGGGGGACGCCCTTCAAGTGACGGGCAACGGCTGCAAGCGGGGGGCGGATTTCGCCCGGTCTGAATTGACCGCCCCCAAGCGCACCTTATGCACCACCGTGCGCACCGCTTTCCCGGACGTGCCGGTGCTGCCTGTGCGGGTGTCGGCGGAGATTCCCAAGGAAAAGATTTTCCCCGTGATGGAGGCCATCAACGCCGTGACATTGGAAACATCGGTGGCCATGGGCGGCGTCATCCTGGAAGACGTGCTGGGGCTGGGGGTGGACGTGGTCGCCGCCAGCGACCTGCTCCGCCGGACAGGACCATAGGGAGGGGCGGCTCATGGGACATCCGTTGATTCTCACCTTCGACGTGGGCACCCAGAGCACGCGGTGCCTGCTGGTGCGGCCGGACGGCAGCTTCGCGGATCTCTGCCAGGTCAAGCATGACCCTCCCTACTACTCCCGGAACCCGGGCTGGGCGGAGCAGTCTCCGCACTTCTACTACCAACGCATCTGCGACACCGGGCGGGCCGTCTGCCGGCGCAGCAAGGAGCTGCTGGGGGAGATCGCCGCCGTGGCGGTCACCACCATCCGGGATACGGTGCTGTGCCTGGACCGGGACAACAGGCCCCTGCAGGACGCCATTTTGTGACTGGACAAACGCCAGGCGCAGTTCGACGACCCGATCCCCCTTTCCAACAAGCTGCTGTTCCGGGCGGTGGGCATGTCCGGTGCCGTGGAGAACATCTACCGCGCCTCCGCCTGCAACTGGATCGCCCAGCGCCAGCCGGAGCTGTGGGCGCGGACGGCGAAATATGTGATGCTCCCCACCTACTTAAACTACAAAATAACCGGGGTGCTGGCCGACTGCGCGGCCAACATGATCGGCCATATGCCCTTCGACTACAAACGGCGGCGCTGGCAGGGCCCCTCCGCCCTCACCCGGTGCGTCTACAACATCCCCCAGGAGAAGCTGTGCGAGCTGACCCCCTCCGGCCAGGTCATCGGGCGGGTCACCCGGGCGTTTGCCGCCGACTCCGGCGTGCCGGAGGGCCTGCCCCTCATCGCCACCGGCTCGGACAAGGGGTGCGAGACTCTGGGCCTGTCGGTGGTCCAGCCCCACAAGGCGGCCATCTCCCTGGGCACCACCGCCACGGTTCAGCTGGCGCTGGAGCGGTACGTGGAGCCCCAGCCCTTCATGCCCGCCTACCCGGCGGTGCCTAACCACCTGTACAACCCCGAGATCGAGCTGTACCGGGGCTTTTGGCTGGTGTCCTGGTTCCTGCGGGAGTTCTGCGCCAAGGATCTGGCCCAGGCGAAGGAGCTGGGCTGTCCCCCGGAGGAGCTGCTGGACCGGTACATCGCGGACATACCGCCGGGGTGCGGGGGGCTTCTCCTCCAGCCCTACTGGACGCCGGGGATCACCACCCCCGCCGCACGGGGGGCCATCGTGGGCCTCACCGACCACCACACCCGCTACCACCTCTACCGGGCCATTTTGGAGGGTATCGGCTTTGAGCTCTACCACTCGCTGAAGCACATGGAGAAACGGGCCGGAATCCGGGTAGAGGAGATTTACGTGGGCGGGGGCGGCGCCCGCAGCAATGTGGCCTGTCAGATTCTGTCGGATCTCTTCGGCCTGCCCGTCAAGCGCACCCAGACCCACGAGGTCAGCGCCGTGGGGGCGGCCATGGCGGCCTTCCTGGCTCAAGGTGTCTTTCACGACTATGACGAGGCCATCCGCGCCATGGTCCACGAGGGGGACGTGTTCCGCCCCGACCCCGCCGGACACAAAATTTATGCGCAGCTGTACAGCGACGTCTACGCCCGGCTGTATCCCCGGCTGGAGCCGCTGTACCGCAGGATTTCTCAAATTACAAAAAGGAGCGATGCGCTGTGAGCAGCAAACCTTACAAGGGCTTTCGGCCCAACTGGCTGGAGACCCCCGCGCCGGAGGGGAGCTACCGTTCCATTTTCCGCTGGGGCGACCCCCATTTTTTCAAGTATCCCAAGGAGTCCCTCTACAAGCTGATGAAGGAGTCGTTCCACATGACGGACGACGACTTCCGGGACTACACCGACGACATCGGCTTCGATCAGGTGGACCTGTCGGACTACCCCTCTCAGATTGCCCCGGAGCACGTGGCGGCGCTGAAGGAGATCGTGGGGGCGGACTTCGTCACCACCGAGGACTATCCCCGGCTGGCGGTGGCCTACGGCTGCACCGGCTACGACCTGCTGCGGCTGCGCCACAAGCAGATCGAGAACGTCCCCGACGTGGTGGTCTACCCGGACACGGCGGAGCAGGTGGAGCGGCTGGTGGACTACGCCGTCCAGAATAAGATTCCCCTGTATGTCTACGGCGGCGGCAGCAGCGTCACCCGGGGGGTGGAGGCCATGAAGGGCGGCATCTCCCTGGATATGCGCAAGCGGTTCAACAAGGTGCTCAGCTTCAACGAGACGGACCAGACCATCACCGTCCAGGCGGGCATCTCCGGGCCGGACCTGGAGAAAGCCCTCCAGGACGCGCCCAGGCGCTTCGGGGCCAAGCGGGCCTACACCTGCGGCCACTTTCCCCAGTCCTTTGAGTACAGCAGCGTGGGCGGCTGGGTGGTCACCCGGGGCGCGGGGCAGAACAGCACCTACTACGGCACCATCGAGGACATCGTGCTGGCCCAGAAATACGCCACCCCCATCGGCCGGATCGTCACCAGCCCCTACCCCCGGGAGGCCACCGGCCCCAGCATGAAGCAGATCATGCTGGGCTCCGAGGGGGCCTTCGGCGTGCTCACCGAGGTGACGCTGAAGGTATTCCGCTGGATGCCGGAGAACCGGAAGCGCTTCTCCTATATGTTCAAGAACTGGGACATCGCCATGAAGGCCGCCCGGGAGATGATGCAGTGCGAGTGCGGGTACTCCTCCGTGTTCCGCCTGTCCGACCCGGAGGAGACCCACCTGATGCTCCGGCTGTACAACGTGGACGACACTCCACTGGCCCCGCTGATGGATAAGCTCGGCTACAAGGACATGGAGCGGTGCATGTTCCTGGGCTTCACCGACGGGGAGAAGGGCTTCTCCAAAAACGTGGCCAAAAACATCGGCCGCATCGCCAGGAAACACGGGGCCATGCCCATGACGGGCTACGTCACCCGGAGCTGGGAGAAGGGCCGCTTCAACGACCCCTATCTGCGGGACACCCTGATGGACTTCAGCGTCATCACCGACACCCTGGAGTGCACCGTGAACTGGTCCAACATGGCCCAGGTGCACCGGGACGTGCGGGCGGTGTGCCACGCCCTGCCCAACACCATCGTCACCACCCATATGTCCCACTGCTATCCCCAGGGGGCCAATCTGTACTTCATCTTTATCACCAAGATGAACGACGCGGCCCAGTTCAAGCGCTACCACACCACCATTCTGGACGCCATCCAGCGCTCCGGCGCGGCCGTCAGCCACCACCACGGCATCGGCAAGATGTTCGCCCCCTGGCTGGAGGGCTATCTAGGGGAAAAGGAGTACGGTGCGGTGAAGGTGCTGAAAAACTACTTCGACCCCGACGGCATGATGAACCCCGGCGGCACCCTGGGCCTGGATCTGCCCCAGGAGGAGAAAAAGTTCCTGAACACGAGGGAGGACTATCGCTGAGCTGTCTGGGCGGGCTGGTCTCTTGAAAACCCGCCCAAATAAAATGGGGCCGCGTCTTCCATTTCGAGGATGAGGCGTATAAACGGAGCGGGGGGGGGCGAAGGGGCGGGCCCCCGCCCGGGTTTTTTTTGTTGGGGGGGGGGAAAAGGCGGGCAAAAAAAACACCCAACAAAAAAATGTTTTTT
>CATLHC010000043.1 GCA_949948775.1 uncultured Oscillospiraceae bacterium
CGCTCCCCGCCCCCCCCCCCCCCGCCCCCGTGCCGGCGCCCCACGCGGGGGGGCGCCCCCCCCCCCCCCCCGCCCGCTGTCCCTGGCACCACCTGCCGCGCCGAGCCGTGTCCTTAGTCGGATTTCCCCCTAAGAACCCCCTGTTTACGGGGGAGCCCTATACGGTGCGTTGGTGGATGCTTTTCGGCGCGTGGGGCTTTCGACGCAGATGCTTCCAGTTGTGCTGCCGCCGGTGTCTGGGCATTGGTGAGTTCGTGGACGTACGGCCCTGCGCCTCAAGGGTGGACCGTTCGGCTCGCAGGTGCTGAGCGGAGCTCTTGAAACGGCAAAACGGCTGGCCGCGTCTGCAGCCAGCCGTTTGTTTATTCATTCCGCTTTATGACCTTGGGCGATGATGACATCCACCACCCGCTGGGCCAGTTTCTGGCACTGGCCCTTTTCGGGTGCCTCCACCATCACGCGCACCAGCGGCTCGGTCCCGGACTCCCGCACCAGGATGCGGCCCGTGTCGCCCAGCTCACCGGCCACGGCCTTCACCGCGTCCTGCACGGCGGGATCGTCCTGGGCGGTCTTCTTATCCTTTACCCGCACGTTGATGAGCACCTGAGGATAAATCGTTACCGGCTCGGCCAGACGGCTCAGCGTCTCCTTCTTGGCCATCATGACCTCCATCACCTTCAGCGCGGTGAGGATGCCGTCCCCCGTCCGGGCGTATTTGGAGAAAATGATGTGCCCCGACTGCTCGCCGCCCAAACGGTGCCCGCCGCGGACCATTTCCTCGTACACATACTTATCCCCCACCTTGGTCTTGGCATAGCCGATGCCCGCCGCGTCGAACGCCTTATACAGCCCGAAGTTGGACATGACGGTGGTGACCACCGTGTTGGTCAGCAGCTTGCCCCGCTCCTTCATGTACGCGGCGTACAAATACATGATCTGGTCCCCGTCCACCAGCCGGCCGTTCTCATCCACGGCCAGGCAGCGGTCCGCATCCCCGTCGAAGGCGAAGCCCGCGTCACAGCCGTGCTCCGCCACGTACCTGCGCAGCCCATCGATGTGGGTGGACCCCGCGTCCAGGTTGATGTTCAGCCCGTCAGGGTGATCGTTGATGACATGCACATCCGCCCCCAGGGAGCGGAACACGTTGGGCGCGATGGACCAGGCGGAGCCGTTGGCGCAGTCCAGGGCAATCTTTTTTCCCCGGAAGGAGTACACCGCCAGGGAGATCAGGTAGCCCATATAGCGGTTGCGGCCGGCGGAGTGGTCCACGATGCTGCCCACCGCCTCGTCGGCGGCAAAGGGCAGCTTGGGCACAGGCTGCCCATACAGCTCCAGGTGTCCGTCCAGATAGTCCTCCACCAGCCGGATGGTGGACTCATCCATCTTTTCCCCCTCCCGGTTGAGCAGCTTGATGCCGTTGTCATAGTAAGGGTTATGAGAGGCGGAGATCATCACGCCGCAGTCAAACCCGTCCGTCCGGGTCACATAGGACACGGAGGGGGTGGTGGTCACATGGAGCAGATACACGTCCGCCCCGGAAGCGGCCATGCCCGCGCTGATGGCGTACTCCAGCACGTAGCTGGAGCGCCGGGTGTCCTTGCCCACCACGATGCGGGCCTTGTGCTCCCGCCCGTAATACCAGCCCAGGAACCGGCCCACCTCATAGGCATGGTCGGCGGTGAGCTCCACGTTCGCCTTGCCCCGGAACCCGTCGGTGCCGAAATATTTACCCATAAATCAGTCTTCCTTTCGCTTGGGGACGATGACCCCGCCCGTCTTATAGATGCTCTCCGGAGGCACCACGCCCCGGACGCAGGAGACGGGATAAATATTGCTGTGGGGGCCGATCACGGTGCCCGGATTGAGCACGCTGTTGCAGCCCACCTCCACATAATCGCCCAGAATCGCGCCGAATTTCTTCCGGCCCGTCTCAATGGCCTCGCCCTCGTTCTTCACCACCACCAGCGTCTTGTCGGACTTCACGTTGGAGGTGATGGACCCCGCGCCCATGTGGCTCTTGTAGCCCAGGATGGAGTCGCCGACGTAATTATAGTGGGGCGTCTGCACGTTGTCAAACAAAATCACGTTTTTCAGCTCCACGGAGTTGCCCACCACGCAGTTGGCCCCCACCAGGGCGGAGCCCCGGATAAAGGCGCAGTGGCGTATTTCGGTGTGGGGCCCGATGATGCACGGCGCGCCCAAAAAAGCGGAGTGGGCGATTTTGGCGGTCTGGTGCACCCAGACCTGGGAGCCCATCTCCTCGTATTCGTCCCCCAGGGTGGGGCCCAGGGCCAAAATCAGGTCCTTGATGACGTCCAGGGCCTGCCAGGGGTATTCAAATCGGGCCAGATAGTCCCCGGCCAGGGTATGGCTCAGGTCAAACAGCCCGGTTGTGTTCAAATTCATGATAAATGCCTCCCTATTGTTCGCTTTTCCTATACTGGTAAAGCAGAATACACAGCCATATATAAAATGCAGCTGCCGCAATCATGGCGATGATCCTGTTTGCCTGAACGGGCACAACGCCGGTTATCATATAAATCACCAGCCGCACCTCAAACCCCGCCAAAAAAATTCCCAGTACGCAGAGAATACATAAGAAAATAGGAGCCCTCTTTTTCATCAAGACCACCTCATGTTTTGTCTGGAACCCTTTTTACCAGTTCGCCGGATACCACGCCGATCAACACCCCGGCCACCGTCCCGGACACCCACAGCACCGGCAGGTACCACGCCAGCCGGGAGGTCTCCAGCAGTACCATGGCCACCAGAATCTGCCCCGCGTTGTGGGCCACGCCCCCAGCCACGCTGACGCCTACGGAGGAGAACTTCCCCGTCCGCTTCAGCAGACCCATGAGGGCCAGGCTCAGCGCCGCCCCCACCACGCTATAGGCCAGCGCCGCCCCGTTGCCGAACAGCAGGGTGACCAGCACCACCCGCACCAGGGAGATGACGCAGGCGTCCTTCCAGCCCAGGCGGTACAGCGCGAACACAACGGCCAGATTGGGCAGGCCCAGCTTCACGCCGGGGACACCCAGAGGGGGCAGCAGGGATTCCAGCCAGGACAGCACCAGAGCCAGGGCGGTCAAGAGGCCGTATTGAGCGACTTTCGATGCTTTCATCCTGCCTCCTTATCCCGTGCCGGCGTCAATGCCGCTTTCCTGCCCGCCCTCGACGGACACCACCAGCCTGTGGGGCAAGCAGACGATGGATTCCCCGGCGTACCGGATGGCCCCGTGATTGACGCAAATCTGATCGGGGCAGCCGGCCTCCACCACCTGGGCCGCGCCGTCGGTAATAACCAGGGTGTTGGTGTGCCCGCCCTCCCCCAGCACGATCCGGGTATCCTCGCTGAGCGGCAGCTTCATCACCGTTTCTCCGTCCACCTGGACGGACACATATCCCCCGTTCTGCCGGGTGGCGTACAGGAACACCGCCAGCGCCCCGCCCAAAAGCAGCAGCACGGCAATCAGTATAGCATCGTTTCGATGGGTTTTCAACCACTCCACAAAATTCCTCCAAAACCGCAACAGAGGGAGGGCCGCAGAGCGGCCTTCCCTCGTTGGCGTTTTTTCTCGTTTGTCAGCCGTTCACGACTTCCGCTTTGGTGATATTGAGCGCCACCAGGCACCCGGCCTTACACACCTCGATGCACTTGCCGCAGCCGTCGCACTTGGCGTAGTCGATGCTCGCCAGGTTGTCGGTGACGGTGATGGCCCCGGTGTGGCAGTTCTTCTCGCACAGCTTGCAGCCGATGCAGCCCGCGGAGCAGCTCTTGCGGGTGCCCGCGCCCTTCTGATGGCTGTTGCAGTCCACCACCATGTGGGCGTCGGCGGGACGGATGGCGATGACGTTATTCGGGCAGGTCTTGGCGCACAGCCCGCAGCCGATGCAGACGGAGGTATCCACCCGGGCCAGTCCGCCGTTGATGTGGATGGCCCCCACAGGGCACGCCTGGGCGCAGTCGCCCAGGCCGATGCAGCCGTAGACGCACTTGCCCGTGCCGCCGAACAGCAGCTTGGCGGCGGCGCAGCTCTCCAGGCCCTTGTAGTCCATCTTCACGGAGGTGGCCTCACAGGTGCCGGAGCAGCGCACCTCGGCCACCTGCTTGGCCACGTCGCCCGCCTCACGGCCCAGCACCTTGCCGATGCTGGCCGCGGCGGTGGCGCCGCCGGGGACGCACAGGTTGACGGCCAGCTCCGGGTCCTCCACCAAGGCGGCGGCGTAGCCGTCGCACCCGGCGAAGCCGCAGGCGCCGCAGTTGGCGCCGGGCAGGCACTCACGCACCATGGGGATGCGCTCGTCCACCTCCACGGCCATGAACTTGGAGGCGATGGTCAGCATCACGGCGCACAAAAGGCCGATGACGCCCACGACCAGTATGGCAATTACGATTGGATTCATATGCTTCTCCTCCTTAACCGCCCAGCAGGTTTTCCACGACGCCGGCGAAGCCCATGAAGGACACGGACACGATGGCCGCGGAGATCAGGGTGATGGGCATGCCCTTGAAGCACTCGGGGCACTTGCACTTGTCCACCCGGCTGCGCACGCCGGAGAACAGCACCATGGCCAGCAGGAAGCCCAGGCCGGAACCCAGGGAGTTGAACATGGCCTGGACAAAGCCGGGGCCAAAGGTGGGCGCTTCCATATAGTTGTCCACGTTGCTGATGCACACACCCAGCACCGCGCAGTTGGTGGTGATCAGGGGCAGGTACACACCCAGGGAGGCGTGCAGCGCGGGGATATACTTCTTGAGCACGATCTCCACCAGCTGCACCAGGGCGGCGATGACCAGGATGAACACGATGGTCTGGAGGTATTTCAGATCCTCACCCAGCACATAGTACTGGATGGGGTAGGTGACGGCGGTGGCCAGCAGCATCACGAAGATGACGGCCACGCTCATGCCGGCGGCCTGGTCCAGCTTCTTGGACACGCCCAGGAAGGGGCAGATGCCCAAGAATTGGCTCAGTACGTAGTTGTTGACCAGCACCGCCGCCATGACAATGGCGAGCAAACCTTTAAAGTCAATCATTTCGCGGCAGCCTCCCTCTTCTCAGCGCAGTTCTGCCCGTTGCACGCCGCGGCGCTGGGGCAGCCCTCACAGCTGAAGTCCTTTTTCTTGATGGCCTTGCCGTTGCTGGCCTTGTTGATAATGGCGATCAAAATACCGAAGATGGCAAAGCCGCCGGGAGCCATGGTCATGATGGAGATATTGTTGTCCTTGAGCACGGGGACGGGCAGGCCGAACCAGGTGCCCGCGCCGAAGATCTCCCGGATGCTCGCCATCGCCAGCATAGCCAGGGTGTAGCCCACGCCCATGCCGATGGCGTCCAGGGCGGAGTCCAGGGGGTTATTTTTGTTTGCGAACATCTCGGCCCGGCCCAGGATGATGCAGTTGACCACGATGAGGGGCAGGTAGAGGCCCAGGGCCACGTCCAGGGCGGGCAGGTATGCCTTGACGATCATCTGCACCAGCGTCACGAAGGAGGCGATGACCACGATGTAGCAGGGGATGCGCACCTTGTCGGAGATCACCTTGCGCAGCAGGGAGATCATCACGTTGGAGCACAGCAGCACGAAGGTGACCGCCGCGCCCATGCCGATGGCGTTGGACGCCTGGGTGGTGACCGCCAGGAAGGGGCAGGTGCCCAGGATCAGCACCAGGATGGGGTTCTCCTTGATGATGCCGTTGGTCAGGATTTTCAGCTTGTTGTTTTTCATATCAGGCAGCCCCCTTTACCATGTCGAAGGCTTCAAAGGCGTAGGTCAAAGCCAGGCGGTAGAAGTTGGAGGACCGGGTGGCGCCGCTGATGGTGTCGATGTTCTTGATGTCGGACACATAGGCGGCGTCCTTGCCGGGGAACTGGGCGGAGAAATTGGGGTCCGACACGATCTTGGCGCCCAGGCCCGGCGTCTCGCTCTGGGCCAGCACCTTGGTGCCGGTGATCTTGCCCCCGGCGTCGATGCCCACCACCATCTTCAGGGTGTTCTTGCCGCCGTAGCCCTCGGCGGTGATGGAGAAGGTGTAGCCCGCGTCGTTTTTGGCCTTGAACACGCCGGTGACGGAGCCGGGCAAGCCCTCCACAGCGACCTCTTCAAAGGGCTCTGACTCGTTAGAGACGGCTTCGGGCAAAACCTCCAGCCGGGCCTCCTCGTTTGCCTTGCGCTCGGCCTCAGCGATGATGTCTTTGGTGGCGTTGTTGGTGAGGGCCAGCAGGCCGCTCATAATGACGCAGATCAGGACCAGCACGATGATGGGGGCCCCGAAATCGGTCATCACATTGGATTTTGTCTTTGTCATGCCTGCACACCTCCAAACGGCTTGGTCTTGGTCCAGCCGCTGATGTAGGGATTCAGAATGTTCATCAGCAGGATGGAGAAGGACACGCCCTCGGGATAGTTGCCCCACACGCGGATGAGCACCGTGATGAGGCCGCAGCCCACGCCGAAGATGAGCTTTCCGGCGGGGGTGGGGGGAGAAGTGGTATAATCGGTGGCCATGAAGATGGCGCCCAGGAACAGGCCGCCCGCCATGACCTGGTACAGCGGATCCTTACCCAGCAGGGCGGTGAGCACCAGCACGGTGCCGATGAAAGCCACGGGGGTGTGCCAGGAGATGACCCTGCGGTAGATGAGGTACAGCCCGCCGATGAGCAGGGCCAGACAGCTGGTCTCGCCCATGGAGCCGCCCCGGGCGCCCAGGAACATCTGGGCCAGGGTGGGCAGGGCGCCCTCCGCCCCGCCCAGGATGGCCAGGGGGGTGGCGGCGGTGACGGCGTCCGCCGGGGCGTTGGAGAACGCGGCGGGCAGCCAGTTGGTCATGGCCCCGGAGAAGGCCACCAGCATGATGACGCGGGCGGTGATGGCGGGGTTGGCGAAGTTCTGGCCAATGCCGCCGAAGAACTGCTTGACCACGATGATGGCCACGAAGGCGCCGAACATGGCCTGCCAGATGGGGATGGACACCGGCAGGTTCAGGGCCAGGATCAGGCCGGTGACGGCGGCGGACAGGTCCATGATGGTGATGGGCCGGTTGGTGATCTTCTCAAAGGCCCACTCGCAGACCACGGCCACGGCCACGCACACGGCCTCCACCAGCAAGGCTCGGACGCCGAAGAAGATGATGGACGCGATCACGGCGGGGAACAGGGCGATGAGCACGTCCCGCATGATGGTCTGAGTGGTGTCCTTGGCGTAGACGTGGGGGTTGACGGAAACGATCATGTTGTTCATTTAGACCGCCTCCTTTTCTTTTTCTTTGGCCGCTTTCTTTTCCGCGGCGGCCTTCTGCTCGGCGTTGTACCGGTTCAGCATGCCCTTGGCCAGCTTGTTGATCTGCACCAGCGGACGGCGGGCGGGGCAGCTGAAGGAGCAGCAGCCGCACTCCATGCACAGATTGACCTTCAGCGCCTTGAGCGTCTCAGGCTCGTTGTTGGTGTAGGCGGTCTCGATGGCGGCGGGCATCAGGTTGAAGGGGCAGTGGGCCACGCACCGTCCGCACCGGATGCAGGCGGAGGGCACGGGGTCCTCGGCGTCCTTCTCGTCGAAGGCCAGGATGGCGTTGGTGTTCTTCATGATGGGGTTTTCCAGGCTGGGGACGGATGTGCCCATCATGGGGCCGCCGTAGAGCACCTTCTTGGGCTCGCACTTGAGGCCCACGAAGTCCAGCACGTTCTGGATGGGGGTGCCCACGGGGACGATGACGTTCTGGGGGTTGGCGATGGCGGAGCCGTCCACGGTGACCACCTTCTCCACCAGGGGCATGCCGGTCTTGATGTACTTGGCGATGACGGCCAGGGTGGTGCAGTTGATGACGATGGCGCCCACGTCGATGGGCAGCTTGCCCTCGGGGACCACCTCGCCGGTGGTGTTGTAGATGAGCACCTTCTCGCCGCCCTGGGGGTACAGCGCGGGCAGGGAGGCCACCTCGAAGCCGGGCACGCCCTTGCCCGCCTCCTCCATGATCTTCACGCACTGGGGCTTGTTGTCCTCAATGCCGATGACGATGCGGTCGGCGGTGTAGTACTTCTGGAGCAGCTGGGCGCCGTAGATCACGTCGTCGGCGCTGTCGATCATGGTGCGGGTGTCGGAGGTGATGTAAGGCTCGCACTCCGCGCCGTTGATGATGATGTTGTGCACCCGGTCGGGGTCCACGTTGAGCTTGACGGACGTGGGGAAGCCCGCGCCGCCCAGGCCCACGCAGCCGCACTGACGCACCGCCTCCACAAAGCTGTCCTTGTCGGTGACCACGGGGGGCTTGATGCCCTCCCACACGGTCTGCTCCCCGTCGGTCTCGATGACGACGACGGTGTCGAACCGGCCGTTGGCGCTGACAATCTCGTCCAGGCGCTTCACCTTGCCGGACACGCCGGAGTAGATGGGGGCGGACATAAAGCCCCCCGCCTCCGCGATCATTTGACCCACCTTGACCTCGTCCCCCGGCTTGACCACAGGCTTGCCCGGAGCGCCGATGTTCATGGACATGGGCACCGTGATCACCGGAGGCACCGGCAGGCGTGCGGGAACGCTGTCCACCGTGTTTTTCCTGTGGGGCGCATGGATGCCATGCAATTTGCCACTGAACACAATGTCTCCTCCTCTTATGATTTGTTTCTACTTCTCCGCTTCCGGCTGCCGGAGGGGACCCCGCGGCGGCGGGAACGGACAGACGGCGTCCCGGTGTCCCGTATCGGGGACAGTTTGGGGCGCCAAGCCATGTAGAAACATTATACCACGTTCCATAGTAAACGCAAGGGAAAATGCGTTGAAATCTTCACAAAAATTGCCAAAATCTTAACAAAGCCATTTGGTCTTGAATTCCTATTGAGTTTGTGGTATTTTATTAAAAGTGTCTCTTAGGGAGCACGAATGGAGGAACCCCCATGAAAATTTCCACGAAGGGGCGCTACGCCCTTCGTCTGATGGTGGATATCGCCCAGCACGTACAGGGCGGCCCGGTGTCCCTGCGGGACGCGGCGCGGCGGCAGCAGCTCAGCGACAAATACCTGGAGCAGATCGTCACCCCCCTGGCCCGGGCGGGCCTGGTGCGGTCGGTGCGGGGGGCGGGGGGCGGCTACCTGCTGACCCGCAGGCCGGAGGAGTATTCCGTGGGGGACATCCTGCGCCCGCTGGAGGGCGACCTGGCTCCGGTGGAGTGCGCCACCGACGACGGCTACTGCGAACACAGCTGCGACTGCGTGACGGTGGAGCTGTGGCAGGATATCCACAAGGCGGTGTCCGCGGTGGTGGACGGCACCACCCTGGCCGACCTGGTGGAGCGCCAGAACGCGCGGCAGAGCCGGGGCGAACCCTCTCCCTGCCCGTAAAGGTCAGGGGCCTTCCTTTTTTCTTTGAAAAGAAAAAAGGAAGCGAAAAAAGAAACTTTAAACGTTTATCCGGCAAGCGGGCTGCCTGAAATTTTACTTTGTATGAGAGGAACGACCGTATGGAGATCAACGGCGCGCAGGTACAAGAGACCTATTATTATAAGGATATGGGGCTTTCCGAGGCCACCATGAAGGCCTTGGAGAAGAAGGGCTTTGTGCAGGCCACCCCCATCCAGGGCGGGGCCATTCCCTATTTCATGGACTGGAAGGACGTGGTGGCCAAGGCCCCCACCGGCACCGGCAAGACTTTTGCCTTCGGCATCCCCATGGTGGAGCACGTCGACCCGGACTCCAGTGACGTCCAGGCCCTGATTTTGGCCCCCACCCGGGAGCTGGCCATCCAGATTCGGGACGAGCTGCGGGATCTATGCGCCTTCCGGGAGGGGGTGCGCACCGTGTGCCTTTACGGCGGCCAGCCCATTGACAAGCAGATCACCCAGCTCAAGGCCAAGCCCCAGATCGTGGTGGCCACACCGGGGCGGCTCATGGACCACATGAAGCGGCGCACCGTCAAGCTGGACAAGGTGCAGACCGTGGTGCTGGACGAGGCGGACCGGATGCTGGACATGGGCTTCATTCAGGACGTCACCCGCATCCTGGACAAGATGCCCCACCGCCGAAACTTGGGGTTATTTTCCGCCACAATATCACGGGAAGTTATGGACATCTCCTGGGTGTACCAGCGCGACCCGGCGGAAATTACCGTCCGCCCCGTGGAGGAGAACCGCCCGGACATCCAGCAGTACGCCATCGAGCTGATGGGCCGGGAGCAGAAGCTGGACACCATGACCGCCCTCATCCAGAACGGCGGCTATGACCGGGCCATCGCCTTCTGCAACACCAAGAACATGACCGACCGGCTGGCGGGTCTGCTGAAAATGCGGGGCATCTCCTGTGAGGCCATCCACGGGGACATCCCCCAGCGGGAGCGGGAGCGCACCCTGCAAAGGTTCAAGGACGGCAAGCTGCGGGTGCTGGTGGCCACCGACGTGGCCGCCCGGGGGCTGGACATCGACGACGTGGACGCGGTGTTCAACTATGACGTGCCCGATGAGCAGGAGTACTACATCCACCGCATCGGCCGCACGGGCCGGGCGAAAAAGCACGGCGTGTCCTACACGCTGATGGCCTCGGTGACGGAGTCGGTGAAGATGCGGGACATCGCCCGGAACACCAAGGCGGAGATTCAACTGCTCAAGTACGACGAGGACGGCTGCCTGATGCTGGTGGAGGGCGCGACCTGAGAAAATTGGAACAGGGCGGACGGCGGACCGTCCGCCCCTTTTGTTTGGAGGGGTTTTGATGAACATCCATGTTTTAGCCGTGGGCGACGTGGTGGGGGATTCCGGAGTGGACTTTCTCTCCCGGCACCTGCCCGCCCTGCGCAAGCTCCATGACGTCCACTTCACCGTGGTGTGCGGGGAGAACGCCGCCTGCAACGGTCTGCTCCCGGCCCAGGCGGGCGCCATCTTCTCCGCCGGGGCGGATGTGATTACGATGGGCAATCACACCTGGGATAAACAACAGATCGTTAAATATATGGAGGGCAATCCCTATATTATCCGTCCCGCCAACTACACCGCCCGGGCCCCCGGCCGGGGCTGGGGAGTGTTCGACGGTCCCCGGGGCCTGCGTATCCGGGTGGTGGACCTCATCGGCCGGGTGGCCATGGACACCAATTTCGACAACCCCTTCATTAAAATAGAAGAGATTTTGAAACGGGACGCCGCCGATCTGACCTTGGTGGACTTCCACGCCGAGGCCACCAGCGAGAAGGGGGCCATGGCCTGGCATCTGGACGGGCGAGTCCAGGCTCTGTGGGGCACCCACACCCACGTGCCCACCGCCGACTGCCAGGTGCTGCCCAAGGGTCTGGGCTTCTGCACCGATCTGGGTATGACCGGCCCCAGCCGGTCTGTCATCGGGATCAGGCCGGAGCAGGCCGTCAACCGCTTTATGGGCGGGCTGCCCCGGCGGTTCCAGCCCGCCGACGGGCCGTGCAAGCTGAACGCCGTCCTTTTCGAGATCGACGCCGGCGCCAAGCGGTGCGTGGGCGTCCAGCGGGTGGACATCTCTTAACGGGACCCGACGCCCGTGTATTTTGGGAACCGTTCGATACCCTTGCGGGCGGGCAATGTCCGCCCCTACCACAGACAGGAATGGTGTGATAATGATGAAATTACTCCACGCCTCCGACTTCCACCTGGATTCCCCCCTGTCCGGTCTACCGCCGGAAAAGAGCGCCCAGCGCCGCCGGGAGCTGCGGGACATCCCCACGCGGCTGGCCCGGCTGGCGAAGGACGAGGGGGCGGATCTGGTCCTTCTCCCAGGCGACCTGTTCGACGGGGAACGGGTGTATCCGGAAACCGTCCGGGACTTGGCCCAGGCCCTGGGGAATATGGCTGTACCGGTGTTCATCGCGCCGGGCAACCACGACTATTTCCACGAAAAGTCGCCCTATGCCGCCGCCTCCTGGCCTGACAACGTACATATCTTTACACAGCCTGATTTGCAAGCGGTGGAGCTTCCCCAGCTCCATTGCGCCGTACACGGCTGCGCCTTTACAGCCCCCCACCGGGAGGACGACCCGCTTCGGGGTTTCACCGCCCCGGACGACGGGCGGCTTCATCTGCTGTGCGTCCACGGGGAGGTGGGGGTGTCGGGGAGCTACGCCCCCATCGACCCCAAATCCCTGGAGAATTCCGGCGCGGCCTACGCTGCCCTGGGTCATGTTCACGCCGGGGCCAGTGGAAAGGCCGGCAAAACCCTGTGGGCCTACCCCGGCTGTCCCGAGGGCCGGGGCTTTGACGAGCTGGGCCCCAAAGGGGCGCTCATCGTATCCCTGAACGAGTCTGCCCGACTGACCATCTCCTCTCCGGACGGCCCCGCGTTTACGCCGGTTGACCTGGGTGTGCAGCCTGTGGCGGCAAAATTCGTCCCCATCTGTCGGCGGCAGTATCGCGTGGAGTCTGTGGAGGCCGGCTCCTTTACAGACAGTCTCCCCCAGGGGGAAAGTCCCGATCTGGTTCGCTTCCTGCTCACTGGGGAGAGCCGCTTCGCCCCCGACCTGGCGGCGCTCACCGCCCAGGCCGCCCCCCATTTCTTCCATGTGGAGCTGCGGGACCACACCACCCTGCCCGTAGACCTGTGGGCCAGAGCCGGGGAGGACTCGCTGACGGGCCTGTTCCTACGGGAGATGCGCACCCGGCTGGACCACACCGAAGAGGGCGAACGGGACAAGCTGCTGCTGGCGGCCCGGTTCGGGCTGGCGGCCCTGGAGGGAGGGGAGGACATCCGGCCATGAAAATCAAAAAGCTCACCGCCTCCTTCGGAGCGCTGGACAACGCGGTGCTGGAACCCGGCCCGGGCCTCACCGTCATCACCGCCCCCAACGAGGGGGGCAAATCCACCTGGGCGGGCTTTTGGAAAGCCATGCTCTACGGCGTCGACACCCGGGAGCGGGACAGGGCCGGCTTTTTGGCGGACAAGACCCGCTATCTCCCCTGGTCCGGGACCCCCATGTCCGGGGAGGCTCAGGTGGAGTGGCAGGGCCAGGACATTACCCTGCGCCGCTCCCCCACAAAGACCAACCCCTTCGGAAGCTTTCAGGCGGTGTACACCGCCTCCGGCGACCCGGCGCCCGGCCTCACCGCCGCCAACGCCGGGGAACAGCTCACCGGGGTAGGGCGGGAGGTGTACCTGCGCTCCGCCTTTGTGGGCCGGGGGGACGCTTTCATCGGCGAGAGCCGCGAGCTGGAGGCCCGCGTCGCCGCCCTGGCCACCTCTGGGGAGGAGGACGTGGCCTACTCCACTGTGGAACGCACCCTGAAGGACTGGCGCAACCGCCGCCGGCTGAACCGCGCCAACGGCCTGATCCCCCAGATGGAGGAGGAGCGCTCCCGGCTGGACGCCTCCCTCCGGGAGATGGCCGAGGCCCGCCGCCGGAAGCTGGAAGCGGAACAGGAACTGGAGCGCCTGGAGGCAAAGCGGGAGGAGCTTCAAGCCGATCTAGAGATATGGACCCGGATTGAAAAGCATGAGCTGAACCGCCGCTACGGCGAGGCGTATTTAGATTGGGAGAGGGCCAAGGAGGCCGTCCCGAAGGAGGCCCCCCACCCGGTGTTCGGGACCATGACCGGGGAGGAGGCGTGGGACTTCGCCCAGGAGAAGCAGAAGGAGCGGGAGAAGGCGCTTGAGGAAAACCGCCGCCGGGACTCTCTGCGGGAAGCAGTACAAAAAAAGTATGACGACGGGCGGAAGATGATGCTGCTAAGCGGTATGATGGCGGTGTGGCTGCTGCTGATGCTTGTCGGATACCGGCTTGGAATCCTGAGAGACAACTGGGTCTGCGCCCTGATCGCCTGCGCGGGAGTGGCGGGCTTCCTCTTCTTTTTCCTGAAGGGCCGGAAGGCCATGCGCCGTGCGCAGGAAAAAAGGGCCGGATGCCAGCCTGTCCCCGTCCCGGAAACAGGCGATCTGCTGGCCCAGGCGGCGGCGTACCGGGAGACCCTGGCCAAAGCGGCTCAGGCCAAGGCGGCGGAGGCCGCCGCCCGCCGCCGGGTGGACGACCTGGCCGCCCAGGGGGGGCAGCTCTTCGACACGCTGGAGATGCTATACCCCCCGGTCCAGTCAAAATCGGCCACCGCCGCCCAGCTGGCCGCCGTGGAGCGGGAGCTGGGCTGGGTGCGGGGCGAGCTGGCCCGGCAGTCTGGGGCGCTGGCCCAGATGGGGGACCCGGAGGGAGCCGAGGACCGCAAAAGCGAGCTGGACCGGCAGCTGGAGCGCCGCCTGGAGGAGTACGACGCTTTGTCCACCGCCCTGGAGGCCCTGGGCGCCGCCAACGACCAGCTGCGCCAGCGCTTCTCCCCGGCGCTGAACCGGAAGGCCGGGGAGCTGCTGTCCGCCCTCACCGGGGGGCGGTGGGACCGGCTCACCCTGGCCCGGGACTTCTCCGCCCAGGCCGGGGCAGCGGGGGACCCTCTGCCCCGCCCCGCCCTGGCCCTGTCCACCGGCACGGCCCAGCAGCTCTACCTGGCCGTCCGGCTGGCGGTATGCGGCCTCACCGTGCCGGAGGCGCCCATCCTGCTGGACGACGCCCTCACCGCCTTTGACGACCGCCGGATGGCCCTGGCCCTGGAGCTTTTGCGGCAGCTGGGGGAGGAGCGGCAGATCCTGCTCTTCTCCTGCCACGGCCGGGAGGGGGAATGGGCAAGGGCCCACGGCGTGCCCGTCATCGAATTGTAAAAGAAGGCCCTCTCCCCGGGGAGAGGGCCTTAAATATGCCGGTTTATGGGACTTTATCCGAGGTATACTGTCCTCAGGATAAAGGGGAGGGCCACTCCCCCGGATGAAAGGAGCGTCCCATATGTACGAGATGGAGTTTGTGCGGGGCCATGTGGAGGTCTATCTGGACGGCGCGTTCTGCTTTTCCGCAGACACCCGGGGCGAGGCGGAACGGGAAATCGAGCTGATGACCGCATGAAGGAAAAGCGGCCCGCATTCATTTGCGGACCGCTTTTGTACGGTGTTGTCACGCTCGGATTGGACCCATTACGGGACGGCTTCCCTACGACTCAGGCAAAACCCGCCTCCGTTGTGCGGCGGCTGGGCTTTTGCCTTCGCTTCGGTCCAAGCTCCCCTGTGCGCCTGCCGTCGCGCTTACCGGAAGAAATAACTCCACGGGAACTCGCTGAACGGGTCGTAGTAATTCCCGTTGCCGCCGTAGGGATCGTAGTAGCCGCCGCTGGCGGTCTGCCGGGGGTTGGGGTCGGCGGGGGCGGTCTGGCCCCCCTGGCCGCCGGAGGCCTGAGTGCTGTTTTGCTGCTCGTCGAAGGTGAGGGTCAGGGTGAGGGTCTCGCCGGAGCGGTACACCTCCACCTGCACGGTGTCCCCCGCCCGGTAGCTGTTCTTCACGGAGGTCAGCTGGCTGACGCCGGTGATCTCGGTGTCGTCGATCTTGGTGATGATGTCGCCCCGGCGGATGCCCGCAGCCTCGGCGCAGGAGCCCTCCTCCACGTCGTTGACGTACACACCAACGGGCCAGCCGAAGCGGTCAGCGTAGTCGGCGGTGTCGGAGGGGTTCAAAATGCCCATGTAGGGCCGGCCGGTGACGTAGCCGTACTTCATAAAGTCGGTGACGATGCCCAGCACGTCGTTGATGGGGATGGCGAAGCCGATGCCCTCAATGGTCGCGTTCCGGGTGTCGCCGTTGTTGGACAGCTTGGCGGAGGTGATGCCCACCACCCGGCCGTAGCTGTCGAACAGCGGGCCACCGGAGTTGCCGGAGTTGATGGTGCAGTTGGTCTGGATCATGTTCATCACGGTGCCGTCGCTCATGGTGACGGACCGGCCGGTGGCGGACACATAGCCGGAGGTGAGGGAGAAGGACAAGGTGCCCAGGGCGTTGCCGATGGTGCACACCTGCTCGCCCACCACCAGGTCGTCGGAGTCACCGAGGACCACCGGTTTGAGGCCGGACACGCCGTCGATTTTCAGCACGGCCACGTCGTTGAGCTCCTCGCCACCCACCAGCTTGGCGTCGTAGCTCTCGCCGTTGTTCAACGTGACCTTGATGGCGGTAGCCCCGTCGATGACGTGGTAGTTGGTGACGATGTAGCCGTCCTGGCTGATGATGAAGCCGGAGCCCGCGCCGGCGGTCTCATACTGGTAGTAGCCCTGCTGCACGGTGGCCTGCACCGAGATGCACACCGAGGAGTCGGCGTAGGCGGCGTTGATCTCCGCCAGGGTCATGGGGGTGAGTCCGTCGGCCTGTTTTACCGTCACCGGAGTCGGATCGGTGTCGTTGCGGTTGATGACGGAGCCGTCCTCCCGGTCCTCCCGGTCGTCGCGGGCGGACAGGCCGGCCTGCTCGCCGGAGTCGTTGAGGGAGTTGTAGAGGGCCGCGCCGCCCACTCCGGCGCCGCCGCCCACCAGGGCGCAGCACAGCACCAGGGCCACCGCCTTGGCCGCGCCGCCCTTTTTCTTCTTGGGGGGCTGGGAGGGCGCCGAGGGCCCCTGCCGGGGCTGCTCCCAGGGGTCGGAGGGCTGGGAGGAATAATTGAAATGATACACGCCGTTTTTGTCAAATCCATTTTGGTCGTTCATGGAGCATTCTCCTTTCAGGTGCTGTATGGAAAGGCCGGGGCGGCTGTTCTGGGCCGCTCCCCCGCCGTTGAGAATAAAATACTACGCAATTATGTCAAAACTATGTCATGGGGCCAAAATGATTTTGAACTTACGCTGAAACGACGCTGAAAAGCCTTCAGCTTTTCTCCGGGTGGTCCCCTTTCCGCCCGGAGCGGAGGATTGCGTTGATATCCCGGGCGGCCATGCCCAGATCGTCCAGCACGGGCCGGAAGATACCCAGCTTGGCCAGGTTGATGCACACCAGCAGCAGCAGCGGGCCCACCACCATACCCAGCACGCCCCCCAGCTTCATGCCCACGTAGATGCCCACCAGGGACAAAATGGGAGACAGGCCGGTCTGGTCGCCCAAGATTTTCGGCTCGGCGAACCGGCGGAACAGCACGATGACCCCCCACACCGCCATCAGCGCCGCCGCCTCGCCGTACTGGGCCAGCACCATGTCAATGACCGCCCAGGGCACCATGACGGTGCCCGCGCCGATGATGGGGATGAAGTCCAGCACCGCCAGGCCGAAGGCCAGCAGCAGGCCATAGGGCTGGCCCATGAGGAAAAAGCCGATGGATAGGATAATAAACACCCCGGCGGACAAAATGAGCTGGCTCTTCACATAGCCGCCGAAAGCGCTCATGAAGATGTCCTTCACCGAGCGGCAGAAATCCCGGGCCACCATGGGCACCCGGTCGGTGAGCTCGAAGCGCAGGCGCGGATAATCTCCGGTGATGAAATAGCTGCCCATCATGAACACCACCAGGGCCACGGCGAAGCCGGACACGTTGGTCACCATGGAGGGGGCCTGCCCCGCCATCTGGGCAAACCATCCTGAGAGGTCCAGACCCTGGACCCAGCCCACGATGGTATTGATCAGGTCCTCGCCGGTGGTGATGACCTCGTCGGGGACCACGCCGTTGAGCCCGGCAATCCAGCGCTGGACGCTGTTCACCACCCCCAGCAGGCCGTTGAGGAAATCGTCCAGCACCGACTGCCGGTTGTTAAACAGGGATCGCACCTGATCCACCGCCATCCAGCCCAGACCGAAGAGCACACCGCCGATAACGGCAAACACCAAAATGACCAGGACCATGGAGACGGCCTTCCGGGAGATATTCGTCTTCCGCTGGAGCCAGCGCACCGCCGGGTTGAGCAGCCAGGCCAGCACCAGGGCGAACAAAAAGGGGCTGAGCAGCGAGGCCAGGGGGAGGCCCACCCAGACCACCAGGGCCGCCGCCCCCAGAGTCAGTGCTCCCCGCAGGCCAAGCCGAAGCCAGAGCTGACCCCGTTCATGCCAGGACAGCTGTGTTTGTTCCATATGGGTCCCCTCTTCCGTATTCAGGATATATTTATTGATGCGGGCAGAAAGTATTATAGGCCATCGCTTTGGTCTTGACAACCCCAAATCTTTGGGCTAAACTAATCATTTAATAAAGTTTGAGCCAAGTGTCAAAAAATCAGTAAAGGAGAGTGCCCTCCCATGGCCTCCAACCGCTTTCGCCGGGGCTACGTCCCCATCTTCCTGTCCTATTATAAGCCCCACCTTAAGCTGTTTATTCTGGATATGGCCTGTGCCCTGGGCATCTCTCTGGTGGACCTTGCCTTCCCCCTGGCCACTAGGCAGGCGCTGAACACCCTGCTGCCCCAGAGCCTCTACTCTGCCTTCTTCGCCGTCATGGCCCTGCTCCTGTGGGCCTACGTGCTGCGGGCGGGGATGCAGTTCATCGTCTCCTACTGGGGCCACATGATGGGGGTGCGCATCGAGGCCGACATCCGCCGGGACCTCTTCGGCCACATGCAGGACCTGTCCTTCTCCTTCTACGACAAAAACCGCACCGGCCAGCTGATGAGCCGGGCCACCAGCGACCTGTTTGAGATCACCGAGCTGGCCCACCACGGCCCGGAGGACCTGTTCATCTCCGCCGTCACCCTCATCGGCGCCTTCTGCTTCATGGTGCGCATCCAGTGGAAGCTGGCCCTCATCGTCTTTGCCGTGGTACCCATCTTCGTGGTGTTCACCATCGTCCAGCGCCGCCGGATGATGCGCGCCTCCGTGGAGGTCAAACAGACCATGGCGGGCATCAACGGCCAGCTGGAGTCGTCCATCTCCGGAATGCGCACCGCCAAGGCCTTTGCCAACGAGGGCCAGGAGGACGAGAAGTTCCGGGCCTCCAACGAGCAGTTCAAGGGGGCCAAGCGGGGCTATTACAAGGCCATGGCCACCTATCACGCGGGGCTGGAGTTCACCCTGCCCGCCATGAACGTGCTCACCGTGGCGGCGGGGGGGTTCTTCATCATGCGGGGGGAGATGGACCTGGTGGACCTGGTCACCTTCACCCTGTATATCTCCACCTTCCTCACCCCCGTGCGCAAGCTGGCCGCCTTTGTGGAGCAGTTCCTCAACGGCATGGCGGGCTTCAAGCGGTTCGTGGAGCTGATGCGGGTGGAGCCCGCCGTCCAGGACGCCCCCGACGCCCGGGAGATGGGTCCGGCCAAGGGCGATATCCTCATCGACGACGTGTCCTTCCACTACGAGGACGGCCCGGCGGTGCTGGACCACGTGTCCATCCACATCCCCCAGGGGGAGACGGTGGCGGTGGTGGGCCCCTCCGGGGGCGGCAAGTCCACCCTGTGCCAGCTCATCCCCCGGTTCTACGACGTGACGGGGGGCCGCATTCTGGTGGACGGCCAGGACGTGCGGGAGGTGACCCAGCGCTCCCTGCGCCGGAGCATCGGCATCGTCCAGCAGGACGTGTTTCTCTTTGCCGGAACGATTCTGGAAAACATCCGCTACGGCCGCCCCGACGCCACCGAGGCGGAGGTAGCCGAGGCCGCCAAGCGCGCGGAAATCTACGACGACATCATGGCCATGCCCAACGGCTTCCAAACCTATGTGGGGGAGCGGGGCGTGATGCTGTCCGGCGGTCAGAAGCAGCGGGTGTCCATCGCCCGGATTTTTCTGAAAAATCCGGCCATCTTAATTCTGGACGAGGCCACCTCCGCCCTGGACTCGGTCACCGAGGCCCGCATACAGTCCGCCTTCGACGAGCTGGCAAAGGGCCGCACCACCCTCATCATCGCCCACCGCCTGTCCACCGTCCGCTCCGCCCATCGGATCATTGTGGTGGACGAGAACCATATTCTCGAGGAGGGAACCCATGCGGAGCTTTTGGCGGCCGGCGGAGAGTACGCCAAGCTCTACCGCGTCCAGAAAGGGATCGTCTAGCGCCGGAGAAAAAAATTCACTGGAAAAATAAAAAAAGGGCTTGCTTTTTCCGGCAGTCTCTGTTATCTTAAAATAAGAATCATTCTCATTAAGAGAGTGACGGTTCAGCCGCACCCACCATCAAAACATTTAGGAGGAATACATATGGAACTCAAGGGCAGCAAGACCGAAGCCAATCTGTGGAAAGCGTTCGCTGGGGAGTCCCAGGCCCGCAACAAGTACACCTACTTCGCCAGCCAGGCTCGGAAAGAGGGCTATGAGCAGATCGCGGCCATCTTTGAAGAGACCGCCGGCAACGAGAAGGAGCACGCCAAGCTGTGGTTCAAGGCGCTGGGCGGCATCTGCACCACCGCCGAGAACCTGATCGCCGCCGCCGAGGGTGAGCACGAGGAGTGGACCGAGATGTACAAGGAGATGGCGGCCACCGCCCGGGAGGAGGGCTTCATCGCCCTGGCCGACGCCTTTGACGCCGTGGCCAAAATTGAGAAGAGCCACGAGGACCGCTATGTGAAGCTGGCCGAGAACCTGGCCAACAGCGAGGTCTTCAAGCGCAGCGAGGTCAAGGTCTGGTACTGCCGGAACTGCGGCCACCTGGAGTACGGCGTGGAGGCCCCTGCGGAGTGCCCCGTGTGCGGCCATCCCCAGGCGTTCTTCGAGATCAAGGCCGAGAACTACTAAGCCGCGTGTAAAAAGGGCCGTGCCGCAACAAGGCACGGCCCTTTATTGCGAGTCTGTCGGAGGAATACTATGAACAAGACGGAGCTGCTGAATAAATTCGCCAAGGACGCCGACGAGCGGGTGGCGCTGGCTCGGGCTCTGGACCAGATGGACCGGGCCCAGAACCGCTCCATCCCCTGCGCCACCCAGTTCCTCTCCCCCGCCCAGCGGGCGGCGCTGGAACCGCTTTTGGCCGCGTCGGGCCATCCCCGCCACCTGTTTTGCGGCGGCTTTGAGGGGGCGGAGCGCACGGTATGCGTGTTCCTCCCTGACTGGCAGGAGCGGTCGGACTGGGACGCGGAGGAGGAGCTTGCCGCCATCGAGGCCGCGTTCCCGCCCACCGGGGCAGAGCTGACCCACCGGGACCTGCTGGGCGGCCTGATGGGGATCGGTCTCACCCGGGAGCGGGTGGGGGACATTCTGGTGGGTGAAACCGCCGCTCAAATCGTCTGTCTGAAAGAAGCGGCCCCCATCATCCTGTCCCAGTTTGAGCAGGCGGGACGGTACCGGCTGAGGCTGAGGGAGATCCCCCTGGCGGACCTCGCCCCCGCTCCGGCGGAGGTAAAGCTCATCCGCGATACCGTGGCGGCGCTGCGGCTGGACGCGGTGCTGGCCTCCGGCTTCTCCCTGGCCCGGGGAAAGGCGGCGGACGCCGTCACCGGGGGCCGGGTATCCCTCAACCACCGGGAGTGCCTCAAGCCGGACAGGCTCGTGGCGGAGGGGGACGTGCTCACCTGCCGGGGGCTGGGTAAGTGCGTGGTGAAAACCGTGGGCGGCCAATCCCGAAAGGGCCGCATCATCATCGAGATTGAGAGGTATCTGTAATGGATCAAAAGAAGATCGACCGCATCAACGAGCTGGCCCGGCGGATGAAGGCGGGAGAAACTTTGACCCCCGAGGAGCTTTCCGAGCGGGACGCTTTGCGCAGGGAATATATCGCCGACGTGAAGGCCAGCCTCACCGGCCAGCTGGACAACACCTATATCGTGGAACCGGACGGTACGAAACACAAGCTGCCCAAAAAGAAATAAAAAGGACCTGCCGCCAGGCGGCAGGTCCTTTTCGCTGTGAGATTTACTCGGCCTGAGCGACCACGTTGGTGGCGCGCACGCCCTTGGCGCCGCGGGGATCGGGCTCGGTCTCGAAGGTGACCTTCTGGCCCTCCAGCAGCTTCTTGTAGCCCTCGGCCACGATGGCGGAGAAGTGGACAAACACGTCCTCACTGCCGTCGTCGGGGGTGATGAAGCCGTACCCCTTCTCAGCGTTGAACCATTTCACAGTACCGTTCATTTCCTATATCCTCCTTAATTGTAAAAATTTCGTTTTGAAAGTAGAAGAAAAAAGTCCGCCCTTTCGTGTACGAAAGAGCGGGCACAAATCAGTTCATACATCAAAACCATTGTCAGTATAGCACCACCGGACAAGGCTGTCAAGCAGACTTTGAAAAAAAACCGAAAACTGAAACAATTAGGAACAAATTTTCATCTACTTCCACAAAAAACCAATTTTTTCTTCGTTCCTCCCATCTAGCTGCGGATGCGGAAAAACGCCCGCCCATTTTCCAAAGTGACCCTGGAACATTGGTCCGGCGGGATTCCTTTTATTTCCGCCAGCCGCTCACAGATGTGGGCCACATAGCCGGAGTGGTTTCGCTCACCCCGGTGGGGGACGGGGGCCATGTAGGGGCTGTCGGTCTCGATCATGATCCGCTCCAGGGGAACGGCCTGGGCCGCCTCCACCGCCTTGCGGGCGTTTTTGTAGGTGAGCACCCCGGTAAAGGAGATCATCCACCCCAGCCCCACCAGCTCTTTGGCCATCTCAGCGCTGCCGGAGAAGCAGTGGAACACGCCCCGCGCGCCGGGGAACTCCCGCACGATATCCAAGCTGTCCCCGTGGGCCTCCCGGTCGTGGACGATGACGGGCAGGTCCAGCTCAACAGCCAGGGCCAACTGGGCGCGAAGCACCCGCTTCTGCAGCTCCCTGGGGGGATTCTCCGGCCAGTAGTAGTCCAGCCCGATCTCCCCGACGGCCACCACCTTGGGCTTTGCCGCCAGGGCGCGCAGCTCCTCCACATCCTCGTCCTTCCACCCGGCGCAGTCCTCCGGGTGCACCCCCACCGCGGCATAGACGAAGGGCCAGCGCCCGGCCAGCGCCACCGCTTTGCGGGAGCTGGCCAGGTCACAGCCGGGGTTGACCACCAGCTCCACCCCCTGGCCGGGCAGGGCGGACAGCACCTGGTCCCGGTCGGAGTCGAACTGGCGGGCGTCATAGTGGGCGTGGGTGTCAAAGAGGCCCCTCAGCACAGCTTGGCCCCCGCGGGGATGGCGTCGTCCACCATCAGCAGATGGAGGACCTCCTCCCCTTTCTCGGTGTGGACGGCGGAGATGAGCAGCCCCTGGCTCTCCGGGCCCGTCGGCGTGCGCGGGGGCGGGGTGACGGGGGCCACGA
>CATLHC010000044.1 GCA_949948775.1 uncultured Oscillospiraceae bacterium
CTCATTTCCCGACTCCCTTTCTGGACAATTTCCGTCCTATTGGGAGTCTATCTTTTTTCCCTCCTCTCCGCCACATAATTACATTTTTTCCTCGGCGTTTTCTTACATTTTATCACTGGCGCTGACACCGTAGGGCGGCGGGTGTGCCTCCAAGCGCACACGCCCCCTGCGGCACCTGGTTCTTATCCGAATGCGGTAATGGGCAAACGCCTTGCGCCGCAACGCGCCCCGGCCCAGGGCAGCGTCTTAAGGGCCGGGGTAAAGGTAATTTGCAAAAGAGGATAAACAGCGGCCAAACTGAGGCCCAAAAGAGGACAAATAGAGAATAAAAGGAGGCCAAAATGCCCGACATAAAGAAGAAAAACGAACCCGGAAGCGCCCATCAACTTGAAACCATCCTCTATGAAGGCGACGGCTGGACATCCGACACTATCCGCACTGTGCTTGAGGGCCACAAAAGCGTTGAACGCTATATCATCGCCAGACACGACAAGGATGTGGACGGGGACGGCAACCCCAAGCCCGTGCATTTCCATGTCTATATGCACTTTGGAAAAACGAGCTGGAAGTATGGGAATGTCGCAAAATGGTTTGGCATTTCCACCGAAAAGGTGTCAAAAATCAAGTCTGACCCCAACGGAACCTCGCCTAAAAGGGGTATGTATTACTGCGCCAAATATTACACTCACATGGATTATCAGGACAAAACCTTTTACAGCCCCAGCGGTTTTGTCGCAAACTTCAATGTAGAGGAGTTCTTAGCCAAAGAAAGCGCCTCGGAAAAAAAGCGCAACAAGACCGCTCAACAGGAAACCATGCTCAATGAGCTGGTCGAGAAATGCGCAACGGGTGAAATCATGCCGTACAACTATTGGGAGCATATCCCCACGCTGCTCTACTCTCAAAACGCGAACCTGTTCAAGAACGCCTGGAGCATATACCACGATACCCGGATTGCCAGAGCAAAGGGCAACCGGGACTGCCAGATACTCTGGCTATACGGGGAAAAGGGGACAGGCAAAACAAGCCTGGGCAAGCTCTACGCCCAGCAGATGGAGCTTCCGCTCTATATCACCCATCCCGGAAACGACCCCATGGGGAGCTATCTTGACCAGCCCATCATCCTTTTGGACGAGCTGCGGCCCAAGGAGGGCTTCACTTACAAGGAGCTGCTTCAATTCCTCGACCCCTACACCCAAACCGCCACCAAATCCCGGTATTTTGACAAAATCGCAATGGCGGATTACATCATCGTAACGTCCGTATACTCGCCCACGGCATATTACAAGGCGGTAATGCCCGCCGCCTCTGATATTGATTCCGCTGGGCAGCTCTACCGCCGCATTTCCCAGGTGTGGCACGTCACGAACGACACCATCCAGGCCAGCCGATATGATTTGCCGTCCGACCGCTTCCTTCCTCTGGGCACCCAAAAGAACCCGTTGGCCGACTACTTGAACGGGCTGGCGCTCACCAGGGACGCAAAGCACCCTGACCCGCTGGACGTGCTGGGCAAAATCGCGGAGAAATATGACCCCGCCCTGGCGCAAATGTCGCTGTTTCCCCCGGACGGGGCGCAATCGCCCAAAGCGAGCTAAGAGAGAGTGCGGTGCAAAATGAGATACGACAAAGAAACCATCAACCTGGGCAACACCATCACCTATCTAACCGGGCGCTTCCGGGACGGCCTCCGCGCTATCCCTGGAAGCCCCCTCCGGCTGCTGCTGGCCGTCCTGTTCTGGCTTGCCGCCGCTATTATGATTCATGCCGCCGCGATTGACAACATCGTGGCGCGGCTGCTGCAACCCCTGGCCTGGATTCTGGCGGGGCTGCTGTTCCTGACCGTTGTTACTGCAACGGCCATTCCACCGGGCACCCTCCGCATGGCGAACGCCTGCCGCCGTATCGGACTGGTGAACGACTGCGGAGAGGCCCCACTACTAATCAAACGATACCATAAGGAGGATAAAATCATGGTAGATTTATTCACACAGGGCATTTCCCTGGCTGAGATTCAAGATAATTTAGCGGAGTTGGAAGCGGCTGCGAACTGCCGCATCGTCCGCGTGGAGCAGGGGGCAAGCCGGAACATCATACGCCTGACCCTGGCTCCTGGTGACGCCCAGCTCCCGGAAAAGGTCAATTTGCCCCGGCTCACCATAGCCCTTTCGGAGATTGCAATGGGGGTGTCTTACGACGGCCCCGTAATCACCGACCTCAACAAGATGCCCCACTGGCTCATGGGCGGCGCGACTGGCAGCGGGAAAACGACCCTGCTGGTAGTTTTCGTCCAACAGTGCTTGATGAAGGTGACGGCCACGGGCGAACAGGCGGTTGACGTATACATCATTGACCTCAAGGGAGGCCAGGACTACCCCCCGCGTTGGCGCAACCGGGATTGCTCCTTCTGCACCACCGCTGAAGATGCCCTGTCCGTGCTGGGCGGGCTGGTGACGGAGTTGGAGCGGCGGCTGAAGCTGTTCTCCGATGCCAGCGAGCGGTTCGGCGTGCCCTGTTCCAGCCTGGACGACTACAACCATTTGTGCTCCGGTGCCCCCCTGCGGCGCAATGTCATTGTAATCGACGAGCTGGCTGAAATCACCGACACCACGGGTATGGACAAGCCCCATAAGGAGCTGGCCGCCGCCGTGGTGGGCAAGCTGGCGACAATTGCCCGCCTGGGACGGTCAGTAGGCTTTAACCTGGTTATCGGTGTTCAGCGCGGCGATGCAAACATTGTCCCCGGCCAAATCAAGTCTAATATCTCCGGCAGGGTGTGCGGTGTCGCGGATGATACCCTTTCCCGCATCATCCTCGGGAATGGAGATGCCGACACGCTGATTCCCAAGCATGGCCGGGGGCTGTTCCTCAACCAGGACGGCGTGATGTTCCGGGGCTATCTGCCCATGGAAGCGCCCCGCCCCAAGGCTCCAAACAATAAGGAAGGAGGCACAAATGAGCACCCCCACGCTTGAAATCCTCCCCGCATCAGAGTTTGAGCACGATATTTTCACCCCCATGGAAGCGGCTCAAATTCTGCGCGTGGGGCGCACTACGATATACAATTTGATAAGTGCACATCAACTCCGGCACATAAAATGCGGCAGAAAAATCCTGATTCCTCGCGTTTATTTGCAGGATTTCATTGAAAAGAACACCATAATGTGCTATAATGATAGTCAGATGAAGATAGACCTGTCCTGTTGCGGGAAAGGAGCGTAACATGAAAGTAACAGGACATATCAGAAACAAAAACGGCATTTGGCAAATGGTTTTTGAGTATTATGACAAGAGCGGCCAACGCCGCCAGAAGTCGGAAAGCACGCACTTGCCAGTGAAAGGCAACAAGCGGCGGGCACAGCAGATGCTGGACAAGCGCCTCAAAGAGCTGGCCCAGCAGTACGAACCCTTCCTGGATGATGGGCGCGTGTTGTTTCTGGACTTCATGCGGGACTGGCTGAACAATGTGATGGCCTACAAGGTGAAGGAAAACACCCTGGAACAGTACAACCTCACCTTTGACCGCTACATTTCCGAGTACAAGCCCTTCCACGGCCTCAAGCTCCAAGGCCTCACCCCACCCATGCTCCAGAGCTATTACAGCGAACAGGTGAAAGCGGGCCTCTCACCGAACACGGTGCGCAAGCATCACGCCAATATTCACAAGTGCCTGGATTACGCGGTTCGCCTGGGGCTGATTGCTTTTAACCCCTCCGCGCAAGTCGAGCTGCCCGCCAAGCAGAAATACACCGGGGCCACGGCTTGCACCCCGGAACAGTTGCAGAACCTTTTGCAGTTGTTCCGGGGCGACCCCCTGGAAACGGTGCTGATGCTGGGTATCGCCTACGGTCTGCGCCGCTCGGAAGTGTGCGGCCTCCGCTGGGACGCGGTGGATATGGAAACGGGGACGCTCCACATCTGCCACACGGCGGTGAAAGCCAATGGCAGGGTGTTATACTCGGACAGCACCAAGACCGCCACCAGCAACCGGGTACTGCCCCTGACGGCCTCCATGCGGGAGTACCTGGGAAGCGTCAGGGAACGCCAGGAGGAAAACAAGAGGCTCTTTGGCCGGGACTACACCGACAGCGGGTATATCTGCGTAAAGCCGGACGGCACCCCCATTGACCCGGATTTTGTGACCCACCACTTCCGGCGGGTGCTGGTGGCAAACGACGTTCCCATTATCCGCTTCCACGACCTGCGGCACAGCGCGGTGAACACCTTGCGCAAGGGCGGCTGCGACGTGAAGGACATTCAAGCATGGCTGGGGCACAGCGATGTTTCTACCACGCTCAATATATACGGCCATATCCTCCAAGGCGATATGGCCCGGCTGGGGAATGTGGTGGACGCGGCGCTTTTCCAGGCTCCCAAGGCTGGCTGACGGTTTAGGGAATGTGGGGCCTCCTGCGGGACATATGCGGGACACGCTCGACAGGCTGAACTTTTAGACGAGAAAACGAAAGAAAAGCCCCCAAAACCTTGCGATTCTGGGAGCTTCTATGGTGGAGACTACAGAACTCGAATCTGTGACCTCTTGCGTGTGAAGCAAGCGCTCTACCGGCTGAGCTAAGCCTCCGTATTGGTGACCCGGACGGGAATCGAACCCGTGTTACCGCCGTGAAAGGGCGGTGTCTTAGCCGCTTGACCACCGGGCCGTGGTGCCCGAGGCGGGCGTGGTCAGAGCGGGGGACCCGAAGAAGCGGCCATCGCCGCTTCTTCGGGATGGTAGCGGCGACTGGATTCGAACCGGTGACAACTCGGGTATGAACCGAGTGCTCTAGCCAACTGAGCTACGCCGCCATTTCTAAAAATGCCGCCCTGACAGGGGCAAGTGATAGTGTACCCCATTTCCTCGGAAATGTCAACCTTTTTTTGCGGGAAAAGAGAAAAAATCCGGAGACCGTCGACCGACGGTCTCCGGATGGGCCTGGCGTGTCTGAGCGGCACAGCCCCCCGTTCCAGCCATTCCAAATCAGTAGGCCAGCTTCTTGTCCAGCCAGTCCTTCAGCTCACTGATGGGCACCCGGACCTGATCCATGGTATCCCGGTCCCGGATGGTGACGGCGTGGTCGGCCTCGGTCTTGTCGTCGCCCACGGTGGCAAAGTCCACAGTGACGCAGTAGGGGGTGCCGATCTCGTCCTGGCGGCGGTAGCGCTTGCCGATGGACCCGGCATCGTCGAAGTCCACCATGAAATACTTGGACAGCTCGGTCTGGATCTCCTTGGCCTTGTCGCCCAGCTTCTTGGACAGGGGCAGCACCGCGCACTTGTAGGGGGCCAGGGCGGGGTGGAGGCGCAGCACGGTGCGCACGTCGTTCTTCTCCGCGTCCACGACCTCCTCATCGTAGGCGTTGCACAGGAAGGCCAGCAGCATCCGCTCCACGCCCAGAGACGGCTCAATAACGTAAGGGATATAATGCTCGTTTTTCTCCTGATCGTAATAGGTCAGGTCCTTGCCGGAGGTGTTCTGGTGCGCGGTCAAATCAAAGTTGGTCCGGCTGGCCACCCCCCACAGTTCGCCCCAGTCGGTGAAGGGGAAGGCGAACTCGAAATCGGTGGTGGCGTTGGAGTAGTGGCTCAGCTCCTCCGGGTCGTGGTCGCGCAGCCGCAGGTTCTCCTCCTTGATGCCCAGGTTCAGCAGCCACTGGTGGCAGAAGTTCTTCCAGTAGGCGAACCACTCCAGCTCGGTGCCGGGCTGGCAGAAGAACTCCAGCTCCATCTGCT
This sequence comes from uncultured Oscillospiraceae bacterium, assembly GCA_949948775.1. Classification (GTDB taxonomy): domain Bacteria; phylum Bacillota; class Clostridia; order Oscillospirales; family Oscillospiraceae; genus Enterenecus. The sequence goes on from CATLHC010000044.1 coordinate 5,731, forward strand.
CGAACTCCCGGGTGCGGAAGATGAAGTTGCCCGGGGTGATCTCGTTGCGGAAGCTCTTGCCGATCTGGCACACGCCGAAGGGCAGCTTGCGCCGGGTGGAGCGCTGGACGTTGACGAAGTTGGTGAAGATGCCCTGAGCCGTCTCGGGGCGCAGGTAGACGGTGTTCTTGGCGTCCTCGGTGACCCCCTGGAAGGTCTTGAACATCAGGTTGAACTGGCGGATGTCGGTCCAGTTGAATTTGCCGCAGGTGGGGCAGGCGATCTGGTGCTCGTCGATAAACGCCTTCATCTCGGCTTGGCTCATGGCGTCCACGCTGTGGCCCAGCTCGAAATTGTTCTCGGCGCACCAGTCCTCGATGACCTTGTCGGCACGGAAGCGCTCGTGGCAGTCCTTGCAGTCCATCAGCGGGTCGGAGAAACCGCCCACATGGCCGGAGGCCACCCACACCTGGGGGTTCATGAGGATGGCGGCGTCCAGCCCCACATTGTAGGGGTTCTCCTGGACGAACTTCTTCCACCAGGCCCTCTTGATATTGTTCTTCAGCTCCACGCCCAGGGGGCCGTAGTCCCAGGTGTTGGCAAGCCCCCCGTAGATCTCGGACCCGGCGAAGATAAAGCCCCGGCCCTTGCACAACGCTACGATTTTTTCCATGCTTTTCTCGCTGTTTTTCAAGATAACTCGCTCCTTTTCGATGATTTCCGGCTCAAAACGAAAAAACGCCCTGAGCCTCCTCGGCTCAGGGCGAACTTTACAGTCCGCGGTTCCACCTGAATTCGCACCTTTTTTCTTCCCTGGCGCGCACTCTTGACCCGGTAACGGCGGGGGAGCCGCCGGGCCATTTCCTGCCCGGACTCGGGAGGGCCTTTCCCGCCGCGCCTTCGGAGGATTTTCACCATCCATCCTCTCTCTGAAGCCCCGGCCGCGGGGTACTGTTCTCCGTCACTGTTTTGGTGGAAGTCACTTTATCATTTTTTTCTCCCGGTGTCAAGGCGCGGGACGCCGAAAAAGTATTTCGGATTTATACTTTTTTCATTTCCTTTTTCCCGCGAGTGTGATATAATGTACTTTGAAATTTTATGCGGGAGGGGACCGCCATGCAAAACCGCGTCACTGTGACCGTGGGTGGATTGAAGTATACGCTGCTGGCCGTAGAGGATGAGAACTATGTCCACCGGGTGGCCGCCTATGTGAACGAGAAGCTGAAGGAGACAACTAGGGCCGGAGGGGTGTCCCAAATGGACGCCGCGGTCCTCACCGCCATCAACATCGCCGACGAGCGGTTCAAGGAGCAGGAGGCGTCGGTGGACCTGCGCCGGCAGCTCAAGGATCTGTTGGAGGAGAACTCCAAGCTGAAGTCGGAACTGAGTGAGTCCAAGCGGGAGATCTTCAAGCTGCAGCAGAAGAGATAAAAAACACTCGGAGGACCTTATGGAAATACTATCCCCCGCCGGCAGCCCGGAGGCGCTGCGCGCGGCGGTGTGCGCCGGGGCGGACGCGGTCTACCTCGGTTTTGGACAATTCAACGCCCGCCGGGGCGCCCGGAACTTTTCCCGGGACGAGTTCGCCTCGGCGGTCTCCTACTGCCATCTGCGGGGGGTGAAGGTGTACCTGACCCTGAACACGCTGTGCGCGGACCGGGAGATGGCCGAGGCGGTGGACTGCGCCGTCCAGGCCTCCAAGCTGGGGGCGGACGCGGCGCTGATCCAGGACATGGGCCTGGTGCGGGCGCTGCGGCAGGCCGCGCCCGACCTGCCCCTCCACGCCTCCACCCAGATGACCCTCCACAGCCTGGACGGGGTGAAGCAGGCCGCGGATCTGGGCATCACCCGCGCCGTGCTGGCCCGGGAGCTGTCCCGCCGGGACATCGCCTACATCTGCGAGCGCTCCCCCATTGAGATCGAGGTGTTCGTCCACGGGGCGCTGTGCATGTGCTACTCCGGCCAGTGCTTCATGTCCTCCGTCATCGGCGGGCGCAGCGGCAACCGGGGCATGTGCGCCCAGCCCTGCCGCCTGCCCTACGGCTGGGGGGACGACCTGGTCAGCGGCCACCCGCTGTCCCTGAAGGACATGTCCCTGGCGGGGCACCTGAAGGAGCTCCGGGAGATGGGCGTGGCCAGCGCCAAGATCGAAGGGCGCATGAAACGGCCCGAGTACGTCTATATTGTCACAAAAGTCTATGCCGACGCCCTCCGGGAAGGCCGGGAGCCCACAGCGGAGGAGCTGTCCCGTCTGGAGCAGGCGTTCTCCCGGCAGGGCTTCACCGACGGCTATTTCATGGAGAAAAAGGGGCCGGACATGTTCGGCGTCCGGGAGGAGGCCAAAAACCCCAAGGAGCTGTTCGCCCAGGCCAAGGCCGCCTACGACAAGGGCGAGGGCCCCGGCGTGCCGGTGAAGTTCTACGCCATGATCCGGGCGGGGGAGCCCGTCCAGGTGGGGGTGGAGGACGCTGAGGGCCGGGTGGCCACCGCCGCGGGGCACACCCCGGAGGTGGCCCGCCGCCGCGCCACCACCCAGGAGGAGGTGGAGGGCCAGCTCAGCAAGACCGGCGGCACGCCCTACCGGGTCACCGAGGTGCGCTCGCTGGTGCAGGACGGGCTGATGGTGCCGCTGTCGGTGCTGAACGGCCTGCGGCGGCAGGTGCTGGACGGGCTGTCCGCCCAGCGCACGGCCCTGCCGGAGCGCCGCCACGGCGCGTACAAGCTGGGCGCAAAGTACGAGAATTACCGCGGTGAGCCGGACATCTACGTCTCTCTGCGGAAAGCGGAGCAGATGACCTTCGAGCTGGTCAAGCAGCGCCCCGCCATGATCACGCTCCCCGTGGAGGAGATCGCCGCCCACCCGGATGACGCGGCCGCCACCATCAAGCGCGGCGTACCCGTGGCGGCGGTGCTGCCCCGCGTCTGCTTTGACCGGGAGTTTCCCGAGCTGTGGAAACAGATGGAGGCCGCCAAAGCGGCGGGGGTGACGGACGCCTATGTGGGCAATCTGGGGCTGATCCCGCTGTGCAGGCGGGCGGGCTTCCGCCTCCGAGGGGATTTTGGGCTTCAGGTGTTCAACAGCCAGGGGGTGAAGGAGTACCGGCGGCTGGGCTTCCAGTCGCTGACGGCCTCCTTTGAGCTGAAGCTGGCGCAGATTCGGGATCTTTCCAAGGCTGTGGAGATGGAAATCATCGCCTACGGGCGGCTTCCGCTGATGATTACGGAGAACTGCGCCATCAAGAACCAGTCGGGGAAGTGCGTGTGCTCCAACGTGAATCTGCTGAAGGACCGGAAGGGGGTCCGCTTCCCGGTGGAGCGGGCCTATGGGTGCCGCAACGAGGTCTTAAACGCCAACAAGATCTTTTTGGCGGACAAGGCCGCCGATTGGAAGAAGGTCGGCCTGCGGGCCATCCGCCTCTTTTTCACCACGGAAAACGGGGTGGAGTGCTCCCAGGTTTTGGAGGCGTATCGGGGCAACGGCAATTATATCCCCAACAACTACACCCGCGGCCTGTATTACCGGGACGTGGAATAGGGACGGGCGATCTGCGTCCCCAGCTGCATCGCCGCGCGGAACAGGGCCTCGTCGTGGATGGTCTCCAGCTCCAAATTGAGATTGGACAAGGCTTCCATCATGTCTTGACCATCTTTCCCCAAACGGAGGATGATCTCTTCCTGCAAAGCTTCCTGACGAATCTCTAGTTTTTGTGTTTTTTCATCCCTCAAATCATGTTGACCCACCCAGTCCTCCACCATATAATATAGCTTGTGCAAGAGTTCTGTCATAAGAATTTCCCCTTTCGGGGTAATTATACTTTTTCCGATAGGGGTATGTCAAGAGGTATTTATGAAAATATTAGCAATACGTATGAGAGAACTCCGGAAAGCGGCTGGTTTTTCTCAGGATGCAGTTGCAAAGCGGCTTGATGTGGGTATGTCAACATACTGCCGCTATGAATACGGTGAACGGGAACCTAGTGCCAGCACCATCGCTGCCTTGGCAACGCTTTATGAGGTCCCCTCTGATTACTTGCTGGGTTTGGATGCCCCTCCTGCGGACAAACCAAGCATTATCCTCGCCTCCAACTCCCCCCGCCGCAAGGAGCTGCTGGGACAGATGGGCTTGAAAAACTTTGTCATTATCGCCCCCGACGTGGACGAGTCCGTAGAGGACGGCCTGTCTCCCGCCCAGATCGTGGAGCATCTCTCTCTGCGCAAGGCCCAGGCGGCGGCAAAAAAGGCCGGGGCCAACGACCTCATCATCGCCGCCGACACGGTGGTGGCTCTGGACGGCGCGGTGCTGGGCAAGCCCCACAGCGAGAGCGAGGCGTTTTCCATGCTCACCGCCCTGTCGGGCCGGGAGCACCACGTCTACACCGGCGTGACGGTCCTCCAGGGGGAGAAAGCCGTCACCGAGCACGAGGAGACCGCCGTCCTGTTTCGGGAAATTACTCCCGATGAGATTTGGGACTACATCGCCACCGGCGAACCCATGGACAAGGCCGGGTCCTACGGCATCCAAGGCCTGGGGGCGCTGCTGGTGTCCGGCATCCGGGGGGACTACTGCAACGTGGTGGGCCTGCCGGTGTTCCGGCTGGGCCGCATCCTGGCCGGGTTCGGCATAGACCTGCTGCAAAATAAGGAGCAAACGAAGCCATGAGTCGATTTTTCCGAAACAACGGCGGGCTGCTGCTGGTGGCCGCCGTACTGCTGGCGGCGGTGCTGGCCCTGGGGTCCTACATGCTGGGCTACGATCCCCTCACCGCCGTGCTGGAGGTGCTGTCCACCCCCTTCCGGGCGGCGTCTACCGCCGTCACCAACTGGACCGGGGAGCAGTACGACCGGGCCTTCCGTTACGCGGAGCTACAGGCGGAGAACGAGGCCCTGCGCCGACGGGTGGCCGAGCTGGAGCAGGACGCCATCGCCGGTCAGGACGCGGCCCGTGAAAACGAGCGTATGAAGGACCTGCTGGGTCTGGCCGAGGCGCGGCCCGAGCTGCAGTACCGGGACGCGGCGGTGGTCCGGCGGGCCAGTTCCAATTGGACCTCCGACCTGACCATCGACCGGGGCGTCCTGAGCGGGGTGGAGGTCAACGACTGCGTCATCGACCAGTACGGCCATCTCATCGGGGTGGTGACGGAGGCCAGTCCCAACTCCTCCCGGGTGACCACCATCCTGGACCCCACGCTGGAGCTGGGCGGGCGCGTGGCCCGCACCGATGAGGACGCCATTTTGGAGGGAGATTTCGCCCTCATGCTGGAGGGTCTGCTCCGGCTGTCCTTCGTGTCGGAGCAGTCCAAGCTGGTCACCGGCGACCAGGTGATCACTTCCGGGCTGGGGGGCGTCTATCCCGCCGGGCTGGTGGTGGGCACGGTGCGCACCCTCGACGTGGAGGAGGACGGCATCAGCCGCTACGCCCAGGTGGAGCCCGCGGCGGATATCAGCGGGGTGCAGTACGTGTATGTGATCGTGGATTACGGAGAATAACGGCACACGGCGGGGGAACACCCCGCCGTGTTTGTAAGAGAAAGAGAGCGTGTAAAGCCATGGCCGAAATGACCCCCATGATGAAGCAATACTGGAAGGTGAAGGAGGACCATCCGGACTGTCTGCTGTTTTTCCGCCTGGGCGACTTCTACGAGATGTTCCACGACGACGCCAAGCTGGGGGCGGAGGAGCTGGGCCTAACTCTGACCACCCGTGACCGGGGCAAGCCGGAGGAGGAGCGCACACCCATGTGCGGCGTGCCCTACCACTCGGCCCAGAGCTACATCGCCCGGCTCATCAAGCGGGGGTACAAGGTGGCCATCTGCGAGCAGATGGAGGACCCGGCCACCGCCAAGGGCCTGGTGGACCGGGACGTGATCCGTATCGTCACCCCCGGCACCGCCATGGGGGACGAGATGCTGGACGAGAGCCAGAACAACTACATCTGCGCCATCTATGAGGACAGCGCGGGGGCGGCCCTGGCCCGGTGCGACCTGTCTACGGGGCAGTTTTCCGCCGCCCCCTTCCAGGGGAAGGACTTCCTGCCCCATCTGCTCAACGCCCTGGCGGCCTGCCCGCCCAGCGAGGTCATTTTGTCCGACGCCGCCGCCTCCGACGCCTCCCTGACGGGCTTTTTAAAGGAGCGGCTGAGCTGTCTGTGCCAGCCCGCGGCGGAGGCCCGCTTTCGCCCCATCCAGGCCCAGGAGGCGCTGTGCGCCTGCCGCCTGCGCGGAGAAGGCGAACCGTTTCCCGAGGAGGACGGCCCGCGGATGTGCCTTCAGGCGGCGGGAGCGCTGGCGGCGTATCTCACCGAGACGCAGAAAACCGACCTGAGCCATCTCGGCCCCTTGGTCGTCGAGGAGGGGCTGACCCAGGCGTACATGGAGCTGGACCTGACCGCCCGCAGGACCCTGGAGCTGACCGAGACCTTCCGGGGCAAGGAGAAAAAGGGCTCTCTGCTGTGGGTGCTGGACAAGACGAAGACCCCCATGGGCCACCGCCTGATCCGCGCCTGGCTGGAGCAGCCCCTGCGCTCTCCCGCCGCCATCGGCAGGCGGCAGGATGCTGTGGAGGAGCTGGCCCGTGACGGCGTGGCCCGGGAGGAGCTTGTCCTGACCCTGCGGCGCGTCCCCGACCTGGAGCGGCTCATCGGCAAGGTGGTGTACGGCTCCGCCAACGCCCGGGACATGCTCTCATTGGCGGACGGCCTGGCGGTGCTGCCCCAGCTGATGGAGCAGGCCCAGGCGGTGGCGGGCCGGGCCCTAACCCCCATTCTCCGGGGGCTGGAGGGGCTGGACGGCCTGGAGCAGACCCTCCACGCCGCCATCCGCGACGAGGACGAGGACCACCGCCTGCCCTTCACCATCCGGGAGGGGGATTTCATCCGTCCGGGGTATGATGAGGAGGTGGACCACCTTCGGGACGTGCTGGACCACGGGGCGGACCTGGTGGCCGCCCTGGAGGGCCGGGAGAAAGAGCGCACCGGCATCAAGAGCCTGAAGGTGCGCTACAACAAGGTGTTCGGCTACTACATCGAGGTGTCCAAGAGCTATTACAGCATGGTGCCTGAGGACTACATCCGCAAGCAGACCCTGGTAAACTGCGAGCGGTTCATCACCCAGGAGCTGAAGGACCTGGAGCACGAGATCCTGTCCGCCCAGACCCGCGTGACGGCGCTGGAATACGATTTGTTCTGCAAGCTGAGAAAGACTGCGTCGGAGCAGGTGCGCCAGGTGCAGACCGCCGCCGCCGCAGTGGGACAGCTGGACGTGCTGTGCTCCTTCGCCGCCGCGGCGGTGCAGAACGGCTACGTCCGTCCGGAGGTGGATGACAGCGGCGTCATCGACATCCGGGAGGGCCGCCACCCGGTGGTGGAGCGGATGCTGAAGGACTCGCTGTTCGTCCCCAACGACACCCACATGGACGGGGGCGGCGACCGCCTGTCCATCATCACCGGCCCCAACATGGCGGGCAAATCCACCTACATGCGCCAGGTGGCCCTCATCGTCCTCATGGCCCAGATGGGCAGCTTTGTACCCGCCCGCTCGGCCCGCATCGGGGTGGTGGACCGGGTGTTCACCCGCATTGGGGCCTCCGACGACCTGTCGGCGGGGCAGTCCACCTTCATGGTGGAGATGACCGAGGTGGCGGCCATGCTGAAAAACGCCACCCCAAAGTCCCTGCTGATCCTGGACGAGATCGGCCGGGGCACCTCCACCTACGACGGCATGTCCATCGCCCGGGCGGTGCTGGAGTACTGCGCGGACAAAAAGCGGCTGGGGGCCAAGACCCTGTTCGCCACCCACTACCACGAGCTGACCGAGGTGGAGCACACCATCGAGGGGGTGCGCAACTACCACATCGCGGCCAAAAAGCGGGGGGACGGCATCGTGTTCCTGCGGAAAATCGTCCCCGGCGGGGCGGACCAGAGCTACGGCGTAGAGGTGGCCCGTCTGGCCGGGGTGCCGGGCCGGGTGGTGGACCGGGCCAAAGAGATCCTGGGCGAGTTGGAACAGCAGGGCTGGACGCCCACCCGGACCCAGGCGCCCCAGGAGGAGACCGCCCAGGTATCCCTGGGGGACATGGCTGGAGCCGCGGTGTTGGAGCAGCTGCGGGGCACATCGGTGGAGACTCTCACCCCCATCGAGGCCATGAACCTGCTGTACCAGCTGAAAAGCCGGCTGAATTGACATCAAAAGGCTGCCGCTCGCGGCGGCATTGGGGTCAGGGACCTCCCCCGAACCATCGAATTGGATGATCATTAATATGGTACCCCGAGTGTAACAACACTCGGGGTACCATTTCGTTCTCGCCAAGCGATTAGGAACGCCCTCTTTTCTGCCTCTGCGCCGCGAAAATGTTTTGTGTAATCCGCTCCTGATCGGCTTCGGTCAGTTCCAAAAAACGGCATCCATATTCAAACCAGGCTTCGCCCTTTTCAATGACGCGCACAACCTGAGTAAACATGACCGACTCCGGCCTGTCCTCCAGCAGTCTGACTTTCAGCAAGAATTTATCGCCGTCATGGTATCGGAACTCCGAACCGATACAGGCTCCGCCTATGCTGATATTCAGCAGTTTGCACGGTTTTTCCCCCATCGCCAAACCGCTGAACATGGTGGCGGTGGCGTCAAGGTTTGTATCAAGGCGGAAAAAGGCGCGGTCATTTCCAACCCGGCATACTTTCAATTCCGTAACCGACCATTTGCTCTGCGGCAGGGGCGCAATCATACCCTCCATATAGACAGCCTTGCGGTCCCGGTCACTGTACCCGCGTATTCTCACGGGAAGCGGCTCCTCCACCTGAGAAATCGCGGCCTCCAAATACTGGTGCAGCTCCGCCTGGTTCCCGTGCAAACTCATAAGCTTTGCCACAAAAAGGATCCGGCCGTCGAAGGCCGTCACCTCTACCCGCATCCCTGAATAGATTTCCAGCTCGTCCTCATCGTTTTCCTTTTTGAGCTCTTGCGGCGGCGCATCCGTTTTTTTCCCGAATAAATTGAATAATTTCATGCCGTTCCACCCGATTTGTCTATTTTTCAAACATCTGCTTCATTTGTTCGCCGGCCCAAACGACTCTGTTGCGCCCATGCTTTTTCGCGTCGTACAGCATGGTATCGGCAATTTTTAAGTAAACGTCATAGGCGCTCCCCGCTTCCGGAATCACGGTAACGCCTCCTATGCTGACAGTGACCCACTCGGACACGGTTGGGCTGTGCGGAATATGCAAATCTTCTATGGCCTGCCGGACCCTTTTCAGGTGCTCAAACATTTTTTCAGAGGAATCTCCGACCGAGAGCGCCACAAACTCCTCCCCTCCGTAACGGGCCACAAAGTCTGTACTGCGTTTCAAATGGGAGGATATTGTTTTTGCGATGGCGGCGATCACCTTGTCCCCAGCCGGGTGGCCAAAGGTATCGTTATATACCTTGAAATGGTCGATATCGAACATGCAGACGGAAAAGGGGACATGAAGGCGGGCCGCTTCGTGCCATTTTGTCAGGCTGTAACGGTCATACCTGCGGCGGTTGGCCACCCCCGTGAGCTGGTCGGTCATAGATTGTTCTTCGATCTGCCTGCGGTATTGGTACAGTTTGATGTGCGTGTTCACTCTCGCCTTGACAATCAGGGGAATATATGGCTTTGTGATATAATCCACGGCCCCTAAAATAAGCCCATGCTGCTCATTTGCCACATCCGCGAGGCTGGTAATCAAAATCACCGGGACGTTTTGGGTGATGATTTCCTCCTGCAATTTTTTCAGCAGCGTAAAGCCATCCATTTCCGGCATCACGACATCCAGCAGAATAAGGGAAAAATCTTCATCGCTCGCCCTGCGCAGCCCGTCTTCCGCCGTCTGTGCAATGGTGACATCATATTCATCGTCTATAATCGCCTTTAACTGCGTTGCTTGCAGGAGACTGTCATCGACAATCAATATTTTTTCCATAGCTGGCTGCACTCCCCATCATGTTTACTCAAACCGCCCCATAACAACTTAATTTTTGTTATGCTGCGTTGAAGCATAAATCTCTAATTTTATTGGAAGAAAGCAAAATACCTGATCGCAGGCGCAAGAAAAACAGGCGAGACATACCCCGCCAGATATTGGAGCAGCCGAGGGGTTTCCCCGTCCGCGTCACAGACACCGGCCCAGCAGAAAAGGGGCGCCGCGCCTTATATTTTGCGTACATAACGGCAGGCATGAGGGCACGGAACCACAGCAAATCCTGATTGATCCTGCTCAGGCTTGAAACGGCCCTTTTGAATGCGCGGCCCATTTCAAATAAACATCTTGACAGAAATTATATACTAATGGGACTCTTTTGACAATACCTTTTTGAGACTTCCTATTTTCCTTTGTCAATTCCACATGTCAACGCGCGGCCGCAAAAACCGCCGATACCTCGCCCAGCGGCAAAAAAGCAAACACTTTGGCTGAGAAATTTATTGTAAGCGAGGGCTGCCCAGACCCTTTATCATAATTTCTTTCCCCTTAATTGTGATAAAGGCGCGGCAATCAAGCTGATTGCCGCGCCCTCTTAACGCGCTGAACAATTATCCTGTTGCCGTCCCCACGCGGTTCTTTCTTGCGTCCGGCTCAGCTTTTTTCCTCAAACACCGCCCCGCAGGAGCGGCAGTGGACGGTAATGCGCCCCTTGCCCCTGGGCACCCGCATCTGCTGGCCGCAGTTGGGGCACTTGAAGTAGCGGTGCTCCCGGTCGTGGGTGCGGCTGCGGAAGGTGTTCCACCGGCGGGCGATGGGGCGGACAACCTGGAGGAAGCGGGCGTTTTCCCCCCGCCGGCGATCCAGGTCCCGGGACAGGGACCGGTACAGGCTCATGATGATCAAAATCAGGGCCAGCAGCTCAAAAATCACCATCCGGGTAAACAGGTAAACCACATAGAGGATCACGTAGAACGCGATCAGGAGTATGTTGAGCTGGTCTCCCCCATAGCGCCCCGCCATAAACCGCATCATCCAGCTTCGGATCATGGACGCTCACCTCCTACGCAGCGGGAATTTCAGAATTATTATATATGATAGCGCGGCTAAATGAACCCGTCAATGGGGTAACCGTAAACAATATGTGAATTGTCCGTTGCCGTCGGGGAAAAAAGCTGGTATACTCCACTTATCAACAGCTGAAGGAGGGATCCCCATGGTCCGCATCGACAAGGAAAACTACTATCTGGACATCGCCGGCACCGTGCTGGAGCGCTCCACCTGCATGCGAAAGCACTACGGAGCCATCATCGTGCAAAACGATGAAATCGTGTCCTCCGGCTACAACGGCGCCCCCCGGGGCCGGAAAAACTGCGGCGATCTGGGATACTGCGCCCGGGAGGCCATGAATATCCCCTCCGGCCAGCGCTACGAGCTGTGCCGGTCCGTTCACGCCGAGGCCAACGCCATCATCTCCGCCCCCCGGCGGGAGGTGCTGGGGGCCACGCTGTATATGGTATGCAAGGACCCGGACACGGGCGCGCTGATCCCCGGCTCCACCTCCTGCTCCATGTGCCGCAGGCTTATCATCAACGCGGGCATTGCCAAGGTAGTCATCCGGGACACCCCCGAGGCGTACCGGGTGGTGGACGTACAGCGGGAATGGGTGGAGGAGGACGACTCCATCCCGGAGCACCTGCGATGAGAGGGATGCGGCGGCCGGCGGCGCTGGGGCTGGCGGCCTGCCTGCTGGCGGGGTGCGCCCCCACGCCCGTTCAGGCGCAGCCGACGGCGGAGCGCACCTTTTTCGCCATGGACACCGTGATGACCCTGCGGCTGTACGAGGGCGGGGACGAGACAGCATTAGAGCACTTAGAGGCCCGGGTGAAGGACCTGGAGGCCCGGTGGTCCGTCACGGGTGAAAACAGCGAGATCTACGCCTTGAACCGTGACGGCGAGGCGGAGCTGTCTCCGGAAACGGAGCGGCTGCTGGGCACGGCGCTGGAGATGTGCCGGCGCACAGGCGGAGCGCTGGACATCTCCATTTACCCCGTCCTGCGCTCATGGGGCTTCACCACGGGAGAGTATGCCGTTCCGGACGATCAGACCATCGCCGCCCTGCTCCCGCTGGTGGACTATACCAAGGTGGAATATGGCGGAAGGAGCGCCGCCATCCCCGAGGGCATGGAGATCGACCTGGGCAGTGTGGCGAAGGGCTACACCGGGGATATACTGTCCGATTATTTGAAGGGAAGCGGCGTTATCTCCGCCCTGCTGGACCTAGGGGGCAACATCCAGACGGTGGGGGCCAAGCCGGACGGCTCCCCCTGGCGGGTGGGCATCCGGGACCCGGAGGAGGATGGCAATTTGGGCGTGGTGGATGTCACGGACAGGGCCGTGGTCACCTCCGGCGGGTACGAGCGCTATTTTGAGGAGGGCGGCGTGCGCTACTGGCATATCCTGGATCCCAAAACGGGCTTTCCCGCCCACAGCGGGCTGATCTCGGTCACCGTCATCGGGGACACGGGCGCTGTCTGTGACGCGCTGTCCACCGCGCTGTTCGTCATGGGACTGGACAACGCCCTGGAGCACTGGCGGCGGCACCAGGATTTTGAGGCAATTTTTGTATCCGAGGATGGTTCCATCACCATCACGGCGGGACTCCAAAACAGTTTCACGCTCACCCAAAAAAACCGCACCTTAACCGTCGCTCCGCCCTAACGCCGCCACCCCGAGCCGAACGGTCCGCCCGCTCAGGCGCGGGTCAATCGGCCCGCCCCCGCTCAATGACCAGATGCCGGCGGCAGCACAACTAGAAGCATCAGCGTCGAAAGCCCCACGCGCCGGAAGGGCATTAAATCGGCATCATATAGGGCTCTCCCGTAAAAAGGGGGTTCTTAGGGGGAAGCCCGCCTGAGGACGCGAAGCGTCCGTCCGGCGGGATGCCCCCTAAGCGCGCTCTTTGGTTACTTTCTCTCGCGAGAGAGAAAGTGACGCCCTCCGGGCATGGAAAGTTCATGAAAGTTTCACATTTCCACTTGACAGGAAAGCTCGATACCTTTACAATAAGTAAGGATAATTTTGAAAAGCCGCCGTGCTTTTTCGCTGTTTTGAGCGTTTGCGGCGCCCTTTGGGCGCGTTTATATAGTCTATCGAGCGTCTCATAGATTTATTGACTCTCAAATAGTGTTGCTACGCCCAATTGGCGGGCGGTTTTTCGGTTATCGCGGTGCGTCTGTTCACGCATCGCGTCTTATTTTGTTTATTTTCTCAGAAAAAATCAAAATCGAAGAAACAGGAGGTGTGGAACTCAACATGCAACTGCCAGTCTACGTAACCGTAATCATCGCCGTTGTGGTGGGACTCGCCTGCTTCGTGCTGGGCTATCAGCGGCGTAAGGCCGCCGCCGAACGGGAGATCGGCTCCGCCGAGGAGGAGGCCCGCCGCGTTATCAACGAGGCCATCAAGTCCGCCGAGAGCAAGAAGCGGGAGGCCACCGTGGAGGCTAAGGAGGAAATCCTCAAGGCCCGCAGCGAGTTCGACAAGGAGATCAAGGACCGCCGCAACGAGGTCCAGCGCCAGGAGAACCGGCTCAACTCCAAGGAGGAAAACCTGGACCGGAAGCTGGAGAACCTGGAGCGCAAGGAGGAAAACGTCAACGCCCGCATCGCCCAGCTGGAGGCGGAAAAGCAGGAGCTGGACAAGCTGAAGGACAGCCAGCTGGAACTGCTGGAGAAGATCTCCGGCCTGACGGTGGAGGAGGCCAAGCGCTACCTCATCGACCAGCTGGAGGACGACGTCACCCACGAGCAGGCCCTGAAGCTGAAGGAAATTCAGGCCCGCTACAAGGAGGAGGCCGAGACCTACGCCCGGGAGCAGATCGCCCTGGCCATCCAGCGCTGCGCCGCCGACCATGTGGCGGAGGCCACCGTGTCCGTGGTGCCCCTGCCCAACGACGAGATGAAGGGCCGCATCATCGGCCGCGAGGGCCGCAACATCCGCACACTGGAGACCATGACCGGCGTGGACCTCATCATCGACGACACCCCGGAGGCCATCACCGTGTCCTGCTTTGACCCGGTGCGCCGGGAGATCGCCCGGCTGGCCCTGGAAAAGCTCATCCTGGACGGCCGCATCCACCCCACCCGTATTGAGGAGATGGTGGAAAAGGCCAAGCGGGAGGTGGACGCCACCATCCGCGCCGAGGGCGAGCGCGCCGTGTTCGAGACCAACGTCCACGGCCTGAACCCGGAGCTGGTCAAGCTGCTGGGCCGCCAGCACTACCGCACCAGCTACGGCCAGAACGTGCTCAACCACTCCATCGAGGTGTCCCAGCTGGCCGGACTGCTGGCCGCCGAGATCGGCGTCAACGTGGCCGAGGCCAAGCGGGCGGGACTGCTCCACGACCTGGGCAAGTCCATCGACCACGAGGTGGAGGGCTCCCACGTGCAGATCGGCGTGGAGCTGGCCCGGAAGTACCGGGAGAGCGAGAACGTGATCCACGCCATCGAGGCCCACCACGGCGACGTGGAGGCCCGGACCATCGTGGCCTGCCTGGTTCAGGCCGCCGACGCCATTTCCGCCGCCCGCCCCGGCGCCCGCAAGGAGAATGTGGAGTACTACATCAAGCGGCTGGAGAAGCTGGAGGAGCTCACCTCCTCCTTCCCCGGGGTGGACAAGGCCTACGCCATCCAGGCGGGCCGGGAGGTGCGCATCATGGTCAACCCCGAGACCATCTCGGAGGACCGCATGGTGCTGCTGGCCCGGGAGATTGCCAAGAAGATTGAGGACGAGCTGGAGTACCCCGGCCAGATCAAGGTGAATCTGATCCGGGAGACCAAGGCGATCGAATACGCCAAGTAAAGCAAGCGCCGCCGGAATCCTCCGGCGGCGCTGTTTTTGTGATTGCCCGAATGAGCATGCAGAGAATATGGCATAAAAATGTATATATATTCGCGCCGTGTCCGTCGAAATGATGAAAACACCGGGTAGAGCCGAATTTCAATCAAAAATCCCTTGCATTTCCCGTGCATAACACGTATAATTCAAGCTGCCGGCTGCATAGCCGGTCCGCAAATTTTCTATGGAGATGAATGAAAATGAAAGCAATGAAAAAACTGACGGCTCTTCTGCTGGCCCTGACCATGGTGTCCGCCCTGGCCGCCTGCTCCGATCAGGGCGCCAAGGACAGCGCCGAGCCCTCCAAGGCCCCCGAGACCCAGAGCGCCGAGCCCAGCCAGGGCGCCGCCATCTCGGTGTACACCAACGCCTACTTCGCCCCCTTTGAGTACTACGACGGCACCGACATCGTGGGCGTGGACGTGGACGTGATGAACCTGGTGGGCGAGAAGCTGGGCCGGGAGGTCACCTACACCAACGTGGAGTTCGGCACCATCATCGACACCGTGTCCGCCGGCAAGCTGGCCGACGTGGGCGCGGCGGGCATCACCATCACCGACGCCCGGAAGGAGCAGGTGGACTTTTCCGACCCCTACTTCACCTCCGTG
>CATLHC010000045.1 GCA_949948775.1 uncultured Oscillospiraceae bacterium
CTGACAGGCCCTGCCTGGCGGCTTGATTTGTCCTGCTCCTTGACCTGTTTCCAGAGCTGCTTTCTGACCTATGACTGCGCTTAATCTTCCATTTCGCTTTTGTGGGGAATTGTACGGTGTTGCCTTTTGTTACTCCCGCCGCCGAAAAATGACAAAATTTCTTCGGCGTTTTCTTACAATTTCAAATCGGCGTTGACACTCTGACAATGGGTGGATTACCTTTTTTACCCGCCCTGTCTCCTGCATCCTGATTGTTGCTGCCGTTGTCAGCGTGATTTGGAATCTGGCCGGTCCAACCATTAAGGCGAAACTGAGCAAAAAGTAAACTACGTTTTAAATCAACCTCATACAAAAGGATTGACATGATGGAATTGACAAGTCAGAAAATGCGCCGGCTGGCACCTGAGCTCGACCCGCTGCGCCTGGGCACCGGCTGGAAGCCGGAGGATTTGAGCAAGCCTCAAATTTTCATTGAAAGCACCTTTGGCGACAGCCACCCCGGTTCCGGCCATTTGGACAAGCTGGTGAGTGCCGCTCGTGAGGGCGTGGCCGAGGCGGGCGGGCATGGCGCACGGTACTTCTGCACCGATATATGTGACGGCGAGAGTCAGGGCACCGATGGCATCAATTTCTCCCTGGCCAGCCGGGAGATGATTGCCAATATGATCGAGATCCAGGCCAGCGCGACGCCCTTTGATGCGGGAATCTATATGGCAAGTTGCGACAAGGGCATGCCTGGGAACCTGATGGGTTTGGCACGGGTTAACATCCCCGCTGTGGTGGTCACCGGCGGCACTATGGCGGCGGGGCCCGACCTGCTCACGTTGGAGCAGCTGGGGATGTACTCCGCCATGTTCGAGCGCGGCGAGATTGATGCGGACAAGCTGAACTGGGCCAAGTGCAATGCCTGCCCCAGCTGCGGGGCGTGTTCTTTTATCGGCACCGCCTCCACGATGCAGATTATGGCAGAGGCTCTGGGCCTGGCGCTCCCCGGCAGTGCTCTGCTTCCGGCGGCCAGCCCGGACCTGCTGGATTACGCCCGCAATGCAGGGAAGCTGGCGGTAAAGCTGGCTGCTATGGAACACATGAGACCCAGTGACATTGTGACCATGGACAGCTTTGAGAATGCCATCATGGTTCATGCCGCCATTTCCGGCTCAACCAATGCTTTGCTACACATCCCGGCCATTGCGCATGAGTTCGGCATTGAGATCACCGGCGACACCTTTGACCGGCTGCACAGGGGAGCTCATTATCTGCTGGATATTCGCCCCGCCGGACGCTGGCCCGCTGAGTTTTTCTACTACGCCGGAGGCGTACCGGCCATTATGGAAGAGATTAGAGAGGTTCTCCATCTGGATGCCATGACTGTTACGGGCAAACCGCTGGGAGAAAACTTGGATGAGCTGAAGCAAAACGGATTTTATGACCGCTGCCAGAAGTGGCTGGACGGGGCCAACAAAAAGTATGGCCTGAATCTGACCCGCCAGGACATTATTCACCCCTATAGCAAAGCCATCGGTACCGACGGCTCTATCGCTGTACTAAAAGGCAACCTGGCGCCCGAGGGCGCGGTCATCAAACACACCGCCTGCCCCCGGGAGATGTTCTCCGCCGTGCTTAACGCCCGGCCATTTGACAGCGAGGAAGAGTGCATTGATGCCATCCTTCACCACAGGGTTCGGCCCGGCGATGCGGTATTCATCCGCTATGAAGGTCCCAAGGGCTCCGGGATGCCCGAGATGTTCTACACTTCCGAGGCCATTTCATCCGACCGGGAGCTGGGACGCTCCATTGCTCTCATTACCGACGGACGCTTTTCCGGAGCGTCCACCGGTCCGGTTATTGGCCACTGTTCTCCTGAGGCCCAGGCGGGTGGTCCTATTGCTCTGGTGGAGGAGGGAGATCTCATCCAATTGGACGTAAAGGAGCGGACTTTGGCCATTGTGGGCGTGAAGGGTGAGCGGAAACAGCCTGAGGAGATGGAGGCCATTCTGGCAGAGCGGAAAAAGGACTGGAAACCCAAGCCTGTAAGGTATAAACGGGGCGTGCTGCGTTTGTTTTCCGACTTCGCCGCATCGCCAATGAAGGGCGCATATCTTAATTATGGCGAATGATAGCCTCAAAGCTGGAGTGCTCACCTCTACATATCTTGTGCAGACATTATTTAAGCCCTTATATTTCTGCCACTTGTCGGTGAGATCAAACATGACATCTTGAAAAATAAGCTGGAGCTGTGCAATTTTATAAGCTGTTTCCCGATTTACCCAAATCGTTCTTTTGGGCGCAACCCCTAGCCCAGAAAAGCCACATTCTGCTTTAACCGCAAATCCAACATCTAACTTTAATTTCTTGACATTTCATGGCGCAGACCGCGCCCTGTATTTCCCGTACGGATGTGCGGAAGCAAGCGACCAACGGGAGCGCAAAGCCACGCCACAGGGCGTATTCGACTGGATGCGGAATGGCCAGTCCGGGGCTTGGGGAGTGCTGAGCGCCGGCCGAGCCGAAGGCGAGACCCCCAACAAGCGAGCGGCGAAATCCAAAAGGATATCGCCGCTCATTGCTTGCTAACAATGATCCTATAACATTGTAATTGCCTGCAACGGCATGAACATCGAATTGTTCACGCCGTTGTTTTCGCTTAAAGTTGTGCGTTCTTTTTCGTCCCGGCTGAGAGCTTTTCAACTGACACTGTATGACATTATCCAGAGCCAACCCTTCCCCTCTCTACCTCCCGCCCGTGCGGGTGGCACTATGAGGGGCGGAGAGCCACTTTCAATGTGGATGTCAAATTATCGCTCACGTTGATTTTCTAAACGTGGCGGCGCTGAGTGCTGTCACGCTGTTGCTGAATCAGAACGAAAGTTTTTCGCTTTGGCCTGCGACATTTTGACTTCTCAACTCACCACGATGCTCAAAGCTAGATCCGTCTGTCCCCGGCGCCCTGGATTTTTTTGATCCACTTTCCGCTACGCAGGCGGGAGATGCACCAAACGGCCTTGATCACATGGTCCAGCCGCAGGCAGAGAAACACCCAAAAGGGCGGCCAGTGCAGCACCAGCCCCGCCAGATAGCCCAGCGGCACGCTCACCACCCACAAAAACACCACATCGGCGATCATGAGGAACCGGGTGTCCCCGCCGCCCCGCAGCACGCCCTTGGTCAGAATGGAGGCGGGCGCCATGAACACCGTGATGAATCCCACCGCCCGCATCAGCTCCATGGCCACGCCGTAGGTCTCGGGCAGGATGTTGTAGCTGCCCACCACCAGGGGGCTGATCAGTACGATGACCACCCCGCAGATTCCGCCCATCAGAAATCCCAGCGCGGTGAAGGTGACCCCCTGCCGCTGGGCCTTTTCCGCCTTCCCCTCCCCCAAGGTATTGCCGGTGATGATCACGGCGGACTGGCCCAGGCCGCTGGTGAACACGGTGGTGATCTGCTGGGTCACGATGGTGATGGTATAGGCGGACATGAACACATCGCCCATGTGCCCCGCCACCGCCATGCTCACGCTGCTGCCCAGGCCCAGCAGCGTGTCGCTGACCATCACCGGCAGGGAGATGCGCAGAAACTCCGGCGTCAGCTCTCCGCAGGGCGCGAGGATGTCCCGGACGCGGAAACGGGCGCGCTTCTCAAAGAGGAAGAAGTAGCCGCAGATGGCGGCAAACTCAAAGCACCGGCTGATCAGGGTGCCCAGCGCCGCCCCGGCCACCCCCATGGCGGGAGCGCCCAGCTTGCCGAAGATGAACACCCAGTTGAAGAACACATTGATAAAAAACGCCCCGATGGACACGATGAGCGGGATGTGCATCTGCTTGAGGTTGCGCAGCACAATGGTAGTGGTGGTGGACATCCCGAACAGGAAAAAGCAGGGCAGCGCCCAATACAGGTAGCGCACCCCCTCGGCGATGGCCCCCGCGTCGGGGGTGAGCAGGGCGATGACCCGGCCGGGCGCAAGCCCCACCACAGCGGTAAATATCATCGAGATGACCAGGCAGCAGCGATACATCAGGCTCAGGGCTTTGCGCAGGCTGGGCAGGTCCCCCGCCCCCCAGTACCGGGCGATGAGCACGCTGGCCCCCATCCCCATGCCCATGGACATGAACTGGAACAGACTGTGGACCTGGGTGGCGGCGGCGCTGGCGGACAGCGCCGTCTCGTTGAGCTGGCCCAGCATCACCGTGTCCATCATGTTCACCCCCACGGTGATGACCTGCTGGGCGGCGATGGGCCCGCCGATGACCAATATCTTCTTATAAAACGCCCCGTCCCTCACAAACAACCCCACCGCGTGCGCCCCTCTCTTTCTTGTATCCCTTCAATTCCCTTTGACACGCCGCAGCCGCTCCCCACTGCTGTGGAGAGCGGCACGGCGCTTCAAAGCTTACTATGCTGTTTCCTCTCAGATGACCTTTTTGCTCTTCAGCTCGGTCATCTGCTCCGCAGACAGGCCCAGCAGGCCGCCGTAGATCTCGTCGTTGCTGCCCCCCAGCTCCGGGCTGCACTGGTAGTCCACCGTAACCTCGCTCATCTTGGGCGCGAAGCCGGGCAGCTTCACCTTGCCCCGCTGGGGATGCTCGATCTCCACCATCATCCGGCGCTCCGGCGCGTAGTACTGGGGGTCGTTGGTGATGTCGTCCACGCTGAGCAGCGCGCCCGCAGGCACGTCCGCCTTGCACAGAATCTCCATGGCCTCGAACTTGTCGTGGTCCTTCAGCCACTCCTTGATGGCCGTGTCGCAGATCTCCCGGTTCTGGAAGCGCAGGCGCGGGGTGGCCATCTCGGGGCACACGTCCTGCTTCAAATCCGGGCGGCCGATGGCCTGGCACAGATTGTCCCACTGCTTGCTGCCGGGAGCCCGGGAGCAATAGATGTGCACGTAGTCGTTCAGGCCGAAGGGCTTGCAGGGATAGGTGTCGGAGGGGCCCACGTCCTCCAGCGGCATTCCGTTGGCCACCCGGCGGTTGGGCACCTTCCCGTTGTTGTAGTACGGCTCCCACTGGCTGCGGCTCAGGCCGATCATGAAGTCCTGCATGGCCACGTCCACCCGCTGGCCGATGCCCTCCCGCTCCCGCTGGAGCAGGGCGGCGATGATGCTTAGGGCCAGCGTCATGCCCGTGCCCGAGTCCGCCACCGAGACGCCGCACTTGATGGGGCGCTCGGGCAGACCGGTGGCGGACACCATCACGCCGGTGTGGGTGGCGATGGGGTCGAAGGCGGGGTAGTCCTTATAGGGGCCCGTCTGGGAGAAGCCCTTCAAGCTGGCGTAGATGATCTTGGGGTTGAGCTCCTTGCAGGCCTCGTAGGTCAGGCCCAGGTTATCCATGGAGCCGGGACCCATGTTTTCCACGATCACGTCGCTCTTAGCCACCAGGCTCTTGAGCAGGGCCAGGCCCTCGGGGGCCTTGGCGTTGCAGGTGATGGACTTCTTGTTCATGTTCATCACCAGGAAGCCGTAGGTATCCACACCGGGCTCCGCCTGGGAGTAACGGCCCAGCTCGCCCCGGCCGGGGCGCTCCACCTTCAGCACCTCCGCCCCCAGCCAGGCCAGGGTCTCGGTGCACACGGTGCCCGACTCGAACTGCGTCATATCCAAAACGCGGTAACCGGAAAGCGGTCCTTTACAAGCCATAATTCTATCTCCTTTTCGCGAAAAACGCAACTATTTTTTCTGATTGGGGATGACTCTCCGCTCAATGAACTCCTCCACCATGCCGGTCATGGTCTCGGCGTTCCACTTGCCCACATTCACGGGGTCCGCCTGGAAGCTGAGCACAGGGATCCCCGCCGCCTCCAGGTTCTTGATGATGAAGTAGCTCCCCTCCAGGGCAATGACATCATTGTCCGGGATCATGTACACCACGCCGTCGATGTCATTCTGCTTTGCCTGCTGGATAAACCAGGAGCTGTTCCAGGGCGGCATATGCAGGAAGTCCTCCATCCCCACGAACCGGGCCGCCAGGGCCCGCAGGGGGTCCTGCTCCACATGGTTGCGGGTGTAGGCATCCGCCCCCATGGCCAGGTACATGGACCACATGAACACCGCGCCGTACTTCTCCTCAAACCGCTGGTAGAAGGCGAAGTCCTGCCACATACCCCGGCCCAGCCACATCATGCGCAGCTTTTCATTGGGCACGGCGGCCTCGCCCTTGTCCGCCAGAGCACGGATCTCCTCATACAGCCCTCTGGCGTGGTCTGCGGCCCACCGGGTCCCCCGCTGCCACTGGGCCTGCATCACTGCATTGATGGTGTCCACCACCGTGACGGGTACGGGATGGCAGGAGGCGATCAGGTCGCGGATTTTTTTGTAATAGCCCTCCTGTTCGTTGACCAGGTCCATGACCTCCTGCAGCTTATTGATGTCAAAGAGCTTGCCCGTCTTCATCTCCAGCCAGCGGATCAGCTCCTTGAGATCCTCCACCGCCGCGTCCAGGCGGTCGCTGTCATAGAGTTCCTCCCACCGGTCCGCCGTCAGCTCGTACCAGTTGAGCGGCGTTTTCCGCGCGATGGTGTTCCCCATGACGTAGAGCTCGCCGCCGTGATTGCGGGCCAGAAGGTCGTAGATCTTCACAAGGCTGTCGCTGGTGGCCCGGGTGATGCTGATGGAAATCTTGGGAAGGCCGCCCCAGGGGCCGATGGGATTCCCGTCCGCGTCCAGCTTTTTGTCATCCGGGTCGAAGCTCTCCGCCAAGGCCATGGCGCAGTAGCTGTCAAGGTCCGGCCGGTAGCCGTTCTCCCGCATCAGTTCAAAATACCGCTTGGTTTTCCGCTTGGCGCCGCAGATCGCGGACCACCACTGGTTGACCACGAAGGGAATATCCATGGCCCGGAAGATCTCCATGGGCACGTCGGCGTTGAGAATGGCAAAGTCGCAGCCCTCCCTCTCCACGCGCTCCCGCATTTCAAGGAACCATTTCTTCTGGTACGCTCCCGCAGCCTTGGTCGCCGCCAGCTTCTTCACTGCCGCGGATTTGGAGGCCGGTCTTTTTTCCTCCGCCATGATCACTCGCCTCCCCTCATGCCTGCGGCGAAGGCCGCCAGCTTTTCATCCAGCCCCTCGTTGTTCCGGATGGGATAGGTCATCCTGCTCAATGTCACATGCTTGACGCCCCTGCCGTCCAGCATTTTCCGCTGATCGGGCATATTGAAGGTGGCCACCTCCGCATAGGCGTTGGTGTAGAAGACCACGCCCTCGGCGCCGGTGGACTCCACCTGCCGCGAGAGGATTTCCACGCTTTGCGCCACCCGCGACTTCTCCACGGTGGGCGTGCGCAGGAAATACCGGTCCACCACCCCGCGCAGGACGGGATAGGTGAGGTCGAAGTCCCGCTCGTAGGAGCGGTCGCCCCAGTCGGTGTCCTCTCCCACCACCACAAGGCCCAGCTCCTCCAGCTTTTGGTACAGCTCGGTGTCCTCCTGGTTGGCGCCGGTGTAGAACACCCGGGGGCCGGTAAGCACAGGCCACCCCTTGGCGTCCTCCGTCACCTGCCTCACCAGGGCGGTGTGCTCGGCCTTCTCCATGAACAGCCCCGCGCCGATGATGGTGAGGGCCTCGCTGCCATTGACGCGGACCTCTTCTCCCCGGCGCAGCGCCGCCATGGCCCGGAGCGCCGCCCGGTTTTCGTTCATCAGCCTGCCCGCCGCGCGGATCTCATCGTCGCTTACCGTCCTGCCCGCCCACTGTTCCACCTGCTGCCGGAACAGGTTCAGGACAAACTCGCAGCGCTCCTGCCAGATACGGCTGCGCGTGAAGGTCCAATCAATAAAGGCGACGGGAGGAACGTTTTTCTCCGGCTCCACCCGGTGGATTTCCCGCAGATAGTAGAAAATCCGGATGATGGTGTCATTGGAATTGGAGATCGCCAGAGCGTCAAGCTGATCGCCGTAGGTCCCGTCCACGAGGCGCTCAAACTGGGCCCGGACCACGGGGTCAAAGGCATTTTCCAGGTATTTGCCGGCCTCCGCCAGCTCCCTGTCCGGGGCGGCGCAGATCTGGACGGGCAGCATCCCCGCCGCGATGACCAGCTCGTCGGGCACGTCGCTGCCCAGCTTGCCCACCACCTTCCCGCCTTTGGAGCGCCACTGGCCCGCGGCCCGCTCCCGGTGGTCGTACACATCCTTCAGCGCCAGAAACGCCTCGCTCTCCAGCGCGCACGCTCGGATGCTCATGGGACAATCACTTCCTTTCTGGGATAAGGACCTCTGCCCGGACGGGGCCGGAGCGCGCCGGTCCCCGCCGGGCGGAGGCAGAAAACGGTCTTAGTTTAGAAGGGGAACGCGCCGGTGATGGCGCCCACGATGGCCAGGAAAATGCCCAGGATCCAGGTGGGGACGAAGCAGTACTTCAGATTGTCTTTCATCTCCACGCCGCACAGGCCCAGGGCCAGATACGGGGTGGGGGCCACCAGGCACAGGTTGACGGCCACGCAGGCGCCCACGGTGCAGGCGGCGGCGCCGGCCAGCATGGTGCCGCCGTAGGCTATGGCCATGTTGCCGAAGATGGGGGCCATGACCATGTACAGGGTGTCGGAACCCACGGCCATGGACAGCGGTACGGAGATCAGCGCGATGATGAAGGTCAGGTGCGTGCCCATGGACTCGGGCACCAGGCTCATCAGGGTGTCGGTCATGGCGTTCATCATGCCGGAGTCCTTCATGACGCCCACCAGCATGCCGATGGAGAAGATAATCATGACCATATTCAGCGCGTTGGAGCCGTGCTTCTTGATCTGAGCGGTCATCTCCTTGGCATCCTTGCAGTTGACGATCAGGGCAATGGACAGGCCGATCATAAAGGCCACGTTGGTGTTGATCCAGCCCATCAGCAGGCACACCACCAGCACCACCAGGAAGGCCATGTCAAAGAACAGAACACCCTTACTGACCTTCAGCACCGGATCGCTGAGCTTGAGCATGCCGGACTTCAGCTCTGCAAACTCCTCGTCGGTCATGCCGCAGCCCTTCTTTTTCAGAATGGGGCCCACGATGAAGCAGGAAGCGAACAGCAGCACCATGCCGACGATCTGTACGGGCAGCAGGGCGGTCCAGATGGCGCGGGCCTCCACGCCGGTGGAGGCGGACACGCGGGCCAGGGCGGAGGTCCAGGGCAGCATGTTCTCCACGCCGGACACCAGGGCCACATACAGCATCAGGATGATGGGGCTGACCCGCATTTTCTTGAACAGGGGCAGCATGGTGGGAGCGGTGATCAGCCAGGTGGTGGCGCCGGAGCCGTCCAGATGGGAGATGGCGGTGAGCAGGCAGGTCATCAGCAGAATCATGCTGACGTTGTTGCCAATGTACTTCATGACCTTGCCCACGATGAAATCAAACATACCCGCATCGCCCAGCACGTTGAAGAACACCACGGCGAAGGTGAACAGGGCGGCGGTGTTTAGCACACTGCTCAGGCCGGTGCCCAGATAGCTCTGGAGGGTTTTGAAGCACATGAGCAGGTCCATGGGCGCGGCGGCCTCGGCTTTGGGGGGCACCAGATAGCCCATCAGGCCCAGAATGATGACGGCGATGGTGGGCAGGATGATCAGGATGGGCGGCAGGGCTACCCGTCCCCAGATGATCAGCGCCACCATAGCGATGACCAGAATAAAACCAACAGCAGATAACATGGTAATTCTCTCCTTCTCTTGATTTTCTGTTTCATCTCTCCAAAACTGCCGTTTTAATGCTGCCGGACACCACCTCGCCTTCCCCTTTGGGCGCAGCATCCCCTTTTCCGCTATTCCCACCGAACATGGGGATGTGCCGCTGTTGTTTCGAGTATAGCATTCGGTTTTAGGAAAAAGTAGATATCCTCCGCCCAAAAATACCGGGGGGCTTTTGTGCACTGTGCACATATGCCCCCGGCTCACCCCCACCGCCGCCGTCTTGATTTTTTCACGGGGGTGGAATATAATAAATATAATATCTTGTCCCCTTTTTCCACTTTTATAAGGAGGCTGCTATGGGTCCCATCACCCTTCCCATGATTCTGCACTGGCTGGACGGTGACATCGTCCGGCTGCGCCGGGGCTGCGGCGTCCCCGCCCGCATCGGCGGCATCCGGCTGCTGGACGGCGCGGAGGAGGCGCCCCGCCCGGGCTTCCTATACCTGGGCGGGCCGGCGGAGGCCGCTCAGGCCCTGGCTTTGGGCCGCGTGCCCAAAGAGGGCGCGGTGATCGCCGTCAGCGCGGGGGAGCCCGTACCGGAAGAGGTCCGGCTGTCTCCGGAGACGGCCCTGATTGAGACCGGCCTGCCCCTGGCCGCGCTGTTCAACCGCCTTCAGCAAAAGCTCCAGCTGTTTTCCCAGTGGCAGTCCCGGATGCAGGAGGCGGTGTACGCCAATTTCGGCCTTCAGGAACTGCTTCAGCGGGCGGCGGAGCCTCTGGACGCCACGGTGCTGCTGGTCAATCCCGGCTATAAGTGCATCGCCGCTGTGTACCACCCCCAAGTGAAGGACCACGTGGCCGACGAGGTGCGGGACAACGGCTACCTCTCCTTCGACACCATCCAGTCTACCCGCCGCCAGCTCCCTCTCCGGGGCGGTCGGGACAAGGGCTTCGTGGAGTTTGTGTCCGCCCCGGACCACACCTATATCATCATCCGGGACATCGCCTATCAGGACACGCTGGCCGCCCGCCTGCTGGTCATCCGCAGCGGGGAGGAACCAGACCAGCGCTGCTCCGACCTGACGCAGCTCATCTCCGGCTATCTCTCCCAGTTCATGTTCAGCAACCAGGGGGTGGACTACAACCGGAACGCCGCCTTCGGCAGCCTGGTGTCCGACCTCATCGAGTTCCGCCTCACCGATCCGGAGGAGCTGGAGCAGCGGCTCAAGCAGATTCAGCTGGCCGTCCGGCGGTACTACCACATCATGCTGGTGTCCTTCGGCGACAAGCCCGACATGGAGAGTATCCCCTGGAACTACATCATCAGCCTGCTGGAACATATCTTCCCCTTCAGCAACGCCACAACCTACCGGGGAGAGATTCTGCTCATCATCCGCAAAACCCAGCGGGGACACCGGCTACGCTATGACGAGACCGCCCTGCATCAGCTGCTGGAGCGCTATGACGGCCGGGCCGCTTTCGGCAATTTCTCCGAATTCCTCACCTCTATGCCCACGATGTACTACCAGACCAAGAGCGCCCTGCGCCTGGGGCCGGTCCTGGACCCGGACAAGCGGGTCTACGTCTATGAGGACTACAGCATGTACCAGATGGTGGAGATGGCCGCCAAAATGCTCCGCCAGGAGATGGGCAGCCGGAACATCGTCCACCTGTGCCACCCCGCCCTGATCGCCATGGTGCTGGACGACAAGCGCACGGGCAATAACCTCACCGACGTGCTCCATGAGTACCTGTGCTGCGAGCGCAACGCCGCCCTGGCCGCCAAGCGGCTGTATATTCACCGCAACACCATGCTCTACAAAATACGCAAGATCGAGGGCATTATCGGGCAGAGCCTGGACGATCCTAGCCTGCGTGAGCGCCTGCTGTTCAGCTACCGGGTGCTGGAGTATATGCGCCGGTACTGCAAAGAGGATATCCTCCTGCTCAAACGCAACCGCAGCGAGAGCGAGGCCGGAGCGGAAGGCGCCGACGCCTAGCGGGGCGCTTTCATCTCCGCCTGGGCAAAGTACAGGTCCCGCCCATCAAGAAACCGCTTGATGGGCGGGACCTGTATACTACGCCTTCCAGAGCCCGTGCAGGTTGCAGCTGGCAAAGACCGCCTCCACCTCGTCCGCGTCGCACAGGGCAAAGCTGACCTCCGGCCTGCGGCCCGGGAGCATTGTTTTGAACTGCGCGCCCTGCTTGGTCTGCAGCGCCGCCCACTCGATGGAGTGCTCCTCCTGCATGGGGTGATCTGTGGAGCCTACACGCACACTCACCCGATTACCCTCCACTTGGTATACGGGGATGTGCTTCTCCGCCGCGCCCTCCGTGGTGCCGGGGATCAGCTCCCGCATCTTCTCTCCGCAGCACACGATGGGCACGCCGGCGTCCTTGACCATCAAAACGATGTTTCCGCAGTGCGTACAGCCAAAAAATTTCAGTTTCACGTTGATCTGCCTCCTGACGCCGCCGGCGGACGCCTTCCGCACCGCCGGCAGCTTTGATTGGCCTAGTGTGCCCAAAGCGCGGGGCCGT
This sequence comes from uncultured Oscillospiraceae bacterium, assembly GCA_949948775.1. Classification (GTDB taxonomy): domain Bacteria; phylum Bacillota; class Clostridia; order Oscillospirales; family Oscillospiraceae; genus Enterenecus. The sequence continues at coordinate 12,153 of CATLHC010000045.1, forward strand.
TATTCCCCACCCTATGGATGATTTCCGCAGAAATCAGCCCTGCGGGCCGCGGCGCGATACAGGAAGGGCGCTCAGCACTCCAACATTTCCAGGGTGCAGGTTTTGGCGATGGATTTGCGGATCTCCGCCCGGAGGGGCAGCACAGAGCTGGGCGATACGGACAGCTCGTCAATGCCGATGGCCAGGAAGGTCTCCAGCAGGGACAGGTCGGCGCCCAGCTCACCGCAGATGCCGATCCAGATGCCCGCCCTGTGGGCGGCGTCGGCGGCCATCTTCAGCGCCCGAAGCACGGCGGGGTGATGGGGGTCGAAAAACTTGCCCAGGTCGTTGGCCTGGCGGTCGCAGGCCAGGGTGTACTGGGTCAGGTCGTTGGTGCCCACAGAGAAGAAGTCCACCTCTTTCGCCAGCTCCTCGGCCACCAGAACGGAGGCGGGGGTCTCAATCATGATGCCAATCTCCGTCTCCTTGCTGTAGGGGATCCCCTCTTTGTCCAACTCCGCCATCACCTTCTGGCAGGCCCGCTTGCACTCCCGGACCTCCCACACGGAGGTAATCATGGGAAACATGATGGCCACTTTGCCGTAGGCAGAGGCCCGGTACAGCGCCCGCAGCTGAGTGCGGAACACCTCGGGCCGGTTCAGACAGATGCGGATGGCCCGGACGCCCAAGGCCGGGTTCTCCTCCTTCTGGAGATTGAAGTATCCCACCTGCTTGTCCGCGCCGATGTCCAGTGTGCGGATGACCACCCGCTTACCGTCCATGGCGGCGGCGACATTTTTATACGCCTGGAACTGCTCCTCCTCGGTGGGATAGTCGTTGGCGGCCAGGTACAAAAACTCGGAGCGGAACAGGCCGATGCCCTGGCCGTCGTTGTTATGGACCGCCGCCACGTCCTCGGGAGAGCCGATGTTGCAGTAGACCATCACATGCCGTCCGTCCAGGGTCACGTCCTCCTGGCCCCTCATGGTCTCCATCAGCAGCTTCATCTCCTGCTGCTTCTCGTGCTTGGCCTGGAACGCGGCCAGGGTGATCTCGTCCGGATCAAAGGCCACTTTGCCCGTCTCGCCGTCGATGTAGGCCAAGCGGCCGTTCAGCTCATCCTTCAGCGCGTCCCCCAGGCCGCAGATGGCCGGGATTCCCATGGTCCGGGCCAAAATGGCGGTGTGGCTGTTGCCGGAGCCCCCCTGGGTAATAAAGCCCAGAATCTTGCTCTTGTCCAGCTGGAGGGTCTCTGAGGGGGCCAAATCGTCGGCGGCCAGAATCACCGGCTCCTCGGAGTCGATGCCGCCCTCCACCACGCCCATCAGGTTGTTCAGAATGCGCCGGGCCACGTCCTTGATGTCGGCGGCCCGGGCCTGCATATAGGCGTCGTCCATGGCGGCCAGCATGGCGGCAAACTGCTCTCCGGCGATCTCCACGGCGCGCTCGGCGGTGCAGTGCTCCTCCTCCATGGCGTTGTTCATGCAGTCCACAAAATCCTCGTCCTCCACGAACATGGCGTGGGTCTCAAACAGCATGGCGGACTCGTCGCCGGCCTCCTCCCGGGCCTTTTCGGCCAGAGCGCCGAGCTGCTCCATGGACTTCTCCTTGGCCTGCTCCAGCCGGCGCTTCTCCTCCTCGATATCAGCCGCGGCGGCGGTGGACACGGCCACCGTTCCCCGCTGATAGAAGTAGATCGGCCCCTTTACCACGCCCTTGGACACACCTTTTCCTTGCAGCAAAATCATCGTTTTTCCCTCCAGTCAAAATGGTAACGCTCCCGCAAGCGCCAAAATTCAACCTTCATGCCGTCCCAGGCGGCAGGGTGTTTTATTGATTATTTTATCAAACTCAAATCACTTTGTCCAGTGCCCTTCACGCGCCGGTTTGGAGCCGACCAGCACCGCCACGGCCGCATTTAGGATGTCCCGCGCTGCTTTTTGGCAGTCCGTAACCGTGCTTCCCACCCCATTTCTATTGCAACCCCTTCCGAATCGGGGTGACAAAGCGCAGCGCAGGAATACGAATTCACGATATCGCTGTAAAAAGGACGATTTCCATCGTCCTTTTTACGTGCTCTCCCGGATCACCAAAGAGGCGGACAGCGGCACATCCCAGGCGGCCTCCTGCGGCTCCGGGCGCTCAACGCGTTCCAGCACCCGCTCCACAGCCCTCCGCGCCATCTCGTCCAGGGGCTGGGAAACGCTAGTCAGACGCGGGTTTAAACAGCTCCCCATGTCGCTGTCGTCGAAGCCGATGACCCCCACGTTTCCCGGCACGGACAACCCCAGCGAACGCAGGGCGTCCAGCACCCGCAGGGCATAGATGTCGTTGCCCGCGAACACCGCCGCCCGGCCCCAGCCGCTTCGGAACCATTCCCGCAGAGTCTGCCGCAGCCGGTCGCCGTCCTGATAGACTGTGTTGGAAATCCGGTCTCCAAAGCCCTTGGCCTCCAGCGCCTGCCGGAAGCCGGCATACTTCCCGTCACAATCCCTGCCGATGAACAAAAACCGCCCATAGCCCCGCCCGGCCAGATAGTCCGCCACCATGGCCCCAGCCTGGGCTTGGTCCACATAGATGGAGTCCAGCCCCTCTGCCCGGCGGGTGACGGTGATCACGGGGACGTCCAACCTTTTGACATATCCGTTCCACTTCGCACTGGTCTCCCGGATGGGGACGACCAGCGCGCCGTCCACCCGGTAGCGCCGCACCACGCTCAGGTATTCCTGCTCGTTGTCCGGATTGTAGTCGCTGTTGAATAGGAGGATGCTGTAGCCGTGCTTCCGGGCCTCCATCTCAATCCGCTTGACTAAGTCGGCGAAAAAACCGTTGGAGATGTCGGTCACCAGTACGCCCAGCAGCATCGTCTTTCTGCCCTGGAGTCCTTTGGCCAGCACGTTGGGCTGATAGTCGTGCTCCCGTGCACAGGCCAGCACCCGCTCCCGGATCCCCGGGTCCACCTTTCGATTCCCGCTGAGCACCCGGGAGACGGTGGGCTGGGAGACGCCGGTCAATTTTGCGATCTCAGTCATTGTGATCATATATTATCACCACAAGAATCCGTATTCTTTACTTACTTTTAGTCTACCATATCCGCCCTGCCGGGGCAACCTGTTTTTCCTCCAAAATTCCGGCGTCTTTTTTGTGCACTTGGTCAAAAGCGCTTTCAAAAAGGCCCAGGCAGACAGCATTTCGCTGTCTGCCTGGGCCGCAGTCTGGGATATGCTTATTATGGACGCGGCTTCATGCCGCCTTTCGGATCACACTAGCTCCTTCATGACCTGATAGACGCCCTCGGCCCGGACCTTCTCCAAGGCGGAGACCACGGCGGCCTCGAAACCGGGCACCTGGGTCAGATCCCGGCCCCACATCTGCCGGTTGGTCATGACGGCGTGGACCAGGTCCGCCGCGCCGTCGTCCTTGTGCTCGAAGTAGAACTCCAGCGCCCAGCGGTCGTCGGAGCAGACGTACTCGTTCCCCTTGGCCCGCCTGCACACCAGCCCCTTGTCGTTCAGCTCCTGGATGCCGCTGGAGAAGAACGCAATGTAAAACGCGAAGGAGGCAGTGAGGCATCCCGGCAGCTTCCCGGTCTTCTCCACGTACTCCAGGAAGGAGGGCATATTCCGCGCCCGCCACTTGGAGGTAGAGTTCAGAGAGATGCTCATCAGCTCGTGGTCCACGAAGGGGTTATTGAACCGGTCCTGGACGGCGCTGGCGAAATCGGTCAGGTCCTTTTTGTCCAGGGGCAGAGTGGGGATGACCTCCTCGTGGAGCATCTTATTCATAAAGCCGCGCACCACGTCGTCCTGCATGCAGTCCCGGACGATGTCGAAGCCCGCCAGGTAGGCCCCCAGCACAAAGCCCGTATGGGCGCCGTTGAGGATACGCACCTTGCGCTTTTTATAGGGCGTGACGTCGGGTACCACGGGGCAGTTGAGGCCAGCCGCCTTGAAGGGCAGCTTCTCCTCCAGCCAGTCCGGGCCCTCAATGTTCCACACGCCGAAAATCTCGCCCACGTCGATGAGCTCGTCGTGGTAGCCGTTGGCCTCCTCCATCCTGGCCACCTCGGCGGGGTCCTTCACCCGGCCGGGGACGATGCGGTCCACCAGAGTGGAGCAGAAGGTGCAGTCCTCGTTGACGTACTTTCTGAAGCCGTCCTCCAGCCCCCACTGGTCCACATACTGGTTGACGCACTTGAGCAGCTCCTTGCCGTTGTTGTCGATGAGTTCGCAGGACAGGACCACCAGCCCGCCCTTGCCCGCCTGCCAGCGCTTGTACAGCACCTGGGTCAGCTTGCCGGGAAAGGAGGCGGCGGGCGCGTCGTCCAGCTTGCAGGCGGGGTCGTACACGATGCCCGCCTCGGTGGTGTTGGACACCACGTACTCCAGGTCGCCGGACACGGCTACCTCCATCATGGCGTCGAAGTCCGCCTTCTCGTAGGGGTTGAGGCACCGGGACACGGAGGAGATCACCCGCTTGCGGTCCACCTTCTCGCCGTTCTCCCGGCCGCGCAGATAGAGGGTGTACAGACCCTCCTGCTCGTTGATGAGCTTGGCCAGGCCCGGCGCGATGGGCTGGACCAGGACGCACTTGCCGTTCCAGCCCGCTTTCTCGTTGGACACGTCGAACCAGTAGTTCACAAAGGCCCGCAGGAAATTGCCCTCGCCGAACTGGAGTACCTTCTCCGGCGCGCGCTCCAGAATATACCCGTCGTAGCCGGACTCTTTTAGGGTCTGATAATTCAACAGTTTCAAAATAGTCCCCGCCTTCCTTATATTTTTTTAAAGTGTAACACCCTGTTTAAAGATCGCCATGTCGTGGAATCCGGCCTCTTCCGCCTTGACTTCCTTGCCGGAGGCCACCTCCAGCACATAGTCAAACAGCTTCTGTCCCAGTTCGGCCACCGTGCCGTCCTCCACCAGCACGCCGCAGTTGAAGTCGATCCAGTTCCTCTTCTTCCCCGCCAGCGCGGAATTGCTGGAAATCTTCACCGTGGGCACCGGGGAGGCGAAGGGCGTCCCCCGTCCGGTGGTGAACAGCACGATGTGCGCCCCCGATGCCGCCAGCGCGGTGGAGGCCACCAAATCGTTGCCCGGCGCACTGAGCAGGTTCAGCCCGCGGCGGCACACCGGCTCGCCGTAGGACAGCACGCCGGACACCGGGGCGCTGCCCGACTTCTGGGTGCAGCCCAGGGACTTGTCCTCCAGAGTGGAGATGCCCCCCTTCTTGTTGCCGGGGGAGGGATTCTCATAGATGGTCTGGTTGTGGCTGGTGAAATAGTTCTTGAAGCCGTTGACCAGTTCCACCGTCTGGGCAAACACGCGCTCGTTCTCACAGCGGTTCATCAGCAGGGTCTCCGCGCCGAACATCTCGGGCACCTCGGTCAAAATGGTGGTGCCGCCCTTGGAGATCAACAGGTCGGAGAAGGCCCCCACGGTGGGGTTGGCGGTGATGCCGGACAGCCCGTCCGACCCGCCGCACTTCATGCCGACAACCAGCTCGCCGCAGCTGATGGGCTCCCGGCGGAAGCGCCCGGCATACCCCGCCAGCTCCTCAATGAGCGCCAGGGCGTCGCCCACCTCGTCCTCCGTCTCCTGACACACCAGGAACTTCACCCGGTTTTCGTTATACTGGCCGATATACGGCTTGAGCACGTCGATGTTGCTGTTCTCGCAGCCCAGGCCCAGCACCAGCACGCCCCCCGCGTTGGGGTGGTTGATGAGGTCGGCCAGGATCTTCCGGGTATTCTCCTGGTCGTCGCCCATCTGGGAGCAGCCGTAGGGGTGGGGAAAGGCGAAAATGCCGTCGATGGCGCCGGTCTTGAACTTCTGGGCCTGGCGCTCGATGGCACGGGCCACGTCGTTGACGCAGCCCACGGTGGGGATGATCCAGATCTCATTGCGCACCGCCGCCCGGCCGTCCTCCCGGCGGTAACCCTGGAACAGCAGGTCGTCGGTGGGCGCCAGGGGCGCGTTGTCCGGCTCATAGGTGTAATCCAGCACCTCTCCCAGCCCGGTCTTGACGTTGTGGACATGCACCCAGCCCCCTGCGGGGATGTCCTGCTTGGCCACCCCGATGGGCGCGCCATATTTGATTATTGGCCTGCCCGCCGCGATGTCTTCCAGGGCAAATTTGTGCCCCTGGGGGATGTCCTCCAAAAGCTTCACCGTCCGCTCCTCCACCTGGAGCACGGTCCCGGCCGCCAGCGGCGTCAGCGCCACCGCCACCCGGTCGCTGGGATGGATTTTGATAAAGGTCTTCATAAACGCAGTCCACCTTCCCCTTCCCTGATTAGGGCACGAAATGAAAATGCTTTCATCTGTTCTGCCGTGCGAGAGGCACTAGTATGTAAGAACTTACAAGCAGCATACCTCCAACCCGTAGAAATGTCAATACGCCTCGCATAAAATCGGGCTTTTTCTCGCCATTTTTGTCGCCTTACACAAAATTATGATCTATTACTTGTGAGAAACGGCAATTGAAATGGGCGGCGTCCCGGTTTATCATTGTATGTAAGAATTTTCATCAGCTGACCGGAGGGGATGTGAGCACCATGAACATATACGACGTCGCGGAGCTGGCGGGCGTCTCCATCGCCACGGTATCCAGAGTCCTCAACGACAGCCCCAGCGTGGCGGAAAAGACCAAGCAGCGGGTGCGGCAGGTCATGGAGGAGCACTCCTATGTCCCCAGCGGGTTCTCCCGGGGGTTGGGAATGAACGCCATGAAGACCATCGGCCTGATCTGCCCCGATGCGGCGGACGACTATATGGCCAAGGCGGTGGCCTGCCTGGAGCACAGCCTGCGGGACTACGGCTACGACTGCATCCTGTGCTGCAGCGGCTACGCCTATGAGGACTGCCAAATCGCGGTCAGCGCCCTGCTCCGGCGGCGGGTGGACGCGCTGGTACTCATCGGTTCGGTTTACGCCGCCGACGACCCGGATTCGGAGCGGGTGAACTACATCCGGGACGCGGCCAAACAGACCCCCGTGTTCCTTATCAACGGCTATGTCCGGGGAGACGGCGTCTACTGCGCCGTCTGCGATGACTACGGCGCCTCCTACTCCGCCACAAGGGAGCTGCTGGCCTCCGGACGGCGGAAAATTCTGTTTCTCACCGATGTGAACACCGTCAGCACCAACCTGAAACGCAAGGGCTGCGAGGACGCGCTGGCCGAGGCGGGGCTGACACTCCAGGGCGATTTGAACGTGGGACTGTCCAACCAGATCAACCAGACTCGGGACTATCTGCTGCGGCTGCAGGGTCTGGACGTGGACGGCATCTTCGCCGCCAACGACGCCCTGGCCGTCGGGGCGCTGAAATACGCCAAGCGCCGGGGGCTGGCCGTCCCGGAGGACCTATGCATCATCGGGTATAACAATTCGGAGCTGTCCGTGTGCTGTGACCCGGAGCTGTCCACCATCGACGGTCGGGAGTCCCGCCTATGCCAGATCGCCATCGACTCCATCAAGCTGTGCCTGTGCGGCAGGCCGGCCGGTGGGAAGGTGTCCGCCAAGGGCTGCCTGGTCCGCCGGGGCACCACGGATTTTTGACCCAGAGCGCACAGAATCCGTTTTGTGCATACATTGTATTATTTTATCTATATACAAAGGGTCCAACAGCATTTATAATCACGATATGTACCAAATTTAAGTTAAGTAAGGAGTGTCAAGCTATGGATATGAACGCTTTCAGACTGGACGGCAAGGTGGCGCTGGTCACCGGCGCGTCCTACGGCATCGGTTTCGCCATCGCTTCCGCAATGGCGGAGGCGGGGGCCACCATCGTGTTCAATGACATCAAGCAGGAGCTGGTGGACAAGGGGCTGGCGGCCTATGCCGAGGCCGGCATCAAGGCCCACGGCTACGTGTGCGACGTCACCAACGAGGACGCAGTGAATGAGACCGTGGCCAAGATTGAGCAGGAGGTCGGCGTCATCGACATTCTGGTGAACAACGCGGGCATCATCAAGCGCATCCCCATGCTGGAGATGTCCGCCAAGGACTTCCGCCAGGTCATCGACGTGGACCTGAACGCGCCCTTCATCGTGTCCAAGGCCGTCATCCCCTCCATGATCAAGAAGGGCGGCGGCAAGATCATCAACATCTGCTCCATGATGAGCGAGCTGGGCCGGGAGACGGTCAGCGCCTACGCCGCGGCCAAGGGCGGCTTGAAGATGCTCACCCGCAACATCGCCAGCGAGT
>CATLHC010000046.1 GCA_949948775.1 uncultured Oscillospiraceae bacterium
GGGGCAGCAAGAAGTACATGAATATGAACCACTTAGAGGCGCTCCAAGGAGACACCTCTATTGCTGGCTGACCTCATTCACCAGAAGGCTGCAAACCAAATTTGCGCATAACTATTGACACTACCGTCAGTTGACAGGGGCCGTTCCAGCCTGTCGGCCGATATGGACCAAATGAATTCGTGGCAGATGAAGCTCCGACCGCTGACAGTAGCGCGATTCATAGGCTCGTCCGCTCTGGGCCGCATACAGGCGGCCCCCGCTGGAGGGGACAGGGCCGTCATGTCCTGGCGGGCGCGGCAGGCATTGCCGCCGTAAACGTAATAACCCCACCGGCATACCGGTTGGTGATATGTCCCCAGTGTCGGGTGACAATGGCCTTGGCGGTGGACAGCCCGATGCCGTAGCCCCCCGTCTCTCGGGTCCGGGAGGAATCCGCCCGATAAAACCGGTCGAAATAGCGGGGGAGCAGGGCGGGGTCCAGGCCCTGGCAGGGGTTGGAGACGGTGATGTACGCCGTCCGCCCCCGCTGGTACAGCGCAAAGCGGATGGTTCCGCCTGGATCGCAGTATTTCACCGCGTTGTCCAGCAAGATCGCCAGCAGCCGGAAGAAATTGTCCGGTACCCCCCGCAGATAAATCTCGTCGGCGATGTCCGCGCACAGAGCCTTCCCCGCGGCCTCCGCCAGAGGCTGGAAGGCGTCCGCGCTGGCCTGGGCGATCTCGCTGACAGAAAAACGGACCGCCGCGTCCTCTTTGATGGTCTCCTCCGTCCGGGCCAGCTCCACCAGATTTTTGATGAGCTTGTCCAGCCGGGAGATCTGGACCCGGGCGCTGTCCAGCCATTGGCTGCTCCCACAGGAGTCGGCCAGCAGCCCCATATCGGCGGACAGGATGGCCAGGGGCGTTTTCAGCTCGTGAGAGGCGTCGGTGACGAACTGCCGCTGGCGCTCCAGATTTTCCGCAAAGGGCCGGATGGCCTTCTTGGAGAAGAACACCAGGAGGACAAAGACGATGAGGGCGCAAAACGCGGACACCAGGATGGTGACGCGCAGCATGTTGTAGGCCGCCTGGAGCTGCAGGAAGCAGTCCAGCACAATGATGGTGCTGCCCCCGTCCTCCCGCTGGAATACATGAAAACGGTAATGGTCCACATACCCATGATCGGTCCGGCCGGAAACGATCTGACCGATGGCATCCACCACGGTGTACCGGTCCAGGGCGGCGATGTGGTTGGTATCCACCGCCTCCACCTCCTGCTGCCGGGTGAGCTCCACAATGAAATAGCGGGTCTCAAAAGGGGTCTCGGGGGTGACCTGGAAGCGAAAGGCCGACGCGGGATCGGCAGCCTCGTCTGGCTGGGGGAAATCCCCGCCGTTCTGGTAGAGCAGGTCGATGGCCCGGTCGGCGCGGGCGGCGGTGACGAAATGGTTGCCCACTCCGATGGCGGTGCACAGCACCGCCATGGTCCCCAGCAGGGACAGCATGGCGATCATGATGAATTTTCTGCGCAGCGAACGGATCATGACAGCTCCTCCAGCAGGTAGCCCTGCCCCCGGCGGGCGGCAATGCGCACGTTGGCCCCTACGGCCTCCAGTTTGCGCCGCAGGAAGGAGATGTAGGCCCACACCACATTGATTTCCGCCTCGCTGTCATAGCCCCAGATGTGTTCCATGAATTGCTCCGTGGAGATCAGCCGTCCTTTCTGGCGCATCAGCAGTTCCAGCATCTGAAATTCCTTGCTGCTCAGGCGGACACAGGCCCCGCCGCACTTCAGCTCAAAGGTGGAGCAGTCCAGGGCGGCGTTTCCGGCGGTGAGGACGCAGGGGGCGTACTCCACGCCCCGGCGGGTCAGCGCCCGCACCCTGGCCGCAAATTCCCGGCTGTCAAAGGGCTTGGGCAGGTAGTCGTCCGCGCCGCAGTCCAGCCCCGCCACCCGGTCCTCCACCTGGGCCTTTGCCGTCAGCAGCAGCACCGGCGTGGACACCCCCTCGGCCCGCAGGGCCTGGAGCACCTGGAGACCGTCCAGCTTGGGCATCATGATGTCCAGTACCAGGCAGTCGTAATTTTCCGCCAGCCCGTAGTCCAGGGCGTCTTGGCCGTCGCCGACCACGTCCACGGAATACTTTTCCCGGAGCAAAAGGGCCTTCAGCACCATGGTCATCTCCGGCTCGTCGTCGGCCACTAAAACGCGCATATTGGGTCCTCCTTATGATAAGGGCGCAAGCCGCGCCCGGTGTGCGGCGCATCCCCTCATGCCTGGCCCGGGGGAAGTTCGATCAGGTCCCGGATGGTCTGCAGAGACAGGTCGGTGGAAGCGATTTCATCCGCGCAGCGTTTCAGCTCCTGGACAATCAGCTCCTGGTTGGGGATATCCCGCTTATACTTCAGCTGGTGTTCGATATTGGCCCAACAGTCCATGGCGATGGTTCGAAGTTGAACCTCCAGCCAGACCGGGCCGTGGGGTTCTCCACCCAAAAACCGCAGGGGCAGGGAGAGGATCATGTGATAGCTGCGGTATCCGTTGGGCTTTGGATGGCGGATGTAGTCCTTTTCCCGCAGGATCTCCACGCCGGGGATGGCGCGGATGAGGGCGACGGTCTGGTCGATGTTTTGGGCAAAGGGGCAGATCAGGCGCACTCCCGCCGCGTCCCAGACGTCTCGCAGGGCGCTGTCCCGGGTGGCGGGGAGGCCCTGCCGGGCCAGCTTCCCCCGCATGCTGGCCGCGCTCTTGACCCGGGCCTGAACCGAGGCGACGGGGTCCCGCAGCCCCTGAGCGGTCTGGTACCGGCGCATCATGCCCAGACAGGAGAGAAATTCGGAGATGATCCCCTCCAGCAGAATGAGGCCCTCCCCATAAAACTCCCGGTCCGCGGCGGTGGGATGAAGCATAATTTCGTCCATGGAGCCTCCTGTCAGGACCCGTATGATTCGGCCCGCGCCAGCCGTAAGGCGCACGAAATGGACCCGTCCGGCTGCAGGATAAACGCCACGGCCACCTGGTCCGTATCCTCTTTCAGTGTGATATGCGCGGACCCGCTGCCGTCCGAGGCGGCGTCAATCACCGCGCCCTCTGAAATAGAGAGCCGGACCGCCCCCAGGACAGCCCCCTGGGAATCCAGGAGGGTCAGCGCTGCGTCGCCCCGCCTGGGCAGGCCGGGCAGCTCAGCTTCCCCGCCGTATATGGGGTAGTCGGCCTGTTCCCCGCCGGCAGAGAGCCGGACCGCGCCGTCCAACGGGCCGTCCTCCTCCTCCCGGCGGAAGCAGGCCGTTATGGTGACATCATTTTCCGCCGCGCTTCCGGGGGTGGGCCGGCCCCCCGCCGCATCTGAGCAGCCCCACAGCGCCAGCAGCAGCGCCGCGGCAAAGAGAGCCGCAGATCGGTGCCGACAGAATTCCATAGCCGCGCCTCCTCTCGGTGGTTTCTCCGCCAGTATAGCCGCCCAACTCAAAAACAACTTAAAAGGAAATCCGCCTGCAGCTTTTAACTTGTTTTTAAGTATCCGCTCTATAATGGCCCCATCCAAACGAAAAGGAGGGCGCACCTTTGATCGAGATCGAGCATCTTACCAAACGCTACGGGGCGCATACCGCCGTATCCGACCTGAGCTTCCAAGTGGAGCAGGGGCAGATCTACGGCTTCCTGGGTCCGAACGGCGCGGGTAAGTCCACCACCATGAACATCATGACGGGCTGCCTGTCCGCAACGGAGGGCCATGTCCGCATTGAGGGCCATGACATTTTTGATGAGCCGGACAAGGCCAAGCGGCTCATGGGTTACCTGCCGGAGCAGCCCCCGCTGTATCTCAACGAGACGCCGGAGGAATATCTGCGCTTCGTGGGCGAGGCCAAGGGCCTGCGGGGTGACGCGCTGGCGCGGCAGATGGATGGGATAATTGAGCAGACCGGCATCGGGGCGATGGCCCACCGGCGCATCTCTACCCTTTCCAAGGGTTATAAGCAGCGGGTGGGCGTGGCCCAGGCCCTGCTGGGCAGTCCCAAGGTCATTATCCTGGACGAACCCACCGTGGGGCTGGACCCCATCCAGATCATCGAAATTCGGGATCTGATCAAGGAGCTGGGCCGAACCCATACGGTGATTTTCAGTTCTCACATTCTGTCCGAGGTGCAGGCCATCTGCGACCAGATCATCATGATCGCCAAGGGAAAACTGGCGGCTTTCGACACGCCGGAGAACCTGGAGCGGCGGCTGCTGGCCCCCAACGAGCTGGTTCTCACCGCCGAGACGGACGAGGAGGCGCTGGCCGGGCTGTTGGCGGGAATGGAGTTCATCTCCGCCGCGCAGATGGAGCGCACCGGGGAGGGGCGGCTCACCGCCCATATCCGGACGGACCGCACCGACATCTACGAGGCGTCCCGGGCGGTGTTCTTCGCCTTTGCCCAGCGGGGGATTCCCCTGCTGGAGCTGACGCCGAAAAAAGCCAATCTGGAGGACATCTTCCTGGAGCTGGCGGACGACGGCGACGCGCAGCCGGAGACCGCCCCGGACGCCGGGCACGACACGGAAAGCGGGGTGGAGGAGGAATGAGCGCGGTGCTGAGACACGAGCTGAAAAGCTATTTTCACTCGCTGACCGCCTATGTGTTCGGGGCGTTTTTGCTGCTGGCGGTGGGGCTGGGCTGCCTGCGGTACAATCTCCGGGCGGCGGTGAGCAATTTCGAGTTCGCTCTGGCCGATTTCTGCGTTGTCCTGGCCATCATCGTTCCCATCCTCACCATGCGGGTGCTGGCGGAGGAGCGCAGGCAGAGGACGGATCAGCTGCTCTACTCCCTGCCCATCACCACCACCCAGGTGGTGGCGGGGAAATACCTGGCCCTGCTGGCGGTCTATCTGGTTCCGCTGTGCGTGGTGGCGGCCTACCCCCTAATTTTTGCCCGGTATGGGGACGTGTACCTGCCCACCGCCTACGGCGCCATCCTGGCCTTTTTCCTTATGGGCGCGGCCCTCATCGCCCTGGGCATGTTTCTCTCCTCCCTCACCGAAAGCCAGGGCTTCGCCGCAGGCATCGGCATCTCGGCCATCCTGCTCAACTACTTCAGCGTCAGCCTGTCGGAGTACGTGTCCTCCACCGCCTTTGGGGCGCTGGTCACGATCTGCGTGCTCATCCTGGCCCTGGGGGCGTTGATCCGCCACCTGACGAAGAACGAGAACATGGCCCTGGGCGCGGGCATCGCGCTTTTGGCGCTGACGGGCGCGGCGTATTATCTGGCCCCCGCGAAATTTGAGGGGCTGCTGCCCCGGGTCATGTCCCGGCTGTCCCTGTTCGAGCGGTTCTACACCATCGTGAACGGGGTGTTCGATATGACCGCCGTGGTATATTACCTCACCGTGATTATATTCTTTTTATTCCTGTCCGTCCAGTCCATGGAAAAGCGGAGGTACAACTGATGAAAAAATGGAGACCGCAAAGCTTCCGCGGGGCCGGGGAGCGGCCGGCCCTGCGGGGCGGGGCCTACGCGCTGGCCCTCTCGGCGGTGGTGCTGGCCATTTTGATCGTGGTAAACGTCCTGGCCGGCGCCCTGCCCGCCTCCCTCACCAAGCGGGACATCAGCGCCGCCAAGCTCTACTCCATCACCAGCAACACCAAGGTGGTGGTCAACGCGCTGGACCGGGAGGTGACCATCTATTGGATCGTCCAGTCCGGCCAGGAGGACCAGGTGATCGAGAACCTGCTGGACAAATACGACAGCCTGTCCGAGCGCATCCAGGTGATAAAGAAGGACCCCGACGTGTTTCCCACCTTCGCCCAGCAGTACACCAGTAAGACAGTGCGCAACAACAGCCTCATCGTGGAGTGCGGGGAGCGCAGCCGGTACATCGGCTATGACGACATCTATCTTCAGGAGGCCGATCTGTCCACCTACTCCTACAATACCTCCTTTGACGGGGAGGGAGCCGTCACCTCCGCCATCGACTACGTGGTCCGTGAGGAGCTGCCCCAGCTGTATCTGCTGGAGGGCCACGGGGAGGGGGAACTGCCGGACTCCTTCCGGGAACAGATTGAGAAGGAGAACATGGAGACCAACGCCCTGTCGCTGCTGACGGTGGACGAGGTGCCGGAGGAGGCGGACTGTGTGGTGATCTACGCCCCGGAGCGGGATATCTCGGAGAAGGAGGCGGAGATGCTCTCCGATTATGTGTCCGGCGGTGGCAGATTGCTGGTGATGGCGGGTCCGGCGGAGGATGACGCGCTGGAAAACCTGTACAATCTGCTGTCTGCATACGGCGTCCAGTCCCAGGACGGCGTGGTGGTGGAGGAGGACCGGGAACGCTACGCCTTTCAGGCCCCCTTTGCCCTGCTGCCCAACCTGAACAGCCACTCCGTCACCGACCCGCTGACGGAGGAGGGCTACCAGCCCATTTTGCCCATCGCCCGGGGGCTGACTGTGGCGGAGACCCTGGGAGGCGTCACGGTGTCGGAGCTGCTCACCACCTCCGACGCCTCCTTCAGCAAGGCGGACGGCTACGGCCTGACCACCTATGAGAAGGAGGAGGGGGACGCCGACGGCCCCTTCGCCCTGGCGGTGTCGGTGGAGCTGGCGGCGGGCGGCAAGCTGGTGTGGTTCTCCTCCTCCCAATTTGTGGAGGATATGTACAACGCCTACTCTTCCGGGGCCAACCTGGATCTGGCCATGAACGCCCTGTCTTCCCTGGTGGGGGAAAACGAGGCCGTGGCCATCCGCAGCAAGCCGCTCAATTACAATTATCTGACCATCAGCGATTCCGCCGCGTCTGTGCTCAAGGTGCTGCTGATCGGCGCATTTCCCCTGGCCTATCTGGGCTACGGGGTGTGCGTGGTATGGAAGAGGAGGAGGCTGCAAAATGAGCCGGTCTAAAAAACTGTATCTTCTGCTGGGGGTGCTGGCCTTGACGTGCGCCGCCGCCTTTGGCGCCGTGCGCTGGGAGGAGCGCAAGGAGCGGATCCGCACCAGCGAGGAGATCATTTTATCCCTGCCCAAAGAGGACGTGACCGCCCTGTCCTGGGAGCGTGACGGGGAGACGCTGGGCTTCCACAGGGACGGGAGTTGGCGCTATGACGGGGACGAGGCGTTCCCGGTGAGCGAGGCGCGGATGGACGAGCTGCTGGGGCTGTTTGAGGAGTTTGGCGTGTCCTTCACCATCGAGGATGTGGAGGATTACGGCCAGTACGGCCTGGACGACCCGGCGTGTACCATTCAATTGACAACACAGGAGCGGACCTATGAGGTCCGGCTGGGGGGCTACAGCACCATGGATTCCAAGCGGTACGTCTCCGTCGGGGACGGGAAGGTTTACCTGGTGCAAAACGACCCCATGGACGCCTTTGATATAGATCTGAGCGGCGTGATCGACCACGACGAAATTCCGGCCTTCGGACAAGTGACACAGCTGCGTTTTTCCGGCGGGGAGGACTACGCCGTCTCCTACCAGGAGGAGGGCGGCGTCTCCTACCGGGACGGCGACGTGTACTACACGATGGAAGACGGGAACCGGCTTCCGCTGGACGCCGAGAAGGTGGAGCGCTATCTGGGCGAGGTGGGCGGCCTCGGTCTGACCAATTATGTCACCTACAACGCCGCGCAGGAGGAGCTGGAAAGCTACGGCCTGGACCGGCCGGAGCTGACGGTGGAGGTGGACTACAAGGGTGAAGAGGAAAACGGCGGGGGGACCTTCATCCTCCACATCGGCCGGGACCCGGCGGAGCGGGAGAGGGCGAAGGACGATACCGAGAACGGGGACGGGACCATCACGGCCTATGCCCGGGTGGGGGACTCCCCCATTGTCTACCAGATCTCCTCCTCCGCCTATACCTCCCTCATGGCCGCGTCCTATGACGATCTGCGGCATGAGGAGGTGCTGCCCGCCGAGATTGAGGATGTTTCCCGGCTGGAGGTGTCGTTGGAGGGCCGGACCTATACCTTTACCACGGAAAAGAAGGACGGGGAACGGGTGTGGTCCTACGGCGGACAGGAGCTGGAGGGGAGCAGACTCCAGAGCGCGCTGAAAGGACTTTCCGCCGATAGCTTTACGGATGAACGACCGGAGGGGAAACAGGAGATCGGCCTGACGGTCCGCCTGGAGCGGGAGGGGGAACCCACCGTCCAGATCGGCCTATACCGCTATGACGGCGCTTCCTGCCTGGCCGTGGTGGACGGGGAGAGCGTGTCCCTGGTGGACCGGAGCGATGTGGTGGCTCTGATTGAGGCCGTCAACGCCATTGTATTGAATTAGGGGGGGCATATGGACGACACAGCAAAGACCATCTCCGAGTTCCTAGTGGAGCGGCTGAGGGAAAGCGCCGCCTTAGAGGCCGCGGGAAAGGACGTGCCGCCGCCCGGCGTACTCGTTGAGCTGCCGGTGGTGGCCGCGCCGCCGGAACTCCGGCAAGGGGTGGAGCGCCCGCCGGACAGGAACGGGGTCCGGCGGGCCTATACCCAGGCGGAGGAGCGGGAGGGAGAGGAGAACGATTCCCGCCTGTTGACCTCCGGGTGAGGCGGGCAGGGGCCGCTCCCGTCTGGAGCGGCCCTTTTCCGCCGCCCCGAGGATAAAAATTTTCCCGCCTCCTTGACAGCAGGGATTGGGGCTGCTATGATGTGTAGCGTGCTACACAATGCGGGGAGGGCTGGCCATGCCGGTAAAAGGGATCGGCTATTTCATCAAGACGATTGACGATAAGCTGAAGGTGCGGGCTGACGCGGCCCTGAAGGAACACAATCTGACCCTGGCGCAGAGCCGTGTGCTGATGCTGCTGGACGAGCGGGGAGGGCAGGCCACCCAGAAGGAGTTGGAGGACCTCTTTGACGTCTCCCACCCCACCGTGGTGGGGATCGTGTCCCGAATGGAGCAGAACGGCTATGTGGAGACCTGGCTGGACCCAAAGGTCCAGCGCAGCAAAATGGTGCGTCTGACGCCCAAGGCTCGGGCGATTGACGCGGAGATGTCCGCCATGATCCGGGAGCAGGAGGAGTCCATGCTCCGGGGGCTCACCGGGGAACAGATCGGGCAACTGGAGCGGCTGCTGGACGCAGTCTGCCGCAATCTGACCGAGGAAACCATAACTTAAACCACAGCGCCGCTTTCCAAGCGGCTTTGTGTCTGTCTATTGGTGTAGCACGCTACAATAAGACGGAAAGAAGGTACCGATTATGATAAAGACGCTGGCCGGGAGCCTCCGGCAATATAAAAAGGGCTCCATCCTCACCGTCTGCCTGTCCATCCTGGAGGCGGGCGTTGAGATCGTCATTCCCCTGTGTATGTCCGGCCTGATCGACTACGGCGTGGAGCGGGGGGCCATGGAGCGTGTGTGGGAGTACGGCGCGGTCCTGCTGGCGCTGGCGCTGCTCCAGCTGGCCGCCGGAACGGCCTCCGCCCGGATCTGCGCCAGGGCCTCCGCCGGATTCGCCGCCAATCTGCGGCAGGATATGTACGACAATGTGCAGACCTTTTCCTTCTCCAGCCTGGACAAATTCTCCACCGCCTCCATCGTCACCCGGCTGACCACCGACGTGACCAACATCCAAAACGCCTACCAGATGCTTATCCGCATGGCCGTCCGGGGGCCGGTGATGACGGTGTTTGCCATGGCGGTGTCCTTCACCATCAGCCGGGAGATTTCCCTGGTGTTTTTGGCGATAATCGTCTTCCTGGCGGTGCTGCTGTGGCGCATCGTCCGTGGGGTGAACCCCATCTTCGGCCAGGTGTTCCGCACCTATGACGCGCTGAACAACGTGGTGCAGGAGAACGTCCGGGGGGCCCGGGTGGTGAAGTCTTTCAACCAGGAGGAGGGGGAGATGGAGAAGTTCGGGGGCATCTCCCAGCGGATTTTCCGGGACTTCGCCCGGGGGGAGCGGCTGCTGGCTTTGAACACGCCGCTGATGCAGTTTTTCATGTACGCCTGCATGATCCTGATCTCTTGGCTGGGGGCCAAGGCCATTGTGGCCGGCGGCAACGATCCGGCCCTGGGCTTGACCACCGGCAACCTGACCGCCCTGATCAGCTACGCCATCCAGATTCTGACGAGCCTGATGATGTTGTCTATGGTGTTTGCCATGATCGCCATCTCCGCCGCCTCCGGCCGGCGGGTGGCGGAGGTGCTGGAGGAGGGGACGGACATCGCCAACCCCCAGCATCCCGTCCGCGAGGTCCCCAGCGGGGAGGTGGTGTTTCACGATGTCTGCTTCCGCTACGCCTCCACGGCGGACCGGCAGGTGCTGGATCATATCGACCTCCGCTTCCGCGCCGGGGAGACGGTGGGCATTTTGGGCGGCACCGGCTCGTCCAAGTCCAGCTTGGTGCAGCTCATCCCCCGGCTCTACGACGTGACGGAGGGCAGCCTGACCGTGGGCGGGGTGGACGTGCGGAACTACGACCTGACTGCCCTGCGCTCGGCGGTGGCCATGGTGCTGCAAAAAAACGAGCTGTTCTCCGGCACCGTCCGGGAGAACCTGCGCTGGGGGGACGAGAACGCCGGCGATGAGGAGCTGGAGCGGGCCTGCCGCCTGGCCTGCGCCGACGAGTTTATCCAAAGCCTCCCCGGCGGGTACGACGCCCGCATCGAACAGGGGG
Source organism: uncultured Oscillospiraceae bacterium (assembly GCA_949948775.1). Classification (GTDB taxonomy): domain Bacteria; phylum Bacillota; class Clostridia; order Oscillospirales; family Oscillospiraceae; genus Enterenecus. The sequence goes on from CATLHC010000046.1 coordinate 10,563, forward strand.
GGACCAACATCTCCGGCGGGCAAAAGCAGCGCCTGTGCATCGCCCGGGCGCTGCTGAAAAGGCCCAAGGTGTTGATCCTGGACGACTCCACCTCGGCGGTGGACACGAAAACCGACGGGGCCATCCAGAGAGCCTTCCGGGAATACCTCCCGGAGACCACCAAGATTATCATTGCCCAGCGGGTCAGCTCGGTCCGGCACGCGGACCAGATCGTGGTGATGGACGGCGGAAGGGTGGCCGCCGTGGGCAGGCACGAGGAATTGCTGGAGACCTGCGGCATCTACCGGGAGGTCTACCAGTCCCAGCAGAAAGGAGCACACGGCGATGACTGAAAAAGCGAAGCGCGTCCCCGCCGGGGATGCGGCTCCGGCGCGATTCAATCCCAAGGCGCTGAGGAAGGTGCTGGGCTGCATAGGGGAGTACCGGGGCGCCATGGTGCTGGTGGTGGTGTGCATTCTGCTCAGCGCCGTCGCCAGCGCGGCTTCCTCCCTGTTTTTGCAGACCCTCATCGACGATCACATCCTCCCCCTGCTGGCCATGGATACGCCGGTGTTCACCAAACTCATCCGGGCGTTGATCACCATCGGCTGCGTCTATCTGGCGGGGGTGCTGTCCACCCTGGTCTACAACCGGGTGATGGTGACCGTCGCCCAGGGGACGCTGAAAAAGCTGCGGGACCAGATGTTCGGCGGGATGCAGCGCCTACCTGTCCGCTATTTCGACACCCACACCCACGGGGAGATCATGAGCCTCTACACCAACGACACCGATACCCTGCGGCAGCTCATCGCCCAGGCCCTGCCCCAGCTCATCTCCTCCGTATTCACCATCGCGGTGGTCTTTGTGTGCATGCTGTACGTCAGCATCCCCCTGACCCTGCTGGCGTCGGCGGCGGTGTTCGGCATGATGAAGGTGGTGGGCGGCGTCATGGAGAAGAGCGGCGCCTATTTCGTCCGGCAGCAGAGGACCCTGGCGGAGCTCAACGGCTATGTGGAGGAGATGGTCAACGGCCAGAAGGTGGTCAAGGTGTTCTGCCACGAGGACCGGGTCAGGGAGGAGCTGGCCGCCCGAAATAAGGCGTGGGAGGAGGCGGCAGCGGCAGCGGGGGGAAACGCCAACGCCATCATGCCCATGATGAACGCCCTGGGCTATGTCCAGTACATCCTGGTGGCGGTGCTGGGGGCCTGGATGGCCATTGCCGGGGTGGGGAACCTGGGCTTGACGGGGGTGGACACCCTGACGCTGGGGGCCATCGCCTCCTTCCTCACCCTCACCCGCAGCTTCACCAACCCCATCGCCCAGATCTCCAACCAGTTCAATTCCGTGGTCACCGCTCTGGCGGGGGCGGAGCGCATCTTTGCCTTTCTGGAGGAGGAGCCCGAGCGGGACGAGGGCTATGTCACGCTGGTCAGCGCCAAAATTGACGGGGATGGTACGGCCGCGGAGTGCGCCGAGCATACCGGGCGGTGGGCGTGGAAGCACCCCCATGGGGACGGTACGCTGACCTACACCCCGCTGAAGGGCGAGATCACCCTGGACGGGGTGGACTTTGGCTATACGCCGGACAAAACCGTACTCCACGATATCACCCTGCGGGCCGAGCCCGGTCGGAAGATCGCCTTTGTCGGGGCCACCGGCGCGGGTAAGACCACCATCGCCAACCTCATCAACCGCTTCTACGACGTGGCGGACGGCAAGATTCGCTATGACGGTATCAACATCAACAAGATCAAAAAGGCGGACCTGCGCCGCTCCTTGGGGGTAGTGCTCCAGGACGTAAATTTGTTCACCGGCACGGTGATGGAAAATATCCGCTACGGCAATCCCGCCGCCACCGACGGGGAGTGTATGGCGGCGGCCAAGCTGGCCAATGCCGACGGTTTCATTCGGATGCTCCCCCAGGGCTATGACACGGTCCTACAGGGGGATGGAAGCGGTCTGTCTCAGGGCCAGCGGCAGCTGATCTCCATCGCCCGGGCGGCGGTGTCCAATCCGCCGGTGATGATTTTGGACGAGGCCACCTCCTCCATCGACACCCGCACGGAGGCGCTGGTGCAGAAGGGGATGGACGCGCTGATGAAGGGCCGTACGGTGTTCGCCGTCGCCCACCGCCTGTCCACCGTCCGCAATTCCGACTGTATCCTGGTGCTGGACCATGGGCGCGTCATCGAGCGGGGTACCCATGACCGGCTGATTGCCCGGAAAGGGGTGTACCACCAGCTCTATACCGGGGCCTTTGAGTTGGAGTGACCGGCGTGCTGAGGTCGGAAACCCCGTCATGCGCCTTCCTTTCCGGCGTTCCATGCGCCGACCTTTGTCATCTGCGTGGCCGTGGCTGCACACACCTATCGGAAGATGGAGGGGAACGGCCCGGCTAAGTGACCAAAATTAAATTCTATACATTCGGTCATTTGTTGATATTGACAAGAAACGGCTTCTTTGGTACAGTTAATTAGTAAAAAATGCCAAAGGCCGGAGCAGTGCTGTTTAAGCTGAGAAAAAGCATGCCGTCTGACGGGAAATTGGGTGCAGTACACCGCAAACTGTAAGGGCCCCATGAGAACACGGGACTCTTGCTTTTTCCATCAAGAATAGCATTAAGGCGAGATTGCCGTGTTTGGCGTGTCCTCTGCTTGTTTTGCCAAGGCCAAACGTACCGCGGCGCTATGAGGACGCCGGGCGCTCAGAACGCAGCTGGCTGAAGGTGCTGAGAAGTATGCTGACCAGCAGCAAAGCGGCAACGACCGCCACAACATACATTCCGGATTGGATGCCCGCCCGTTCGGCCGTCTGCCCCACCAGGGCAGGCGCGATGATGCCGCCGGCGGTGCCCGTGAGGATCATAACACTGCACCCCATATCGTTGCCCCGGATGCAGTCGCTGCCGAAAGCAAAAGCGGTGGGATAAATCGTGGCCATAAACAGCCCGGCGCCGGCCAGTCCCAAAACGATGAAGCTGGTGCTGCGGCTGGACAGCATCAATAGGAAACAGGCGAAAAAGCCCACTCCATCCACGATCAGCAATTTATTCCTGGATACTTTTCCTGTGATGGCGGCGCCCACCATACGCCCGATGAACATCACCAGCCAAAACAGACTGCCCATCAATTGAGACCAGCCGGCCTCCAGCGCGCCCGTGTCCTGGAAATAGGTTACCAGCCAGCCCGTGATGGCGTACTCCGCCGAAACGTAGAACAGCAGCATGGCGTTGCCCAGCCAAAATTGCTTTACCGTTAGGAAGCTCCAATCCACCCCGCGCACACCCTCGCGCCGCGGCTCGGCGGGGAGGGGCATTCGGAGGTATACCACCAGCTGGGCCAGGCACGCCAGGGCCATGAGTCCCGCCATAACGCGCCAACCGAAGACCGGCCAGCGGTTGGATAACGCGACCAGCAGGGGCGGAGACAGCAAAGCGCCGACCGCGAAGCTTCCGTGAAGAAGATTGTACCCGCGCGTGGCCTTTTCCCCGGGGAGCGTGGATACCATCGTGTTGGAAAAGTTGGAATTGCCGCCCCTGGCGATGCCCGTCATGAGAAACGCGGCGGCCAGCAGCGGGACAAAGCCCAGGCCGGACGCGAAGATCAGGTGCGCCGCCATCATCCAGACGGCGGTAATCAGGACGGCCTTCCGGCGCCCGATCCAGAGGGGCAGGATCCCCACCAGCATCACGGCGATCAGATTGCCCACGGACTGACAGGACAGCAGCATGCCCGACATCTCGTAGCTGAGGCAATAGCTCTCCCGGAGAAAGGGAATGAAGGAACCCAGGGGTTGGGTGGCGGCCCCGCTGACAAAGAAGGTGAACAGCACGGCGGCCAGCAGCTGGTCCTGCCTCCTCTCCTCAGCGGGCAGATCGCTCTTTGTATGAGAAAGCGAAGGCGTATCAAGCTCTTTCATGGAGACATCCCCTATATTTTCAGACTGTCCGCGTCAAAGTAGTCGTTTAGATCGGTATAGACTCGGTCGCCCAGCCGCCGCACGCCCCCCTCAAAGTGGGCGCGGACCACGCGCTCGATAGCGGCCGCGTTTTTTTCCTCCACAGCTTGAACCAACGCCCGGTGCTCCTGGGAAACGCCCTCATAGTTGGCCCCATTCTGCATATCCAGCATGCAGAATCGATGGTAGTCGGCTTTGGCGGAATAGATGTATTCCCACAAATAGGTTTTTTGGGTGGCCCGATACCAAGTTTCGTGCATGGCTTTGTCGGCGGCGTAGAAGTAAAACGGGTCCGGAGGATTTCCGGCCCGGCGGTTGTTCAGCTCCTCTTCCATCAGAGAGAGGTAATGGTGGATTTGAACCAGGTCCTGCGGTCCGCAGATGCTTACGAAATCTCGGAGTATGGCCGACTCCACGGCAATGCGCAGATAGATGATCTGATTGACGATGTTGTAACGAATGCGGGTGACACAAGTGCCCCTGCGGGGGATGATCTCCACCAGTCCGTCCCCCTGGAGACGCTGGAGGACGCTGCGGATGGGAGTGCGGGAGACCTGGAACCGTTCGCATAGGGAATTTTCGCTGAGCATATCCCCCGGGTGAATGTTTATGTTCATAATATCTTTTTCCAGCGCCCGATAAATGCGTTCCGTTTTGCTCTCCATAACATCGGCTCCTTCCTGCCGCTCCCTTTTCATATTGTATACAAGCATACCTGACAGTTTTGCGTCCGTCAAGAGCAAGGAATTAATTCTGCCGGATTTTATCTTTTGTGCACAAATCCGCGTTGTCTATTTCGTACAAAACAACATCGGTTTTTGCCTTGACATTTTATGGGGCAATCTGCTATGATGAGAGCAAGATGTATACAAGCTGAGGCGCGGCTGGATAATCGCTAATTGATCTATAAGATTCTAAAATTGGCAAAATTTGCGGAAAAAAAGCGCGTATTTTTTGGACCAAGAAAAATTTCCCTGCAAGATATTTTTTGCTGTGCGCAGGCATGTATACATCAAGAGCCGGTATCTGTCCGCGACAAAATCAATATTATGGGAGGAAACACGATGAAATTCAAGAAAATTCTCGCTCTTGCAATGGCTGGCATCATGTCGTTGAGCCTGCTGGCGGGCTGCGCCAGCAACAATCCCACCCCCAGCAGCAATTCCGCCGCCAGCGCCGCCCCCGGCGCCTCTCAGGCCGCGGGGGAGAACGACGGCGATCCCTACGCCGATCTGGGCAATTTCACCATGCTGGTGGGCCACGCCCAGCCCGAGGGCAATCCCCGCTTTGTTTCCATGGAGAAGTTCGCCGCCGATGTGAAGGAGGCCACCAACGGACACGTTGAGGTCACCGTCATGGGCAACGGACAGCTGGGGACCGAGAAAGAGATGCTGGAGCAGGTCGTGGCCGGCACCGCCCAGGGCATGCGCGGCGGCCAGTATGACTTCAGCCCCCGCCTGCTGATGTTTACGCTGCCCTTCCTGACCACCAAGCGCTCCGAGGTCACCGCCCTGCTCCAGAGCGACCTGGCCAAAAAGGTGTGCGCCGAGATGGAGGAGGCCACCGGCACCGTCATTATCAATCTGTGCGACGCGGGCGGCTACCGCCAGTTCTCCAACAACACCCATCCCATCACCAAGCCCGACGACCTGGTGGGTCTGAAGATGCGCACCAACGGCATGAAGACCATCGACCTGACCTTCCAGACCCTGGGCGCCAGCACGGTCAGCGTCCCCTACTCCGACCTGTACATGGGCCTGAAGACCGGCGTGGCCGACGGCCAGGAGAACCCCTGGGTCAACGTGGAGGGCATGAAGTTCTACGAGGTGCAGAAGTACTTCACCGAGGTGAACTATCAGTTCCATCCCGATCCCTTCTATGTGAACGCCGCCTGGTGGAACAGCCTGCCCGAGGAGTTCCAGACCATTATCACCGACTGCGCCACCGCGATGGGCGAGTATAACGACCAGCTCATCGACGAGAACTCCGGCAAGGCCAAGCAGGTGATCGTGGACTCCGGCGCCGAGGTCTATGAGCCCACCGCCGAGGAGCTGGAGGCCTTCCGCGAGGCCATGATGCCCGTGTACGACAAGTGCATCGAGGAGGGCATCTGCACCGCCGACGAGCTCAAGGAGATGCAGGATATCGTGGCCAAGGCGGGCTGACAAAGCGCCTGACATACCCACAAATCGCCGTGAACAGGAAGGGCGGCCGCGTTTGCCGCGGCCGCCCTTGCCTATCCCGCCGCAAATTTGAGAGAGGAGGCAAGCCCTGTGGATAAGCTGAAAAAGTTCGGCAAGGCCATATTTAATGTATACTTCTGTATTGGGGCCGTCGCCATCGCCCTGCTGGCGGTGATGGTCATTTTCGCCGTCATCATGCGCTACTGTTTCAAGCTCAGCTGGAAGGAAGTCACGGAGTTCAACACCACCCTCTTCGCCTTCAGCACCTTCTGGGGTATGGGGGCCAACATCATCAAGGACGAGCACGTCATGATCGACATTCTCTATGACCGGGTGAAGCCCGCCCTCAAGCGCTGGCTGGCCGTGCTCAACCACATCATCGTCCTGGTGGTGGACGTCATCTTCGTCTACCAGGGATTCATCTATGCCGGCCAGATGGGAAAGCAGATCAGCATGGGCATGGAGATCCCGATGCTCTATATGTACGGCATCATGCCCGTGTGCGGTGTGATATGCGCCGTCTGCGTTGTGGTGAAGATCGCCATGCTCATCACCGCGGACGAGGCGTATTTCGCGCCTAAGAACGTAGTTCTCACAAACGATAACGCCTGACGGAAGGAGGAATAGAGTATGGCAATGATAATCCTGTTGATCCTGCTGATTATTTTCGCCGCGCTGGGCGTGCCCCTGGCCTTCGCCATCGGCGCCTCGTGCGTCAGCTACATCGCCACGAACGTCCCCACCTTCATGGGGATGCTCCCCCAGCGGATCTGGAACGGCGCGTTCAGCGAGCTGATGATCGCCATGCCGTTGTTCATGCTGGCCGGTGAGCTGATGAACACCGGCGGCATCACCAAGCGCATTATCAACTTCTGCACGGAGATCCTGCGCCCCATCCGGGGCGGCCTGGGTGAGGTCAACATCGTGGCCTCCATGATCTTCGGCGGCATCTCCGGCTCCTCCGTGGCCGACACCTCGGCCCTGGGTTCCATCCTCATCCCCGCCATGCAGGACGAGGGCTATCCCCCCGACGCCTCCGCCGGCATCACGGTGGCCTCCTCCACCATGGGCATGATCATCCCGCCCTCCACGCCGATGATCGTCTATTCCATGATCTCGGGCGGCTCGGTGGGCGCGCTGTTCATGGCCGGCGCCGTGCCCGGCATTCTCATCGGCCTGACGCAGCTGATCCTGGTGTACATCATCTCCGCCCGGAGAGGCTGGCACCCCCAGCGGGAGAAATTTGACCTGAAGCGCTGCCTGAAGTGCATCCTGTCCGGCATACCGGCCCTGATCATGCCGCTGTTCATCATCATCTGCGTCTCCTTCGGCGTGTGCACCGCCTCCGAGAGCGCCGGCGTGGCCGTGGCCTATGCCATCCTGGTGGGCTTCCTCGTCTACCGCGAGCTGACCTGGAAGGCGATTTGGGAGGCGCTGAAGAAGACGTTCATCTCCTCCTCGTCCATCATGCTCATCATCGGCTTTACCACCATCTTCACCTGGATTCTGACCATGCAGAACGTTCCCCAGGCTGTGGGCGACTTCTTCATGTCCCTGGGCCTGCCCCCCATCGCGATCGCCCTGATCTTCGACTTGATGATCCTGCTGATTGGGATGTTCATCGACGTCAGCCCCGCTATTTTGCTGCTGACGCCCATCCTGCTGCCGGTGATGCAGTATAACGGCATCTCCACCCTCCAGTTCGGCGCCATGATGATCACCGGCCTGGCCATCGGCCTGGTCACGCCTCCGGTGGGCATGTGCCTCAACGCCTGCAACAAGATCAACCGCATGCCCATCATCGATATTTTCAAGGGCGCGGCCCCTTACATCATCTGCAACGTGATCGTGCTGATCGCCATCAGCGTGATTCCCCAGCTCACCACCTGGCTGCCCCTGCTGATGGGCTACTCCATCAACTAAAGCGGGCCGGGAATTTTGAGGAGATGAAACCATGACATTGAAGGAAAAAATGGCCCAGCGCCCCGTTTTCGGCATGGCCTGCTTCACCGGTACCACCTGCGTCATTGAGAACATCGCCATGTCCGGGCTGGACTTCATCTACTTGGACCTGGAACACACCAACTACATGCTCAGCGAGGACTTTGAAAAGCAGATCATGGCCGCCAAGCTCCACGACATCGCCGTACTGGTGCGGATGGCCGACGACGACGAGGTGGCCATCCGCAAGGTGCTGGAGTGGGGGGCCGACGGCGTGGTCATTCCCCACTGCAAGACCGCCGAGATGGCCCGCCGCTGCGTGGAGGCCGCCAAATTCTCCCCCATGGGCCGCCGGGGCGGCGAGAGCAATGTTCGGGCCGCCGGGTTTGGCTATTGGAACTTCGACTGGAACGAATACATGGCCCGGCAGAACCGGGACACCCTGGTCATTCCCATGGACGAGGACTATGAATTCACGGAAAACATTGATGAAATCCTGGCCGTGCCCGGCGTGGACGCCGTCAACTTCGGCCCCGTGGACTACGCCGTGTCCAAGAATTTGAAGGTGGGCTACGCCATGGGCGACGAGGTCCACGACGCGTTCAAGGTGCTGGTGGACAAGGCCAAAGCCAAGGGGATCGGCCGGCTTGGCCCCGTGATCCCCCCCACGAGGGAGAATATTGAGTCCGCCATCGCCGACGGGTACAACATGCTCATTCTGGGCAACGATATGTGGCACTTCCAGAACGCCCTAAAGAGCATGATGAGCGGTCAGGTAGATCCCGTCAAGGAATCCTGGGCCAAGTGACCGGCGCGGAACAGCCGCACGGCGGATTGATCGTCTTCAAAAATTTTTATCAGGAGGATATTGCAAAATGGACAGCTTTTCTCTCAATGGAAAAGTCGCTTTGATCACCGGCGCGTCCTACGGCATCGGCTTCGCCATCGCCACCGCCATGGCGGAGGCGGGGGCCACCATCGTGTTCAACGACATCAAGCAGGAGCTGGTGGACAAGGGGCTGGCGGCCTACGCCGAGCAGGGCATCAAGGCCCACGGCTACGTGTGCGACGTCACCAACGAGGAGGCGGTGAACGAGCTGGTGTCCAAGGTGGAGGCCGAGGTGGGAGTTATCGACATCCTGGTGAACAACGCGGGCATCATCAAGCGCATCCCCATGCTGGAGATGTCCGCCAAGGACTTCCGCCAGGTCATCGACGTGGACCTGAACGCGCCCTTCATCGTATCCAAGGCCGTCATTCCCTCCATGATTAAGAAGGGCGGCGGCAAGATCATCAACATCTGCTCCATGATGAGCGAGCTGGGCCGGGAGACGGTCAGCGCCTACGCCGCGGCCAAGGGCGGCTTGAAGATGCTCACCCGCAACATCGCCAGCGAGTACGGCCAGTACAACATCCAGTGCAACGGCATCGGCCCCGGCTACATCGCCACGCCGCAGACCGCGCCGCTGCGGGAGATTCAGCCCGACGGCTCCAAGCACCCCTTCGACCAGTTCATCCTGGCCAAGACCCCCGCCAACCGCTGGGGCGAGGCGTCCGACCTGGGCGGCCCGGCGGTGTTCCTGGCCTCCGCCGCCAGCGACTTCGTCAACGGCCACATCCTGTACGTGGACGGCGGCATTCTGGCCTA
>CATLHC010000047.1 GCA_949948775.1 uncultured Oscillospiraceae bacterium
CCGCCGCGGCGTCGTCGGGGCTGATGGTGTTCTCCAGGGTCAGGGACGGGGCCTCCGGGGCCTTGGGGACAGCGGCCTCCGCCGCCTGGGCGGCCTGAGCCGCGGCGGCGGCGCCGGTGGGGTCTAGGGGCAGCTCGGGCATCATATTCTGCTCGTCACTCATGTTTTTTCTCCTCCGAATCTTGATTTGGGTCGTCGTCAAACAGAATAGGGTTGTCCGCGAATTTGGGCGGGGTATCAAAGGGGTCCCGGGAGAGCTCCTCCTCCGGCGCCGCCTTCCACGCCTTCCAGAAGTTGACGGCGGTAAACAGGCTCAGCACCAGCAGCAGAAGGAGCAGCAGGTTGAACTCGGCCAGCCGCCGCACGAACGCCACCGCCACGGCGGCGGCGGCCAGCGTCCAGATGAGGGCCAGCGTCCGATAGCCCTTTTTGGTAATCTTTTTCTTCACGGCGGCCTCCTCACGACCCGCCCAAGGTCATGCCGCCCAGCCCCTCTTGGGCCAGCATCTGCTCCATGACCTTGATGTCGGCGGAGATGTCCATGGCCTCCTGTCCATAGAGGTCGTCCAGCAGGCGGGTGAAGGCGGTGCAGATAGTGTCCAGCATGTCCTCCACCTTGCCCTTTGTGCCGTCGATGTTGGCGCCGGATACGCCGGTGGAGTCCATCCGGTCGTAGGCGTTGAGCAGCTTCAGGGTGGTGGGCAGATAGTAGTTCATGAACTTGCGGATCTGGGGCAGCTTGGAGGGACTGGCCGCCACCGTGTCGATGATTTTTCCCGTGGTGGTCTCCAGGTGAGTGATCTGCCTGGAAATTTTTTCATCCTTGATGGAGTCGTTGAGCCGCCGCATCTCGGACACGGCCCGATCCCGTTCCACCAGCAAGGCGTCAATCTCCGGGTTCCCGGTGGATTTGGGCTTCGCCTCCTGCTTGGGGGCGGGCCGGGGTTCGGGCTGGGGTTCGGTCTGCGCGGCCTCCCGCACCTCGTAGCCCCGGTCGGGGAAAAGTATCTTGCCGATGTAGTAGACCGCCAGGGACGCCAGCGCCGCCATGATATAGTGGACCGGGCGGTACAGAGGAAAGAACAGCGACCAGACCAGCCACGTCCCCCCAAGCAAATAGACGGGCAGCACACTGCGCTTTTTTACATAAGCCACGGTCTTTGCCCCCTTTCCGAAATCTGGCTTCTATTTTACTCCCCCGGAGCGCCCCCTGTCAAGAAGAAGGGGGGTTCAGGCTGTTGACTTTAACAATTTCTTCATGTAAAATGAAGTGCTGAATTCCATAAAAACAAGGGAGTCCTTGCCAATGATGACGTTAGACGATTTTCGCGCCGCCCGGAAGGTTTTAGACGGTGTGCTCCACCGCACCGACCTGATGTACAGCCCCTTCTTCACCAAGGCCACCGGCAACCACGTGTACATCAAGCCAGAGAACATGCAGGTCACGGGGGCCTACAAAATCCGGGGCGCTTACTTCAAATGCTCCACCCTCACCGACGAGGAGAAGGCTAAGGGCCTGGTCACCGCCTCCGCGGGCAACCACGCCCAGGGCGTGGCTTACGCCGCCCAGGCGGCGGGCGTGGCGGCCACCATCGTCATGCCCACCACCACGCCTCTGGTGAAGGTGAACAACACCAAGGACTACGGGGCTAAGGTGGTGCTCCACGGCGAGACCTTCGACGACGCGGCGGCCCTGGCCGCGAAGCTCAGCCAGGAGGAGGGCCTGACCTACGTCCACCCCTTCAACGACCTGGCCGTATCCACCGGCCAGGGCACCATCGCCTATGAGATCTTCAAGGACCTGCCCGACGTGGACGTGATCCTGGTGCCCGTGGGGGGCGGCGGGCTGGCGGCGGGCGTGTCCACCCTGGCCAAGCTGCTCAACCCCTCCGTGCGGGTCATCGGCGTGGAGCCCTCCGGGGCGGCGTCCATGAAGGCCAGCCTGGAGGCAGGCCGTGTGGTCACCGTGGACCCCATCTCCACCATCGCCGACGGCGTGGCCGTCAAAACCCCCGGCGACCAGGTGTTCCCCTACATCCAGAAGAACCTGGACGGCGTCATCACCATTGACGACGATGAGCTGGTGGACGCCTTCCTGGACGTGATGGAAAAGCACAAGATGGTGGTGGAGAACGCGGGCCTGCTCACCATCGCCGCCCTCAAGCACCTGGACTGCCGGGGGGAAAACGTGGTGCCGGTGCTGTCCGGCGGCAACATGGATGTGATCACCATCTCCTCCCTGGTCCAGCATGGGCTCATCAACCGGGGGCGCATCTTCACCTTCTCGGTGCAGCTGCCTGACCGGCCCGGCGAGCTGCTGCGCGTCGCGGAGCTGGTGGCCGGGCAGAACGGCAACATTATCAAGCTGGACCACAACCAGTTTGTCAACATCAACCGCCAGGCGGGAGTGGAGCTGAAGGTCACCCTGGAGGCCTTCGGCCACGGCCACAAGGCGGAGATCATGGACGCCTTGCGCCAGGCCGGCTATCCGGTTCGAGAGGTGGCCGCCAGCGGCACCATCACGGGATAAGCCTCTATGGCGGAAATCAAAATTGCCGGCAGCGGAGCTCCGCAGGACGCGGCGGCGTATGGCGCTTGCCGGAAGAGCGGCGGGTCGGGATCGTTCCGCCCTGCGGTCCGCCGCGTATTTTAAAGATTGCCATAAGCATCACAATCCCCCCGCCGCACAGGCGGCGGGGGGTATTCAGGTGCGGCGCGCCGACCGGAGGCTCGGCTGGGCGCGAGCGAGGGGGCGTGGGAGAGCCACCCAGCCGGCCCCGGCGGCGACCTCCGCGTATTCTATCTTATGTGGCCGGGGGGCGGCGGGTGTGCCCCGTTTTCCTCCGGTCCAGGGCTTGTCTCACGGACGAATTCACAAAAAAGGGGGTAAAATCATGGTCAAAGTGTCGCCCTCCATCCTTTCGGCGGATTTTTGCAATTTGGAGCGGGACATCGGGCGCGTGTCCGGCGCCGACTGGCTCCACGTGGACGTGATGGACGGCATGTTCGTCCCCAATCTCACCATCGGCGTTCCGGTGGTCCAATCCATCCGCAGGCACACGGACATGTTTTTGGACGTCCACCTGATGATCGACAAGCCCGCCCGATACGTCGACCAGTTCTGCAAAGCGGGAGCGGACCTTCTGTCCGTCCACCTGGAGGCGGATCACCCCGTCCGCATCGCCGACGCCCTCCGGGCCATGGAGGCCAACGGGGTGAAAAAGGCGGTGGCTCTGCGGCCCATCACGTCCGCCAGGGCCGTCCTGCCCTATATCGAACAGCTGGACATGGTGCTGGTGATGACGGTGGAGCCGGGGTTTGGCGGGCAGAAATTCATGGAGTCTCAGCTGGATACCATCCGGGAGGTGCGGGCGCTGATCGACCGCTACAACCCGGCCTGTGAGCTGGAGGTGGACGGCGGCGTCGCCCCCGGCACGGCGGAGCGGGTCATTGAAGCCGGGGCCACGGTGCTGGTGGCGGGGTCGGCGGTGTACGGCGCGGAGGACCCGGCCAGGGCTGTGGAAAACTTGCGCAGAGGGGAGGAAACGGGATGAAAACGTATCAAATTCAGGTGTCTGCCGACGTGAAGCGGGCAGAGGCCATGATGAACGAGATGGCGGCCGCCGGCTGGCAGGTCAAATCCACCGCTTGGAGTCAGAACGGACTCGTGGTCACCTTCGAGCGAGACGCATAACTTTATTTTGGAGCTGATACCATGGATTATTTCCCCGCGGCCCTGGAAAATTTAGTGGAGCAGTTCGCCAAGCTCCCCGGCGTGGGCCGCAAGAGCGCCCAGCGGCTGGCCTTCTACATCCTGGACCAGCCGGAGCAGGCGGCCCAGGACTTCGCCGCCGCCCTGCTGGACGCGAAAAGGAGCATTGGATGCTGCCCCGTGTGCCAGAACCTCACCGACGGGGAGGGGGAGTGCGCCATCTGCGCCTCCTCCAAGCGGGACCACAGCGTGGTGTGCGTGGTGGCCGACCCCAAGGACGTGGTGGCCATGGAGCGCTCCCGGGAGTACAACGGGGTGTATCACGTCCTCCACGGCGTCATCTCCCCCATGAACCACATCGGCCCGGACGAGCTGCGCATCCAGCAGCTGGTGGAGCGGGCGGCGGCGGGCGGCATCGACGAGATCATCATGGCCACCAACCCGGACACCGAGGGGGAGACCACCGCCATGTACCTCTCCCGGCTGCTCAAGCCCTTCGGGGTGAAAACCACCCGGCTGGCCTACGGCATCCCGGTGGGCAGCCATCTGGAATTCGCCGACGACGCCACGCTGATGCGCGCCCTGGAAGGGCGCAGAGAGATTTGATACATTTTTAACAAAAATCAGGCGCAGAATCGGAATTTTCCCCGTTTTTGCGCTTTTCCTCTTTCCTTTTCCCGAAATCTATGGCATAATATCCCTAGGCAAAAATACCCGACCAAAGGAGGACGCTCTATGAAGCCCACCGTCACCTTTCCCCCCGAGCGGCTGGAGTACCTGAAGCTGCTGGCCCGGCAGTACCCCAGCGTCCAGTCCGCCTGTACCGAGATCATCAACCTGCGGGCCATCCAGAATCTGCCCAAGGGCACCGAGCACTTCCTGTCCGACGTCCACGGGGAATTCGAGGCCTTTCAGCACATCCTCAACTCCGCCTCCGGCGTGGTGCGGGTGAAGATCGACGAACTGCTGGGGGCCACCGTCCCCCGGTCCGACCGGGACCAGCTGGCCACCCTCATCTACTACCCCGAGGAGAAGCTGGAGGAGATTGAGCGGGAGTGCGACGACATGCGGGAGTGGTACCGCATCACCTTCCACCGGCTCATCGACCTGTGCTGCCTGGTCAGCGCCAAGTACACCCGCTCCAAGGTCCGCAAGGCCATGCCCCCGGAGTACGCCTACATCATCGACGAGCTGATCCACACCCATTACGAGAAGAACGAGGCGGACAAGCGGGACTACTACGAGAACATCATCAACACCATCATCGACCTGGACCGGGCCTCCAACTTCCTGATTCAGCTGTGCGAGCTCATCAAGCGCCTGGCGGTGGACCACCTGCACCTGGTGGGGGACATCTTCGACCGGGGCCCCGGCGCCGACGTCATCATGGACAGCCTCATGGCCTACCACAGCGTGGACATACAGTGGGGCAACCACGACATTTTGTGGATGGGGGCGGCCTCCGGCTCCCGCACCCTGGTGGCCACCGTGCTGGTCAACTCCCTGCGGTACAACAATCTGGAGACCATCGAAACGGGCTACGGCATCTCTCTGCGGCCCCTGTCCGTGTTCGCAGACGAGTTTTACCGCAAGTGCGACATCAGCCGCTTCGAGATCAAGGTGGCCAAGGAGGACGAGGACAAGATCACCGACCGGGACCGGGTGCTGTGCGCCCGGATGCACAAGGCCATCTCCATGATTCTCTTCAAGCTGGAGGGCCAGAAGATCCGGCGCAACCCCGCCTTCCACATGGACGACCGGCTGCTGCTGGACAAGGTTGACTACGACGCCAAGACCATCACCATCGACGGCGCCGTCTACCCCATGCTGGACACCGACTTTCCCACCGTGGACCCGGCGGACCCCTACGCCCTCACCCCGGAGGAGGACGCCCTCATCAACACCCTCACCCGGTCCTTCCGGCACAGCGAGAAGCTCCAGCGCCATGTCCGCTTCCTCTACTCCAAGGGCAGCCTGTACCGCATCTACAACGGCAACCTGCTCTTCCACGGCTGCATCCCCATGCACGAGGACGGCTCCCTCATGCGCTTCTCCCTCATGGGCTGCGAGAATCTGTCCGGCCGGGCCTTTTTGGACTACGCCGACCGGGTGGCCCGCCGGGCCTACTACAACAAGCCCGGCTCCCCGGAGCGCCAGCAGGGCATGGACTTTTTGTGGTGGCTGTGGGCGGGGCGCAACTCCCCCATCTTCGGCCGGGACCGCATGACCACCTTCGAGCGCCGGTTCATCGCCGACGAGTCCACCCATGTGGAGACCAAAAACGCCTACTACACCCTGTACAACGACCCGGTGGTGTGCGAGGGCATTTTGAAGGAGTTCGGCCTGGAGGGCTCCCACTGCCACATCATCAACGGCCACGTCCCCGTAAAGTCCAAGAAGGGCGAGAGCCCCATCAAGGGCAGCGGCAAGCTGATCGTCATCGACGGCGGGTTCTGTAAGGCGTACCAAAAAACCACCGGCATCGCCGGGTATACCCTGATCTATAACTCCCATTGCTTCCGGCTGGTGGCCCACGAGCCCTTCGTGGGCAGGGCCGCCGCCATCCACAAAAATTACGACATCGCCTCCACCACCCAGGTGTTCGAGCGGCTGGAAAGCCGGGCCATGATCCTTCAGACGGACATCGGCAAGAAGCTCCAGGGCCAGATCGACGAACTAATCGACCTGGTGGCCGCCTTCCGCAGCGGCGCCATCGTGGAGAGCCACAAGACCTAAATCCCCTCAATTCCATCAAAGCCGCCCGCAAACCAAGCTGCGGGCGGCTTTTTCCGTTGAAATCCACACTTTCCCACTTCTTTGATACCAAATTGTAATCTTTTTTCCGCATACTTTTCCTTGCCCAAATCAACATATGGTGGTACAATGTTTTTACTTGTGTTCTATGGGAGGTCAGTTGTCTTATGGAAGAATCCACTCCGAAGAAGAAACTATCGGCGGGCTTGATCGCCGCCATCGCCGCGGCAGCGGTCGTTGCCGCCGCCGCGGGCGGCTACTTCGGCCTGTGCGCCTGGGTGCAGAACAACGGCCAGCTCCTGCCGGGCGCGGTGGCGGTGGACGACAAGGGCGAGACGGTGGCCGATTTGGGCAAGTTCACCGAGGAGGACGCGCTGAGCGTCGTGTCGGAAGAAATGAACCAGCGGCTGGACAGCCGGAAGCTCACCCTCCTCTACGGCGAGGGCAAACGGGCGGAGCTGTCCGGCGAGCTGATGGACTGCTCCCCCGAAACAGTGGTGCGGATGGGTATGTCCGTCAAACAAGACACTCCCTTCTGGAAGCTGGGGGCGCTGTGGCTGGGTATGGCCCAAGAGTCCACCGATCTGTCCCTGTCCGCCGCCGCCTTCACCCCCGAGGGGGAGGCCGAGGCAAAGCGGGTCATCCAGTCCATCGCCGACGAGCTGAAAATAGAGCCGGTGGACTTCACCTATGAGCTGGGGGACGAAAACGTGGTGGTCACCCCCGGCACCGACGGGCAACAGGTGAATACTGATGCTCTGCTCACCGCCGTGGAGGAGGCGCTGGCCCAGGGGGCCGATGAGCTAAGGGTGGAGCCCGAGGTGGTCCCCGGCGCGGAGCTCAGCGGCAAGGCCCTGAGCGAGCTGATCCATATCGAGCCGGTGCCCGCCGGCGTGGATGAAAACGGCAGGCTCACCCCGGCGGTGATCGGCCGGTCCGTCAATGCGGAGGAGGCCCAAGCCCTGCTGGACGCCGCCGCCCCCGGCGAGAGCGTGACCATCCCCCTGGAGTACACCCCGCCGGGGACCTCGGCGGACGAGTCCATGTACTACAAGGACCTGCTGGCCTCCGTCACCACCAACATGGACGGGGTGGCCAACCGCTCCTTCAACGTGAACCGGGCCGCCGAGTCCTGCAACGGCAAAGTGATCCAGCCCGGCGAGGTGTTCTCCTATATCGGCACCATCGGCGACCCCAGCTCCCGTAACGGCTATAAGCCCAGCACCGGCTACCAGAACGGCGAGACGGTGGCCATGGACGGCGGCGGCGTATGCCAGGTGTCCTCCTCCCTGTACTACTGCGCGGTGTACTCCAACCTGGAGATTGTGAACCGGGCCTGCCACGCCTTCGCCACCGGCTATATCCCCAACGGGCTGGACGCCACCATCTACTACCCCAGCCTGGACTTTAAATTCCGCAACAACACCGGCTTCCCCATCAAGATCGTGGCCTATACCGAGGGCGGGGCCTGGGGCAAGCTGACGGTGCAGTTCTACGGCAGCAACCCGGACAACATCAAGGTGGAGACTCAGCGCTACACCCAGTCCTCCACCGGCTGGACCACCGTGTACCAGCCCGACGAGACCATCCCCCAGGGCACCACCAGGGTGAAGACCACCCCCTATACCGGCTACGTGGTGGACGTGTACCGCTGTGTGTACGACGCCGCCGGCAATCTGCTCTCCCGCACCTTTGAAAATCACAGCACCTACGCCAAGCGGGACAAGGTGATCCTCTACAATCCCCTGGACTCCGGCCCCTGGGGCGAGGGCACCGCTCAGCCCCCCGCCGTCACCGATCCCCCCGTGGAGCCGACCCAGGACCCCTGGATCCCGCCCAGCCAGGACCCCTGGGTCCCGCCCACCATGGACCCGGGGGTGGACCCCACCCCCGACCTCACGCCTACCCCTGAACCCACCCCCACCCAGTATGTGGACCTGCCCGTGGCGGAGCCCAGCCAGGACCCCAACGCTGTCAATTGGGAGTGACGGCCATGTTTCAAGGATTTTCCCAGGAGACGGTGGACTTCATGTGGGGCATCCGCTTCAACAACGAGCGGAGCTGGTTCGAGGCCCACAAGGACGACTATCAGACCTATTTCCTCGCCCCCATGAGGGAGCTGGGCGCCCAGGTCCAGGCCGAGCTGCTGGACCGCTTCCCCAAGAGCGGGCTGAACTTGAAGATCTCCCGTATCTACCGGGACGCCCGGCGGCTGTTCGGCCGGGGGCCCTACAAGGACCACCTGTGGCTGTCCCTGTTCCGGTTCGGCAATGAGTCGGGCGGCGACCACCCGGTGCTCTGGTTCGAGCTGGCCCCGGACGGTTGGAGCTACGGCATGGGCTTCTGGTGCGCCCAGGCGGTGCTGATGGAAAAGCACCGGGCCCGCATTGACGCCGACCCCAAGCCCCTGCTGAAGCTCCACAACAAACTGGCCAGGCAGGAGGAATTTGTGCTGGAGGGGCCGTCGTACAAGCGGGCCAAGCCCTGCGCCGAGCCCAAACTGGCGCCGTGGTACAACAAGAAGTCCCTGTCCTT
Source organism: uncultured Oscillospiraceae bacterium (assembly GCA_949948775.1). GTDB lineage: Bacteria > Bacillota > Clostridia > Oscillospirales > Oscillospiraceae > Enterenecus. The sequence goes on from CATLHC010000047.1 coordinate 9,002, forward strand.
GAGCCATGAGGAGGGACTGACCGAGTTCATCTATACGCCCCAGCTGGCGGGGCGGCTGGTGGAGGGCTTCGCCTTCCTCATGCCGTACTACGACTATTTCTCCACCCTGTGGGCGGACCCGGACCCCAGAGAGAACACGTAACACAAAAGGACCGAAGGCGCTGCCTTCGGTCCTTTTCGTTCAATTTTTGAGGCTATGCATCGGGGCCGGGATACGCCCGCCTCTTGCCACGAAGTCCTCCGCGCTCCCGGTGTGGCAGGGCATCACCGGGGCGGAGCCCAGCAGCCCGCCAAACTCCACCACGTCCCCCACCTGCTTGCCGGGGGCGGGGATGATGCGCACGGCGGTGGTCTTTTGGTTGACCATGCCGATGGCGGCCTCGTCGGCGATGATGGCGGCCAGGGTGGCGGCGGTGGTGTCGCCGGGGACGGCGATCATGTCCAGTCCCACGGAGCACACGCAGGTCATGGCCTCCAGCTTGTCCAGGGTTAGCGCCCCGGACTGGGCGGCGGCGATCATGCCCTCGTCCTCGCTCACCGGGATAAAGGCCCCGGACAGCCCGCCCACCGAGGAGGAGGCCATCACGCCCCCCTTCTTCACCGCGTCGTTCAAGAGGGCCAGGGCGGCGGTGGTGCCGTGGCCGCCGCACACCTCAAGGCCCATCTCCTCCAAGATCCGGGCCACGCTGTCCCCCACGGCGGGGGTGGGGGCAAGGGACAGGTCCACAATGCCGAAGGGCACCCCCAGCCGGGTGCTGGCCTCCCGGGCCACCAGCTGGCCCATGCGGGTCACCTGAAAGGCGGTCTTTTTGATAGTCTCCGCCACCACATCGAAGCTCTGGCCCTTGACCTTCTGCAAGGCGTGGTGGACCACGCCGGGGCCGGACACGCCCACGTTGATGACCCGCTCGGCCTCGCCCACGCCGTGGAATGCCCCGGCCATGAAGGGGTTGTCCTCCACCGCGTTGCAGAACACCACCAGCTTGGCGCAGCCAAAGCCCCCCCTGTCGGCGGTGCGCTGGGCCGTATCCTTGATGGTGCGGCCCATGAGGGCCACCGCGTCCATGTTGATGCCCGCCTTAGTGGACCCCACGTTGACGCTGGAGCACACCACGTCGGTGGCGGCCAGGGCCTCGGGGATGGCCGCGATGAGCTTTTTGTCTCCCTCGGTCATACCCTTCTGCACCAGGGCGGAGAAGCCGCCGATAAAGTTTACGCCCACGGCCTTCGCCGCTTTGTCCATGGCGGCGGCAAAGGGCACATAGTCGCCGGTGCGGGACGCCCCGGCCACCAGGGCCATGGGGGTGACGGAGATGCGCTTGTTGACAATGGGGATACCGAACTCCTCCTCAATGCTCTCGCCGGTCCTCACCAGCTTCTCGGCGGAGGTTGTGATCTTGTCGTAGATCTTCCGGCAGGCAGCGTGGGGGTCCGGGTCGCAGCAGTCCAGCAGATTGATGCCCATGGTGATGGTGCGGATATCCAGGTGCTGGTGGTCGATCATCCGGATGGTCTGTAAAATGTCGTTGGTGTTAATCATAGGAGAGCCTCCTGTGCGTAGGGGCGCATATTGTGTGCCCACATATGGTTCGATGTGCCTGTTGGCGGGCGCACAATGTGCGCCCCTACAGGATCAGATGCGGTGCATGGCGTCGAAAATGTCCTCCCGCTGGACACGGATATCAAGGTTCCGCTCCTTGCCGGCCTGGGCCAGATCCTCCCGGAGCCGGGCAAAGGGCACGGTGGCCTCGGCGGTATCCACCAGCATAATCATGGTGAAATACTCCTGCAAAACCGTCTGGCTGATGTCCAGCACGTTGACGTTCTTCTCGCTGAGCAGGGCGCACACGGCGGCGATGATGCCCACCTGGTCCCTGCCGATGACGGTGACGATGGCTCTCATATGGAACTCTCCTTTTCCTTTCGGCTTTTGATATAGACCCAAACTGCGCTGAACACGTCGGCGCAAAAGATAAACTGCAAAATTCCGTGAATGACGGCGGCCTTTCGCTCCAGCTTTCCCTCGGCCCGGCACCGGAGCACCGCCGCCAGCCCCACCAGCCCGCTGAGCAGGATGGCCATGGCGTCCACGATAAAGGCCAGCGCAAAGCCCGCGAACAGGAAAAACGCCACGCCCAGGATAAACCATGCCGCATAGGCGGGAATCTGGACCAGCTTGACCGCCATGCTCCCCAGGGCCAGCCGCCTCGCGCTCAAGGACCCCTGGCGGCTCCAAATAAACAGGGCGATGGCGCAGATCAGCCCGGCCGCAAAGGACAGTTCTGTGTCAATGGGCTTGCTGCGCATGATCCCAAACAAGCCGGCGTAGGGGAATATCCCCACGCCAAGCAGCAGGAGCAGGAACAGCAAACGCGCAAATGGCGGCTTATTCATGGTCCCGGCCCCCTATTGCAGCTCGTCCAGGGTCAGGCTGAACGCCGGGAGGAATCGCTCCATAAAGTATTCCAGCTCCTCCATTTCCATGTTCTTCAGCGCCGCCAGGGTCTGCTCCGCCGCCTTTTTGAACTCGGCGTTGCCCGCCTTCAGCTCGTCCACGCACTTGATGTAGGCCGACAGCTTGTCCGCCGCTTTCACGTACCGGCGCACTTGCTCGTCGCTCTCCCGCACCAGGGGGGCGTAGGCGGGGGCCAGTTCGGGGGGCAGCATGGACAGCAGCTTGTCCTGGGCCGCCGCCTCCACCTGCTTGTAGGCGTTTTGCAGGGAGGGATTGTGGTACTTGACGGGGGTGGGCATATCCCCGGTGATGATCTCGGGCGCGTCGTGGAACAGGGCGGCCACGGCAATCTTGTCCGGGTTCAGGTCCTTGCCGAACACGTCCCGGCCGATGACCGCCAGGGCGTGGGCCAGCACCGCCGCCTCGTAGGAGTGCTCCTCCACGTTTTCCGTACGGGTGTTGCGCATCAGCGCCCACCGGGCGATGTGGCGCATGCGGAACAGATAGGCAAAAAAGCTGTGAGCCATGGGAACGCCGCCCTTTCCAAAACTGTTTTGTCATTGTACCACGTCCGGAGGGAAAAGTAAATTGATATTTTGTCCACATGGTGATATAATGGCAGAACTATACCGCGAGGAGCGTACACGTTTTGAATATCGCCATCTATACCCTGGGCTGCAAGGTGAACCAGGTGGAGACCCAGGCCATGGAGCGGGAGCTGCTGCGCCGGGGCCACACCCTGGTCCCCTTCGACGGCCCGGCGGACGCCTACGTCGTCAATACCTGCACCGTCACCGCCGTCAGCGACAAGAAGTGCCGCAACATCATCCGGCGCGCCCGGAAAAGCGCTCCGGAGGCCGTGGTGGCGGTGTGCGGCTGCTATGCCCAGACCGATCCAGAGGCCGTCAGCGCCCTGGGCGTGGACCTGGTGTCCGGCTCGGCGGGGCGTATGGTCTTTCTGGACCGGCTGGAGGAGCTGCTGAACGCCAGAGGAGGGCAGGTCATAGACGTGGACAGCGCCCTGGCCCGCCGGGAGTTCGAGCGCCTGCCCGCCGGCGGGGGGGCGGGGCGCACCCGGGCCATGCTCAAGGTGGAGGACGGCTGCGTCAACTTCTGTACCTACTGCATCATCCCCTACGCCCGGGGGCCGGTGCGCTCCCTGCCGCCCAGCGAGGCGGCGGACCAGGCCCGCCGCCTGGCGGCGGAGGGCTATCGGGAGGTGGTGCTCACCGGTATTGAGATTTCCTCCTGGGGACGGGACCTGAAAAACGGCAGCGCCCTCATCGACTTGATCGAGACCGTCTGCGCCGCCGCGCCGGGTTTGCGGGTGCGGCTGGGCTCCCTGGAGCCCCGGACCATCACGGTAGAGTTCTGCCGCCGGGCCGCCGCCCTGCCCAACCTCTGCCCTCACTTCCATCTGTCCCTCCAGTCCGGCTGCGACGCCACTCTGGCCCGCATGAATCGGAAATATGATACCGTGCGGTATTATGAGTCCGTTCGATTACTGAGAGAATACTTTCCTGACCCCGGCGTCACCACCGACCTCATCACCGGATTTCCCGGGGAAACCGAGGCGGAGTTCGCCCAGACCCTGGCCTTCGTCCGGCAGTGCGCCTTCACGGCTATGCACGTATTCCCCTACTCCCGCCGCCCCGGCACCCCCGCCGACACCATGCCCGGACAGGTGTCCAAGGAGGAGAAGGAGGCCCGCGCCCGCCGCGCCATCGCCCTGGGGGCGGAACTGGAGCGGCGCTGGCTGGAGAGTCAGGCGGGCTGCGTCCTCCCCGTGCTGTTCGAGGAGGAGAAGGGCGGGCTGTGGCAGGGCCACACCCCAAGCTATGCCCTGGTGCGGGCGCAGGGGGAGAATCTCCACAACCGGCTGGCCGATGTGAAAATCACCGGCGCGGAGGGCGGCGCCCTGGTGGGGTCCGTCCTGGACCCGGCGTGACGCTTGCGCCCGGGGACAGGCTGTGGTAAAATAAATCATCAAGCGCATCTTTAGAAATCGAACGGAGGTGGGGGCCATGCCGCCCATCGCGCTCACCAGCGGACTGCCGGATGAGACCAGGGAAGAGTTTTTGAACAGCCTCAGCAAGCTCACCGCCAGCAATATATTCAGCGCGGTCATCGCCGTAGTCGTCAGCCTGGTGGCCATCAAGGTGCTGACCAAAGTGGCCGCCCGCGCCCTGGGCCGCTCCAAGCTGGACGCGCCCCTCCAAACCCTGCTGCGCAATCTGCTCAAAGGCGTGCTGTGGTCGGTGGCGGTCATCATCGTGCTGGGCTGTCTGGACATCGAGGTTACGTCGCTGGTGGCCATGCTGTCCGTGGTGGGGCTGGCCTTCTCCCTGGCGCTGCAGAATTTCCTGTCCAACATGGCGGGCGGGATGCAGCTTCTGGCCTCCCATCCCTTCAAGCTGGGGGACTATGTGGACGCCGGAGGCTGCTCCGGTACGGTGACGGAGATCGGAACCTTCTACACCAAGCTCACCACCCCCGACAACAAGCTGGTCCAGCTGCCCAACAGCAGCATTGTGGCCGCCAACGTCGTCAACTACTCCGCTCAGCCCACCCGCCGGGTGGATCTGAAGGTGTCCGCCGGCTATGACGCGCCTACAGAGCGGGTGATCGCCCTGCTGGCGCAGATGGCGGCGGACCACCCCCTGGTGCTGGCCGACCCGGAGCCCGCCGTCCATGTGGACGAATACGGCGACAACGCCATCGGCTACGTCATGCGGGTGTGGTGCGCCAACGCCGACTATTGGACGGTCTACTTTGACTTGATCGACGGCTTTAAGCCCGCCTTTGACCGGGCGGGCGTCGAGATGACCTATCCCCACGTCAACGTGCATATGGTCAACGATCAGTGACCCAAAAGAGGAGAGAACTATGGAAAAAGGCAAATTTATCGTACTGGAGGGTATCGACGGCTCGGGCAAAAGCAGCCAGGTCGGCCCGCTGGTGAAGCGGCTGGAGGGGCTGGGCCTGCCCTGCCGCGCCGACCGGGAGCCCACCGGCGGCCCGGTGGGGTCGCTGATCCGGCAGATCTTCACGGGCCGGGTCACCGCCGACAACCGGGTCATCGCCGCGCTGTACGCCGCCGACCGCATCGACCATCTGGTGAACGAGGTGGACGGCCTGCTCGCCGCCGTCGACCGGGGGATCACCGTGGTGTCCGACCGGTACTATTTCTCTTCCTACGCCTACCATGGCGTGGACATGGACATGGAGTGGGTCATCCAGGCCAATTCCGTCAGCGCCGGCCTGCTGCGGCCCACCCTCACCGTGTTCCTGGACGTGCCGGTGGAGACCGCCCTGGACCGCATCCACAAAAACCGCTTTGTGGAGGAAATCTTCGACCAGGAGGACCGTCTGCGCAGGACCAGGGAGCTGTATTTCCAGGCCTTTGACCGCCTGAAGGACGTGGAAAACGTGGCCGTAGTGGACGGCTCCGGCACTGAGGAACAGGTGGCGGAGCGCGTCTGGGCGGCGGTGGCGCCCTGCTTCCGCTGATCGTTCCCAATTTCACCCAAACCGCCTCTGTCCCCTAAAAAAGCTCCAGGATTTGAAACTTTATTCCAGCCTGTTCAAACTATCTTTTTATTTTTCCCCGAACGTGTTAGTATTTTGGCATAAATGCACAGAAAGGGAGTACTTGAAATGGGTTTTTTCGACAAATTCAAAAAGGAAGCGCCCCAAACCGGCCCCCTGACCGTGGGCGCCGCGGCAAAGGGCAGCGCCATCCCCATGGCGGACATCCCCGATCCGGCCTTCAGTCAAGGCATGGTGGGCTTCTGCTGCGGCATTGAGCCGGAGAACGGCAGGATCTGCTCCCCTGTGGACGGCGTGATCAGCCAGGTGGCCGACACCCTCCATGCCGTGGGGGTGGACAGTCAGGGTATGGAGCTGCTGGTCCACTGCGGGGTAGATACGGTGGACATGAAGGGCCAAGGCTTCGCCGTGTTGGTGCAGGAGGGCCAGAAAGTAAAGCGGGGTGACCCCGTCATCACCATGGATCTGGATGTGGTCCGGGCCGCAGGCCATCCCACCGTCATCGTCACCGCCGTCACCAACTCCGACGACTTCGCCGGGGTGGAGCAGGTGGCCGCCGGCCCCGTCCAGGTGGGAGACGACGTGCTCAAGGTGAGCAAGGAATAACACAAAGGAAAGGAGCGGTTCCCGAATAGAGACCGCTCCTTTTACCTGTTCAAATTTCCCGCTCGAAAATCAAGTCGATTTTATCCAGCGCGCCATAGCCCACAACCCGGGTTGGCACGTAGCCCACATAACGCCAGCCCTGGGCGGCGGCGCGGTCAATGATCTCTCGGTGATCCTCCCTGGCGCCCAGCGTCCCCCCAACCTTCGCGGCGGCATATTTGTACTCGTACATGGTGATCGTTTACTTCCCAGGTTTGGGCTGATTGGGCTCCACGGTGTCGAACACGCTCTTGGCGCTGGCGCACAGCCCCGCCAGCCCCTGCAGCTCGCTGGGGATGATGATCTTGGTGGCCCGACCGTCGGCGGCCTTCTGGAAGGCCTCCAGGGCCTTGATGGTCAGCACGCCCTCGCTGGGCGCGGCCTCGTTGATGAGCCGGATGGCGTCGGCGGTGGCCTGCTGGACCTTCAGGATGGCTTCGGACTCGGCCTCGGCGGCCAGAATCTTGGCGGTCTTCTCCGCCTCGGCCTCCATGATCTTGGCCTGCTTGGCGGCGTCGGCCCGGAGGATGGCGGACTGCTTCTCGCCCTCGGCCACCAGGATCTGGGACTGCTTCTGGCCCTCGGCCTGGAGGATGGCCTCCCGGCGCTCACGCTCGGCCCGCATCTGCTTCTCCATGGACTCCTGGATGTCGCGGGGCGGCATGATGTTCTTCAGCTCCACCCGGTTGACCTTGATGCCCCAGGGGTCGGTGGCCTCGTCCAGAATGGCCCGCATCTGGGTGTTGATGTGGTCCCGGCTGGTGAGGGACTGGTCCAGCTCCAAATCGCCGATAATATTGCGCAGCGTGGTGGCGGTCAGGTTCTCGATGGCGCTCATGGGGTGCTCCACGCCGTAGGTATACAGCTTGGGGTCGGTGATCTGGAAGTAGAGCACGGTGTCGATCTGCATGGTGACGTTATCCTTGGTGATGACGGGCTGGGGATCGAAGTCCACCACCTGCTCCTTCAGGGACACGGTCTTGGCCACCCGCTCGATGAAGGGGACCTTCAGGTGCAGGCCCACGCCCCACACGGCGTGGAATGCGCCCAGCCGCTCGATGACCACGGCCGTGGACTGCTGAACCACCTTGATATTGGACGCCAGAATGCCCAGTACAATGATGACGATGAGCAGAAGGATAATAGGGCCTACGATGGCGCTGACGTCAATGGCTCCGGCCAGTGCGAATGTTTTCATTTGACTACCTCCTTAAAAATATATCACTTTTTTGTCTCGTTGAAGTAGATAATAAAGCCGCCCATAACGGCGACGGCCACCAGCAGGCCCAGGTATCCGCCGCCGCCCACATTCCAGAAAAGGGCCAGCGCGAGATATCCCGCAGCCAGCGTGACGGCGGCGGCCAGCAGCGCTTTTTTCACGGCGGCGCCCTCCTACCAATTCCTATCCTCCCCGACGGGGACGGGGGCGGCGATGGGCTCCACGAACACCTTGACCCCCTCGATGCGCAGGACCCGCACCATGGTGCCGGCGGTGATGGGGCCTCCATCCTGGCTGCGGGCCGACCAGGTCATCCCCCGGATGACCACCGCCCCCTTGCCGTGGATGTTGTCGATATCCTCCGTCACCTGGGCCTGGGCCCCGATGACCCGGTCTGCGTTGGTGGGCTCCACCCTGTCGTTCAGGTGCTTTTTTGCCAGAGGCCGCACCGCCGCCAGACACAGCAGGCTCACCGCCAAAAACAGAGTGATCTGCACCCACAGCGGCCCGCCCAGCAGCGCGGCGGCCAGCGCGGCCAACGCTCCGGCGGCAAACCAGATGGAGGTCAGTCCCACCGTGACGGCCTCGGCAGCCGCGAAGGCGACCAGCAGCACCAGCCATGTGATTTTTATGATAGATTCCGCGTCCAACGGCATATTCCCGCACTCCTTTCTCGTTTCCATTTTATTGTACCACAAACGCGGGACGAGGAAAAGAAGTTTTTCGCGGCCTGGCGCATATTATTGTTGCCAGCGCTTCCATTTTACATTATACTGGGGTTTGTAAAATATTTCCCCGCCCTGTGACATGATACTACACCTTTCACCAGGTGTAAAGTCAATAGGTTTTTTTGAAAAATTTTTCGGAGCGTTTTTATGGACAAAACATTACACCTCGTCATACCCGCCCTGATGGGGGTGGAAAGCACTGTGGCCTATGAGCTGAAAAGGCTGGGGCTGGCCGAAATAAAGGCGGAAAACGGTCGGGTGCTGTGCCAGGGTTCCCCCGCCGACATTCCCCGCGCCAATTTGAACCTGCGCTGCGGGGCCAGAGTGCTCCTGCGCCTGGGCGCCTTTCAGGCAAAAACCTTCGAGGAGCTGTTTGACGGCTGCGCCGCCCTGCCCTGGGAGGACTATATCCCCCGGGAGGGCCGCTTCCCGGTGAAGGGCTACACCATCAGCTCCCAGCTCCACGCGGTGAGCGCCTGCCAGTCCATTCTCAAAAAGGCCCTGTGCAAAAGGCTGGGGTCGGTGTATGGTTTGACGCAGCTGCCCGAAACCGGTTCCTTATACCAGGTGCAGTTCTCTATTTTGAAGGATCAAGTCACTCTCATGCTGGACACCTCCGGCGACAGCCTGTATAAGCGGGGCTACCGGGCCCAGAACATGGGCGCGCCATTGCGGGAGACCCTGGCGGCGGCGTTGGTGTCCCTGACTCGCTACAAGGGCCGGGACCCCTTCTGCGATCCCTTTTGCGGCTCGGGCACCATCCCCATCGAGGCGGCCCTCATCGCCAAAAATCGGGCCCCCGGGCTGAACCGAACCTTTGCCGCGCAGAAGTGGAGCTGGCTGCCCTCCAAGCTGTGGATGGACGCGGCGGAGGAGGCGCAGGAAGCCGAGTTCCACGGCGCCTACGACATCTGGGGCGGGGACGTCGACCCCGCCGCCGTGGAGCTGTCCCGGCACAACGCCGAGCTGGCTGGGGTAGAAGATACGGTGCGCTTTGAAGTGGCCGACGCGGCCAAGTTCCACCGAGACGCCCCCAAGGGCCGGGTGGTGACCAACCCGCCCTACGGGGAGCGGCTGCTGGAGAAAAAGGAGGCGGAGGACCTGTACCGGGCCTTCGGCAAGGCGGCGCGGGCGCTTCCAAAGGGCTGGCAGGTGAATGTGCTGTCCTCCCACACCGAATTTGAGCGGGCTTTCGGCAAACCCGCGGACAAAAAGCGAAAACTATATAATGGTATGATCAAATGCGATCTGTTCATGTACGGGATCTGACCCCAAAGGGATGTAGAGAGAAGAAGGAGGGATGGGCCATGCGCCATCTGTTCATCATCAATCCCACGGCGGGAAAGAAAAAGAGCACCCGGCTTCTGGAGGAAAACATCCGAACGCTGAGCGCTCCCCACGAGATCGCCCTGACCCGGCAGACCGGAGACGCCCGCCGCATCGCCCGGGAGGCGGCGGAATCCGGCGAGGAGGTGCGCATCTACGCCTGCGGCGGGGACGGCACGCTCAACGAGGTGGTGAACGGCGCGGCCGGCTATGCCAACGCCGCCGTCACCAACGTGCCCATCGGCACTGGCAACGACTTTTTGAAAATTTTCGGCAAAGAATGCAAGGCCAGGTTCTCCGACCTGGAGGCCCTGTCCAGAGGTCCTCAGGCCGCCATGGACCTCATCGACTGCAACGGACATCTGGGCATCGACATCGTATGCACCGGCCTGGACGCCCGCATCGCCGTAGATAAGGACACCTACAACGGCCTTCCGTTCATTCCCGGCATCGGGGCTTATATCATCTCCGCCGTGGTCAACGTGCTGCACAAGGGCATCGGCGTACCCATGGTGGTGGACTGCGGCGACCTCCACTTCGAGGGGGAAACCGCTCTGGTCTGCGTGTGCAGCGGGCGGTACTACGGCGGCGGTTTTATGCCTGTAGGGGACAACATGCCCGACGACGGCCTGCTGGAGGTGCTGGTGGTGCGCAAGGTGAGCCGCCTGACCTTTTTCCGGCTGGTGGGCAAATACGGCACGGGAAAATATCGGGACTACCCGGACCTGATTTGGTACCGCCAGGGACACGACATCACCGTTAAAGGACGGCAGGAGTTGGTGGCGGTGGTGGACGGGGAGCCGGTGCGGAGCCGCGAGCTGCACATCGGACTGTCGGATAAAAAGGTAAACTTTTTCTACCCCGCCGGGATGAGCTACGAGCCCAGGGCGTGAAAGGGCAGCGAAAAGAGAAACTTTTAGCCCGCTTCAGGCCGGGACCGACCAGTGAAAGTGCTGCGGCGGCCACGCAATGTGTCGTGTGAAAAAATTACGATAAATATATTAGACCGCCGGCGCGGCCGGGCGGAAACTTCA